>JANJVG010000105.1 GCA_024710165.1 Burkholderiaceae bacterium
ACCCCGGACGGCAAGCGCATCCGGGTGCGTGTGGGGCCGTTTGACGGCAAGGCCGAGGCCGAGAAGGCTGCGGCGCGCATCAAGGGGCTGAACTTGCCGGTGTCGATTTTGTTGCTGTGAACCGGATGGCCTTTGCATGGCAGCCCTTGACTGGATTTTTGTGGCCCTGTTGCTGGCGTCCATGCTGATAGGGGCATGGCGCGGGCTGGTCTACGAGGTGTTGTCGCTGGCGGGCTGGGTGGTGGCTTTTTTGGTGGCGCAGTGGTTTGCGGCGGACGCTGCGGCATGGTTGCCAATGGACGGAGCACAGGAGACGGTGCGGTATGCCGCAGGGTTCATCCTGGTGTTCGTTGTGGCCATTTTTGCCTGTGGCTTCCTGGCGTGGCTGGGCAAAAAACTGGTGGAGGCTGTGGGCCTGCGGCCGGTCGATCGCACGCTGGGGGCCGCGTTTGGCGTGCTGCGCGGCGTCGTTGTGCTGTTGGTGCTGGTGGTGATGGCGGGTCTGACGCAACTCCACGAGGCCGCTTGGTGGCAGGAATCCCGGGGGGCGGCGCTGTTGTCGGGCGTTCTCAACGAGTTGAAGCCGGTGTTGCCGCAGGAATTGGGGAAACATCTTCCGGCGTGAATCGATGGATGGAGTGGATGGATGGGCCTGTGCCCGGCCCTCCAGCGTAGTGGTGCGATGCGGGACGGGTCCCGCAAATGGATGGAATACATATGTGTGGAATCGTTGGCGTCATCAGCACGTCTCCTGTCAATCAGTTGATTTATGACGCGTTGCTGCTGCTGCAGCACCGCGGCCAGGATGCAGCCGGAATTGCCACGCAGCAGGGGCGCAAGTTCTTCATGCACAAGGCCAAGGGCATGGTGAAGGACGTGTTCCGCACCCGCAACATGCGGGCGCTGCCCGGTAGCTGTGGTCTGGGGCAGGTGCGTTACCCCACAGCCGGCAATGCGGCCAGCGAGGAAGAAGCGCAGCCCTTCTACGTCAATGCGCCCTTTGGCATCGTGCTCGTGCACAACGGCAACCTGACCAATGCGCAGTCGCTCAAGGCCGATCTGTTCAACACCGATCACCGCCATATCAACACCGAGAGCGATTCGGAAGTCTTGCTCAACGTGCTGGCCGACGAACTGGACAAGGCGACCCGTGGCAAGGCATTGCAGCCGCAGGATGTGTTTGCGGCCGTACAGGCCGTGCACAAGCGCATCCGGGGTTCGTATGCGGTGATCGCGCTCATCGCCGGACATGGCGTGCTGGCCTTCCGTGACCCGTATGGCATTCGCCCGCTGTGCATCGGCCGCAGCCCCGATGGCACGGTGATGCTGGCCAGCGAGTCGGTGGCCCTGGAAGGCACGGGCCATGTGTTCGAGCGCGACATCCAGCCCGGCGAAGCCGTGTTCATTGGACTGGATGGCAAGGTCGCCGCGCAGCAGTGCGCCGCAGCACCCCAGCTCAGCCCGTGCATTTTCGAGTACGTGTACCTGGCCCGTCCGGACTCGGTTATGGACGGCATCTCGGTATACCAGGCGCGACTCAACCTGGGCCAGACGCTGGCCAAGCGGGTGGTTTCCACCGTTCCGCCGAGCGAGATCGATGTAGTGGTGCCCATTCCGGAGTCGAGCCGTCCGAGCGCCATGCAGCTGGCGCAGCTGCTCGGCCTCCCGTATCGCGAGGGTTTCGTCAAAAACCGCTATGTGGGCCGCACCTTCATCATGCCGGGCCAGGGCGTGCGCAAAAAATCCGTGCGCCAGAAGCTCAATGTGATCGGCAGCGAGTTCAAGGGGCGCAATGTGCTGCTGGTGGACGACTCCATCGTGCGCGGCACCACCAGCCGCGAAATCGTGCAGATGGCGCGCGATGCGGGTGCGCGCAAGGTGTATCTGGCGAGCGCCGCGCCACCCGTGCGCTACCCCAACGTCTACGGCATCGACATGCCCACGAGCAGCGAGCTGGTGGCGCATAGCCGCTCCGTGGAGGAAATTCGCCAGATCATCGGCTGCGATGCGCTGATCTACCAGGACGTCGATGCCATGAAAAAGGCCATCGGTTCGCTCAATGCCGCCATCGTTGGCTTCGACGCGTCATGCTTTGACGGTGTATACGTCACGGGCGACATCACGGCCGACGGCATTGCACAACTCAATGAAGGCCGCAATGGCGGAGACGAGGGGGATGAAGACACCTCCCGCTTGTCCCTGCCCAACGCCCAGGAAAGCTGAAATTGCCGTTTCGCCACCTGTTATCTGCCACCACCCAACGCAAAGGTTTTGATTCATGAGCCACGAATTGCCGGAAGGCCTGCACCCTGACACGCTGGCCGTGCGCCAGGCTGTGCCGCGCAGCGTCTACGGTGAGAACTCCGAGGCGCTCTACCTCACGAGCAGCTTTGTTCAGCCTGACGCTGCAACGGCCGCCCGCCGTTTTGCGGGCGAGGAAGAAGGCTACACCTACTCGCGCACTTCCAACCCCACGGTCACGAGCTTCGAACAACGCCTGGCGGCCCTCGAAGGCACGGAAACTGCCATCGGCACGTCCAGCGGCATGTCCGCGATCCTGCTGATGTGCCTGGGCCTGCTCAAGGCCGGCGATCATGTGATCTGTTCGCAGTCGATGTTCGGCTCCACGATCAAGCTCATCGGCAGCGAGTTCGCGCGTTTCGGCGTGCAGTCCAGCTTCGTGCCGCAAACCGACACTGCAGCCTGGAAGGCCGCGCTGCGCCCGGAGACGCGCCTTCTGTTCGCCGAGACGCCCACCAATCCGCTGACCGATCTGTGCGACATCCGCGAATTGGCCGACATTGCGCACGCTGCGGGTGTTCTGCTGGCCGTAGACAACTGCTTCGCCTCTCCCGCGCTGCAGCGCCCGGCCAGCCTAGGGGCCGATCTGGTCATCCATTCGGGAACCAAGTTCCTTGATGGCCAGGGCCGGGTGATGGCCGGAGCCGTGTGCGGCCCGCGCACCATCATTGACGACAAGCTGGCCCCGCTGATCCGCAGCGCCGGCATGAACCTCTCGCCGTTCAATGCCTGGGTGGTGCTCAAGGGCCTGGAAACCCTGAACATCCGCATGCAGGCCCAAAGCGCCAATGCTCTGCAACTGGCCACCTGGCTGGAGGCGCACCCGCAGGTGGCGCGTGTCTATTATCCCGGCCTCGCGTCGCACCCGCAGCACGCGCTGGCCATGCGCCAGCAGTCGGGTCTGGGCGGTGCCGTGCTGTCGTTCGACGTGCGCTCCAGTGACCCCACCTCGGGTCGCGCGCGGGCGTTCCATGTCATCGACAGCACGCGGGTGTGCAGCATCACCGCCAACCTGGGCGATACCAAGACCACCATCACCCACCCCGCAAGCACCTCGCACGGGCGTCTTTCCGAAGAGCAACGCCAGTCGGCTGGCCTTGGCCAGGGGCTGGTCCGCGTGGCCGTGGGCCTGGAGCACATTGACGACCTGAAGACCGACCTCGCACGGGGTCTGGACTCCCTGACATGAACGCAGAATCCAAAAAAACCACCGCGCGCGTGCGCACCCGCTTTGCTCCGTCACCCACGGGCTTCATCCACCTGGGCAACATCCGCTCGGCACTCTATCCATGGGCTTTCGCGCGCGCCACGGGCGGCGACTTCATCCTGCGCATCGAGGACACTGACGTGGAGCGCTCCACGCAGGCCGCCGTCGATGTGATCCTTGAAAGCATGCACTGGCTGAACATGGACCCCGATGAGGGCCCGTTCTACCAGATGCAGCGCATGGACCGTTACAAGGAAGTGCTGGCGCAGCTGCAGGCGGCCGGGCATGTCTATCCCTGCTACATGAGCGTGGTCGAACTCGACGCCCTGCGCGAACAGCAGATGGCCGCCAAGGAAAAGCCGCGCTACGACGGTACCTGGCGCCCCGAGCCCGGCAAGCAGTTGCCTCCTGTTCCCGAGGGAGTGCAGCCGGTGCTGCGCTTCAAGAACCCGCAGGGTGGTGTGGTGGCCTGGGACGACAAGGTCAAGGGCCGCATCGAGATCCGCAATGATGAGTTGGACGACCTCGTGATTGCACGCCCGGACGGCACTCCCACCTACAACTTCTGCGTGGTGGTGGACGATATCGACATGCAGATCACCCACGTGATCCGCGGCGACGACCATGTGAACAACACGCCGCGCCAGATCAATATCTTCCGTGCGCTGGGCCAGGAGCCGCCCGTCTACGCCCACCTGCCCACCGTGCTCAACGAGCAGGGCGAGAAGATGAGCAAGCGCAATGGCGCCAAGCCAGTGACGCAATACCGCGACGAAGGCTACCTGCCCGATGCCATGGTGAACTACCTGGCGCGTCTGGGTTGGAGCCACGGCGACGACGAGATCTTCTCGCGTGAGCAATTCCTGCAATGGTTCAACCTCGATCATCTGGGGCGCAGCGCAGCACAGTTCGACGAAGCCAAGCTGCGCTGGGTGAACGCCCAGCACCTCAAGGCCCTGGACGACGATGCGCTGGCTGCTATCGTGGCTCCGTTGCTGGAAAAGCGCGGGGTCAACGCAGCGGTGGTGGCTGATGGCCGGCTGCCCCGTCTCTGCGCGCTGTTCAAGGACCGCTGCGATACCACCGTGGCCCTGGCGGACTGGGCCATGGTGTTTTATGGCGATGCGGTCATGCCCTCGCAGGAAGACCGCGAAAAGCATGTCACCTCCGCGGTTGGCCCGGCACTTGATGCGCTGGCCGATGCGTTGCAGGCCTGCGCGTGGGACAAGGCGTCGATTGCCGCGGCCATCAAGGAAGTGCTGGCTGCACAGGGCCTGAAGATGCCGCAACTGGCCATGCCGGTACGCGTGCTGGCGGCCGGTACGCCGCACACGCCCTCGGTCGATGCGGTGCTCGAATTGCTCGGACGTGAAAAAGTTACGGCGCGTTTGCGAAACCGCTGAAAAATCGGCCTATAATCTGAGGCTCAGACAGCAACGACATTCACTAGAATGAAATTGCTCGATTGTGGGGGTATAGCTCAGCTGGGAGAGCGCTTGCATGGCATGCAAGAGGTCATCGGTTCGATCCCGTTTACCTCCACCAATCTGAAGTTTGAGAACGGTTAGTTCCAAGGTTTTGACCCCATCGTCTAGAGGCCTAGGACATCACCCTTTCACGGTGAGTACCGGGGTTCGAATCCCCGTGGGGTCGCCAAGTTGTAGCGCTTGGCTCGTGTGAAGAATGCGAGCAAAAGCTGCCTGCCAGGAGTGGTAGTTCAGTTGGTTAGAATACCGGCCTGTCACGCCGGGGGTCGCGGGTTCGAGTCCCGTCCACTCCGCCAGATTAAAAAATCCACCAGTCAGAATACGACTGGTGGATTTTTTTTGCTGTTCAAACCAGAGGGTCTGGGTGGCGCTCTTCGCGGGTTGTGTCCGAATGAAAATGGGTTTTTGCTCCTTTTCTTTGTCTGATAGCCGCAGGCCACACCACCCACGGGTTTCAGGTCCGTACACACAAAAAAGCCCTGCACTCATAGAGTTTCAGGGCTTTTTGGCTTCCAGCGCTCATGAAGTAAGCGTTGGTTGCTTCGAAAAAACAGCAAAATTTTTACGTTCAGCGAGGAGCGAGTCGAATGGCACCGTCCAAGCGGATCACTTCACCGTTGAGCATGTCGTTCTCGAAGATGTGCTGAACCAGCTTGGCGTAGTCCTGCGGCGTGCCCAGGCGGCTGGGGAAGGGAACGCCTGCGGCAAGCGCGTCCTGCACTTCCTTGGGCATGCCGAACAGCATGGGCGTACCAAAGATCCCTGGGGCGATGGTCATGTTGCGGATGCCGTTGCGCGCCAGATCGCGCGCAATGGGTAGCGTCATACCCACCACGCCACCCTTCGAGGCGCTATAAGCAGCCTGGCCGATCTGGCCATCGTAAGCTGCCACGCTGGCAGTGGAAATCATCACTCCGCGTTCACCGGTGGGTTCGGGGTCGTTCTTGCACATGGCTTCAGCGGCCAGGCGAATCATGTTGAAGGTGCCGATGAGGTTGACGCCGATGGTCTTGCTGAACACTGAAAGTGCATGGGCACCGTTCTTGCCCACTGTCTTTTCAGCGGGTGCGATGCCAGCGCAATTGACCAAGCCCATGAGCTTGCCCATCGCAACCGCCTGGGCCACCACCGCCTGGCCGTCTGCTTCGCTGCTCACGTCGCACTTAACGAACGCTCCACCGATTTCGCGGGCCACCGCTTCGCCTTTTTCTGCCTGCATGTCGGCAATGACCACCGTACCGCCGAGTGCCGCCAGCATGCGCGCCGTTCCTTCGCCCAGGCCCGAAGCGCCGCCGGTCACGATGAATACCTTGCCCTTAATTTCCATGAGGAATCTCCTTGATTGATGTTGACGTTTGCGTCAATTATGGCCGATGTTCCGTACAGAAAAATGCCCGGTCGTCGCCGGGCATGCTGTCACGAAGGTGGTTCCCCTGCGGGGGAGCGGACTTGAGAAATTACTTGAAACCTACCCGATCGAGCATCTGCTGGACCTTGGTCACGTTGGCGCCAACAGCGCTGATCGGAATGGTTTCACTTTTGAACGGTGCGCCTCCCGTCATGGCCTTGAGGGCGGGGTTCTCTGGGTTCACGCCATTGGCTGCCGGCCATTCATTGTTGCCGTTGGCAAAGTAGTTTTGTGCCTCGGCACTGGCCAGGTATTCAAGAAAACGAATGGCATTGGCCTGGTTTTTGGCGTGACGCGCTACAGCGCCACCCGCAATGTTCATGTGAGTTCCCCAGGATTGCTGGTTGGGAAACGCCACCCCCAGCTTGTTGACTACAGCCACATCTTCGGGCCTGGTCGACCGCATCAGGCGAGCCAGGTAATAGCTGTTAGTGACGGCAATATCGCATTCTCCAGCGGCAACGGCTTTGATCTGGTCGGTATCACCGCCTTTGGGTGCGCGCGCCAGGTTGCTTGCCAAGCCCTTGAGCCAGGCCTCTGTTTTCTGCTCGCCGAGATGCTCGGTCACTGCACCGAAAAGACTCAGGTTGTAAGGGTGCGAACCGGTGCGGATGCAGAGTTTGCCTTTGTTCTTGGGGTCACCTAATTCTTCGTAGGTATCCACGTCGTCTTTTTGAACCTTGATCTTGTTGTAGACGACGAGCCTCGCACGGGTGGAAAGCCCAAACCACGCAATGCCACCATCGGTCGCAGGTGTGCCGCGCAGGTGCGCGGGGATGGCGTCGTTAAGCACCTTGGACTGAATGGGCCTGAACAGCCCGTCGACTTCGCCCTTGTAGAGGCGTGCCGCATCCACCAGCAGGATGACATCGGCTGGTGATGCGCTGCCCTCTGCTTTGAGACGGGACAAAATGCCTGCATCGTCTGCGTCCACCCGGTTGATCTTGATTCCAGTGGTTTTAGTGAAGTTGCTGTACAGCGCCTCGTCGGTAGAGTAGTGGCGCGCAGAATAAAGGTTGACGACCTGCGTTTGGGCCAGTGCGGCCCACGAGGTAGCGGACACAATGCAGCAGGAAAGCAGGGCTTTGATCAACTTGGACATGGAGGTGGTTTTTCAAGGCTAAGAATAGCTCAATGATAAAACAAACGCGAACCATTCGCAATAAATATCTTATTCCCCATTTCTGACGACCGCAGACCAAATCGTTGAACAGTGCAGCGCATGGTCGAAAAAAAGCCCGGTGCAGGACCGGGCTTGAAAAGATCCAGGAAACAGAGGTTTCAAAAGGATCCAAGGAGACAACTGAAAAGCTCTGGTGCAGAACACTGGCTAAATCATAAGGGAAAACCCTCGATGTATCCAGAGTGCCAGGCCCAGGCAAAAGTTGTTCAGCGCTTGCGGGGGGTGGCCGATTTGGCAGCGTCTGCTGCCGAGGCGGCAACGGCGTTGAAGTTGGCTTCGGCAGCGTCGGTTGCCTGCTTGACGGCCTTTTGAACCGATTCAAAAGCGTTGTTGGCAGCCGAAACGGCGCTCTTCATCACGGCCACAGCGGTTTCAGAGCCGGCGGGCGCATTTTTGGCAGCCGAATCGACCAAGCTGGTGAAGTTCTTCTGGGCTTCCGAGGTCTTGGCTTCGACGGCTTTGGTGAACTCACTACCGGTGCCCGATGCGATGTCGAACAGGTGGCGGCTGTACGAAGCAGTCTTCTCGGCCAGGGGTTGGAGCAGGCCTGCCTGCAGTGCCATCAGTTCCTGAACGTCCTTGACGCTCAGAACGGCTTGCGAGTGGCTGGCAGCTTCCGAAAGTGCAGCGCGCGAGGCGGTGACGTTCAGTTCCACCAATTTTTCGACGCCTTCAAAAGCCTTGCTGGTCAGGCCGAAGAGGGTTTCAATGTTGGCCTTGTGGGCGGCCAGGATTTGTTCAGCGGTCAGCGACATGTCGTATCTCCTAAAAAGTGGGTGCCTGAAGAATCTCAGGGTTGCAGACATCTGCTCTGACCATCCCCGTTGAAGGTATGTTGCAGTGCAGCATGGAGAGAATTCTACGGGCTTATCTGAAGATTGCAAGCGTTTTTGTTGCAATGCAGCAATTTGACGGGTTTCTTTACAGACTGTTGCCATCGCATGGGGAGCCCTGCACGCCATTCACCAAGGTGACTGCCCGAAGGACGCGAGTCTGTGGACGAAGGCACAATGGGGTTCCATGAATGATGCATCTCCCTCCACACGCCCGGCCCCGCAGCCGCGCAGCGCCTACCGTGCGTTTCGTTCCATCAGCACACGATGGATGGACAACGATGTCTACGGGCATGTCAACAATGTGGTTTATTACAGTTGGTTTGATACCGCAGTCAATGCCTATTTGATCGAGCAAGGCGTGCTCGACATCCACGCGGGGCAGACCATTGGCCTGGTCATCGAAACGCAGTGCAACTATTTTGCGCCGCTGGCCTTTCCGCAGACGGTGGAGGCCGGTATCCGGGTGGCCCGCATCGGTTCTTCAAGTGTGCGCTACGAGGTGGGTCTTTTTGCCGCCGGGGAGGCCTTCGCGGCGGCTTGTGGACATTTCGTGCATGTTTACGTGGATCGTGCCTCCCGCCGCCCGATGCCCGTGCCGGCGCCTTTGCGCTCGGTGCTGGAGCATCTGCAGGTCTGCGTCTAAGCAGTCTTCGCACCCTTCAGGGGCCGGGCAGCCACCCCTAACCGGCTTCCCTGACACCAGGATTTCGGTCTCTCCTTGCCCTGTGGGCATGGCGAGTACCGGTGGATCCTGGCCTACACTTTGGCTCCACGCCTGTTGCCGTGCCTGCAGCGGCGCCGGCCGGCTGCTGGTTTCGCGCTCCAGGTGCTTGGGATGCGTCGACGCATGACCGTACCATCCATCAAGAGAGGGAGACAACCCATGAAACCGTTTCGCTGGCTGACTTTTGTGCTGCTGGGTGCCATGCCATGCCTGGCACTGGCTGCAGACATTGATGGCAGTGCCTTGCCCCTGTGGTGGGGCATTCCTTTTGCAGGCATCCTGTTGTCGATTGCCGTCATGCCGCTGCTGGCTCCGATCTTCTGGCATCACCATTTTGGCAAGGTGGCTGCGGCCTGGGGGTTGCTTTTTCTGGCGCCTTTTGCGTTGACCTTCGGCCCGGGGATGGCCTGGGTCAGTCTTGTGCATGCCTTGCTTGCGGAATACCTGCCTTTCGTGATTTTGCTGACGGCCCTGTTCACTGTGGCGGGTGGCATTTACATCCGTGGCAACCTGCATGGCAGCCCTGCGCTCAACACCACTCTGTTGGCTCTTGGCGCTGTGCTGGCAAGCTTCATGGGAACCACCGGGGCGTCCATGCTGTTGATTCGCCCGCTGATTCGGGCCAATGACAATCGGGTTCACAAAGCCCACGTGGTGATCTTTTTTATTTTCATTGTCTCGAACGTGGGCGGATCGTTGACGCCCTTGGGTGATCCTCCCCTTTTCCTGGGTTTTTTGAAGGGAATTGATTTTTTCTGGACCCTGGCCCACATCTTCCCCGAGACCTTGTTCATGCTGTTGGTACTGCTGGCTTTGTTCTATGCGATCGATTCGTGGTTCTATCGCCACCGTGAAGAGATGCTGCCGCGCGATCCGACACCGGACACGCGTTCCATCGGCTTTGATGGCAAGGTCAACTTTGCCCTGCTGGGCATGGTGGTGGCGCTCGTTCTGCTCAGCGGCTTCTGGAAATCGCCGGTGGTGTTCAACATCGCTGGCACCGATGTGGGCCTGCCGGGTATCGTGCGCGATGTCGGCCTGCTTATCGTGACCGGGCTATCCCTGTGGCTGACGCCCAAGTCTGTACATGACAGCAACCAGTTCGGATGGGCTCCGATGCAAGAGGTGGCCAAACTGTTTGCAGGCATCTTTCTGACCATCATTCCTGTGATCGCCATGCTCAAGGCGGGCGTTGACGGACCATTTGGCGCCATTGTCAGTGCGGTGACCCGTCCTGATGGTTCACCCGACCCGGCCATGTATTTCTGGGCGACAGGCATCCTTTCATCGTTCCTGGACAACGCACCCACGTACCTGGTGTTCTTCAACACAGCAGGCGGTGACCCCGCCACACTGATGACCACGATGGCGCCCACACTGGCCGCCATCTCGGCAGGCGCTGTCTTCATGGGGGCCAACACCTACATCGGCAACGCACCCAATCTCATGGTCAAGGCGATTGCCGAAGACCGTGGCGTGAAAATGCCGAGCTTCTTTGGCTACATGCTCTGGTCGTTCGGCATTCTGGTGCCGTTGTTCGTGCTGATCACCTTTATCTGGTTCCGTTGAGAGAGTAATCGTCACCATGAGCAAGCCCTCGATCCTGGTTGCACGGGCCATTTTTCCGAAGGTACTGGACAAACTGGCGCAGCATTTCAACGTCGAAGCCAACGCCGACGACCGGGATTGGGCGCCGCACGAGCTGGCGCGGCGCCTGCAGGGCAAGGTCGGGGCATTGACCACGGGGGGCCAGCGCATCGATGCTGCCTTGCTGGCGACCTGCCCGCAACTGTGCATCGTTGCCAACATGGCTGTGGGCTACAACAACTTCGACCTTGATGCGATGACGGCTGCTGGTGTGCAAGGCACCAACACGCCAGATGTGCTCACCGAAACCACGGCCGACTTCGGTTTTTCGCTGCTGATGGCCGCAGCGCGCCGCATCACCGAAAGCGAGCATTTCCTGCGTGGCGGTCGCTGGACGCAGTGGCGCTATGACATGTTCGCTGGTGCGGAAATCCATGGCAGCCGGCTGGGCATTATCGGCATGGGGCGTATCGGGCAGGGCATTGCCCGGCGCGGTGCGCACGGCTTTGGCATGGAGGTGCAGTACCACAACCGTTCGCGCCTGCCCGATGCACTGGAGGCCGAATGCAAGGCCCGCTACGTATCAAAAGACGAACTGCTGCGCACGTCTGACCACGTGGTCCTGGTGCTGCCCTATACGCCTGAAGCGCACCACACCATCGGTGCGCGCGAGCTTGCCCTCATGCAACCCACGGCGACGCTGGTCAACATTGCCCGCGGTGGCATCGTCGACGACGTTGCGCTGGCCGCTGCCCTGCGCGAGCGCCGCATCGCGGCCGCCGGGCTGGATGTGTTCGAGGGTGAGCCCCGGGTGCACCCGGACTTGCTGGCCTTGCACAACGTTGTTCTGACGCCGCACATCGCCAGCGCCACGGTGCGCACCCGCCAGGCCATGGCAAACCTGGCTGCGGACAACCTGATTGCCTTTTTTGACGGCCGCGGGGCGCTCACGCCGGTGAATCATCCTCCTTTGCTGAGAAGGCAAGAATCGGCATGAAAACGGCACCTTGCCCTTGAGTGGCAAGGGAGGGACCAGTCTTACTGTGTCATTCGAATCCAGGCCTCATCTGAACATCTTCAAGTAGCAGATCGTCGTCCATCAAGGCTCACCTCCTGCTTGAAGATGTTCAGATGAGGCCTGGATTCTGACGACACAGTAAGACTAGAGCTGATAAAACGTCTTGACAAGCCCCCACGCCTCTTGGGGGTCATCGGTGTAATGGAACAGTTTGCGGTCGTCGGCCGAGATGGTTCCTTCTTCGACCAGTACATCGAAGTTGATCAGGCGGCTCCAGAATTGTGTGCCAAACAGCACGATCGGGACCGGTTTGGTCTTGCCGGTTTGCACCAGGGTCAGCACTTCGAACAGTTCATCCAGTGTGCCGAACCCTCCGGGGAAAGCCACCAGGGCCTTGGCACGCATCATGAAGTGCATTTTGCGCAGTGCGAAGTAGTGGAACTTGAAGCTCAGCGAGGGCGTGATGAAGCGGTTGCCGCCCTGTTCGTGGGGCAGGGCAATGTTCAGGCCGATGTTGGGGGCGCCGGCATCGTGGGCGCCGCGATTGGCTGCTTCCATGATGCCGGGGCCACCGCCAGTGCAGATGTAGAGGCGGTTTACCGGCTCCTGCTGCTTGCTGTGCTCGGCCACCAGCCGTGCGAACAGGCGCGCCTGGTCGTAATAGTGCGCGTTGCGAACGGCCCGCTCCGCCACCGCCAAACGCTGGGCGTCGCCGCTGGCCCGGGCGTCTGCCAGTTGGCTGGCTGCTTCGTCCGGGGCCACAAAGCGTGCACTGCCGTAGACCACGATGGTGTTTTCAATGCCCTGGTGCGTCTGGCCCAGGTCGGGCTTGAGCATTTCGAGCTGAAAGCGGATGCCCCGGGTCTCGCGCCGGAACAAGAATTCAGGGTCGGCAAAAGCCATGCGATTGGAATCGGCCAACAGCGGGTTGCCTTTGTTGGCATGGGTGTGCAGCTCTTCCCAGGCATCGGCCAGGCGGCGTTCATTGAGTTGTGTGTTGGCTTCCATGGTGTTTCCGTTGGCGTACTCGGGGCTGCGCCAGTGATGGGGGAGCGGGTTGGGGATGCGCAGAGCGGGAATTTTCTGGCGCATTTTAGGGGTTGCGCGTGACAGGTTGCGCATTGCCTGTCCTTTCTCGCCTGCTATGAATCGTATAGCGTCAGGGCGTCACGGAGGGCCGTCAGGTGCGGCCCGAAACCAGCAGCGCCACCGTCTGCAGGCCCAGCACTGTCATCAGCAGCGAGCCAAGCAGATGCAGTGCCACGGTGCCGCTGGCCAGCAGATAGCGTTGCTGCTGAAGCAGTGCGATCACTTCGGCTGAAAAACTGGAGAACGTGGTCAGCGCCCCCAGAAAGCCGGTGACCAGCGCCAGCCGCCAGACGGGATCCAGATGGGGCAGGATCTGGAAAATGGCGACACACAGGCCAATCAGGTAACCCCCCACCAGGTTGGCGGCCAGGGTGCCCCAGGGAAGCAGCCCGCCGGGGCTCAGCCACAGGCCCAGGCGCCAGCGCAACAGCGCGCCGGCACTGGCTCCAAGGCAAATGGCAAGTACATGCAGCATGGCGGCATTGTCTCTCAGACCCGGGGCCTGCCGGGCCGGGCGATGGCGCAGATGCGGCTCAGCGGGCGGCCATCTGCGTGGGCAGCCAGGTGACGATGCCCGGGAACAGATAGATCAGTGCCACGGCCGCGCACATCAGCAGGAACATGGGCATCGTGACCTTGGCGATCCAGGGCAGCTGGCGCCCCGTCATGCCCTGCAGCACGAAGAGGTTGAAACCCACGGGCGGCGTGATCTGCGCCATCTCGACCACCAGCACCACAAAAATGCCGAACCAGATCGGATCAATGCCCGCAGCCTGTACCGTGGGCATGAGCACGCCCATGGTGAGCACCACCATCGATATGCCGTCGAGGAAGCAGCTGAGGAGCATGAAGAACACTGCCAGCGCCGCAATCAGCTGCGCCTGGTTGAGGCCCAGCGAGGCAATCCATTCGGCCAGATGCCGCGGCAGGCCGATGTAACCCATCGAGAGCGTGAGGAAGGCGGCGCCCGCCAGGATCAGCGCGATCATGCAGTACAGCCGCGTGGCACCCATCAGCGAGGCCTTGAACGTCGCCCAGTTCATCGATCCCTGCACGGCAGACAGCACCAGCGAGCCCACCACGCCCATTGCGGCAGCCTCGGTGGCGGTGGCGAAGCCCGAGTAGATGGAGCCGAGCACCGCCGCAATCAGCATGACCACCGGGATCAGGCTGCGCGACTCGGACAACTTTTGCATGAAGGTCATGGGCACGTCGACAGCCGGTACCTGGTCGGGGTTGCGCAGCGCCCACAGCACGATGTAGCCCGAGAACAGGCAACCCAGCAGCCGGCCGTGCATCACCCCGGCAATGAAAAGCTGGGAGATCGAGACTTCGGCCGATACGCCATACACGATCATGATGATGGACGGCGGTATCAGCAGCCCCAGCGTGCTGGCGCCGCCGAGTGTGCCCACGATCATGTTGTCGGGATAGCCGCGCCGCCGGAGTTCGGGCAGCGTCATCTTGCCGATGGTGGCGCAGGTGGCCGCGCTGGAGCCCGAAACCGCGGCAAAAATCGTGCAGCTCACCACGTTGGTGTGCAGCAGGCGGCTGGGCAGAGCCTGCACCCAGGGCGCAAGCCCCTTGAACATGTCTTGCGACAGCCGCGTGCGAAACAGGATTTCACCCATCCAGATGAAAAGGGGCAGGGCCGTGAGCGTCCAGCTGGAGGCCGACCCCCAGATGGTCACGGCCATCGCATCGCCTGCCGGGCGCGACGAGAACAGTGGCATGCCGATCCAGGCAACGCCGGAAAGGGTGAGTCCGATCCAGGCCCCGCTGCCCAGGATGAGGAACAGGGACAGGATCAGCAGGCCGGTAATGGCGAGGTCACTCATGATCAGGGGGCCGCGGGGCGTTGAATGTGGGGGGCGTTGCGGTGCTGCTGCGAGGGCGGTGCGCGCTATGGCTATTCATTGCGCAGCTGCTCGTCGGGGTTCTGGCGCGCGCGACGGCCCAGCAGCTCCATCACGAGCTCGTCCACAAAGGCCAGCGCCAGCACCACGGTGCCCAGGGGCCATGGCGATCTGCGGAATCCACAGCGGGGTTGCATCGCTGCCGGTGGAGATGTCGTGGAACTCATGCGATTGCCAGGCGAGCTTGCAGCTGTAGTAGGCAAACAGCACGGCCAGCAGGGTGGCAATGCTCAGAGCCCACAGCTCGAAACCGCGTCTCCAGCGTCCCCTGAGCGCGTTGAGCAGCAGCGTCACACGGATGTGCTCGCCGCGCTTGAGGGTATGGGCCAGCGCCAGGGGCCCACAAGATGCTGCGCACCATCTACGCCATGCTCAGCAACGGCAGCCACTACCAGGACAAGGAGGTCGATTACGAGGCGCTGAACGTTCAGCGCAACGCGCCGCGCTGGATCAAAATGCTGCGCAAGCACGGCTTCATCGCCACGCCCGCTGCCGCCTGAGACGCGCTTGCCCGCTGACCATTCGGCCTCGGCCAGCCTCAGGTCAGGTGTCGGCACGTCCGGTGGCGGGTGTCTTCCACATTAACTGTGCCAAACACGGGTCGAGAAACGACTTTATCGGAAGCCTGGAAAATCGCGCTAGGTGTTTCGCCTAAACGCTGACAAATTGCCAACGAATCATCATCAACTTACCTACGATGAACGCGTGCACAAGCCGTGCCAGGTGGTTCACATGCGAAGGCACCAATCCATGAAATCAGCTTCCAAGGTGCCCGGTGAATCGGGTCCCATCGTGTCGTCGGCACACCTGGTGTCTGCGCAGAGTGCCGAGATGAGCGAGTTCGAGTTCGGCCTCATTGTCGCGGGCAACGCGTTTCACCGCTAGGTCATGCATTGCATGGCCGCTGCCGGGCTCAAGGACATGGCACCGCTGGACGTGCTCGTGCTGCACCACGTCACGCACCGCGCGCGCGACAAACGTCTGGCCGACATCTGTTTCATCATGAACGTGGAAGACACGCACTTGGTCAACTACGCGCTGAAAAAGCTGCAGACCCTGGGCGTGGTGGCCTCGCAAAAAAATGGCAAAGAGGTCACCTACGCTGCCACCGATCTGGGGCGCACCCATGTGCAGCGTTACCGGGAGATTCGCGAGTCTTGCCTGATGGATGCGCTCAAGGCCGACGATGCGCTGAACCGCGACATTGGTGAGCTGGCACCTTTGCTGCGTGTGCTCTCGGGCATGTACGACCAGGCAGCGCGCTCTGCGGCGTCTTTGTAGGGATTGCGGCGCGTTGCATCTCGCCCAGTCGGATGCAAAACGCGCCCCGCGCGCCGCGCCGTCAGCTTTTGCGGGCCAGTTTTTGCCAGGCCGCTGTCGCTGCCAGCACCGTCTGCATTTGTACGGTGTGTGCCAATCGAAAGTCGTCGCCCTCGACCGTTTCGTCGGGGTATTCGGTGATCAGCGTGACCGGGGCCGAATCGGGGTTTGCGATTTCAGTGGCGGTGTAAGCCGTGCCGTGCAACACCTCAAACTGCAGCGTGCCCGCGTGGCACTCGTACAGCGCCATTTGGCGGGCGTTGAAGGCGGTCAGGCCGGGCACCTCGTTGAGCGCAGTACACACAGCATGCAGCAACGCCATTGCTTCGTTTTGCCACCCCGGGTGGTACCGCAGGATCAGGAAAAACCCCTTGGGGATCGTCCATAGCTCAAAGCCACGCGGCACGTAGCCTGACAGCGGACGGGTCCACTCGTGGGCCGGGTAGCCGTGCAGGTTGAGATGCAACTGTGCGCCCGAGCGGGCGAGGGCTTGCTGGCGGGCTGCGCGCTCATACAGAGGCGCTCCCTTGCGGTACTCAATGTCGTCGCCCAAGGCCGAATAGCGCGCCGCATGGTGCATGTGTTCCGCGTTGTGGCTGCGCAGCTCGCGGTGCAGGGCGTAGCCGTCGGGATTTTCCAGGGCCATCAGCGCAAAGTGGGCGCCAGGGTGGTTGTCCAGTGTTCGTGCCGCGCGCAAGGCTCCGACGATGCCAGAGATTTCGTTGGCGTGCTGACCCCCACTGATGAATACCGGCGCGTCGGTGCCGGGGCGGTACAGGGCTTGGACCGCGCGGCCTTGGCGGCTGGTAGCGCCGAAGCGCTCTCCGGCTATCCGCTGCATTTCGGCGGCGATGCGCTCGGACGATGGAGCCGTGCCCAACGCGTCCAGCGGTTCATCCGTTGCCGGCAGCGCCGCTGCGCACAGGTCTTGGGCTGTCGTGTCAAAGGCTCTTTGGGTGATGCGCAGTCGTGGCGCCTGCACGCTGGCACGCAGGTCGGGCACGATCTGTCCGGGTTGCAGGCTGCGGTCGCCCGCAGGGCGGCCTGAGCGCCGCTGGAAAACCTCCAGCAGCGAAAAGTAGATGTCCTCGTGCAGACCCTCCAGGCTGCTGATGGTCTCGTGACCGACGGGTAGCCGTTGCTCGATACCAGGCATGTCGATGCGGATATCGAGGCGCTCAAAGTAGGGCTCCTCGGCGCGCCATGGGTGGTTGGCCACCGTGCCCATTACCGTGGCAAACAGCTGTTCGTAGTCGGTGACCCGGGCCGTATCCAGCGCGGGCTGTGCGGCGGACTCAGGCGTGGCCCGCACCCACCCCGTGGGTGACAGCAGTGGGATGCCTTGCAAATCCGTGTGCATGCGGTTGGGTGCCCAGACGCGCGCCAGGAGCCGTGTGCCGTCTCGATAGGTGCCTTCGATGCGGTAGTGCAGATCCTCCGTGCCGGGCACGAAGCTGAGTTGGCAATGCGCCAGCAGTGCGGCCAAGGGATAGGCTTCTTGTAGAAAACGCTGGGGCGACGCCTGCGGGTGCACCGGATAGTGGATGGTGACTTCAGCCAGCAGGCTGGCGTCGATGTCTTCAATGAAATAGAACACCAACGGTTTGTAGGCGCTGTGCAGGTGCGCTTGCACGCCCGCTGCGGCCAGTTGGCGTTCGGCCGCGCGGCGGGCCGCCACGCCTTCAAACAGCCAGGCCTGTACGCTGGCGCCACGCCAAACCGGGTTGGAAAACTCTTCTACCCATGCGTCCAGGGTGCGGGGGAAACGCTGGTCGAGAAGGACGGTGGTGGTGTTGCTCATCACTGTTTGCCGGTAGGGTCGATGCGGTCGCGCAGCCAGTCACCCAGCAGGTTCAGGCCCAGCACGGTGAGCATGATGGCCAGCCCCGGGAACACGCTGATCCACCAAGCGGTCTGCATGTAGGTGCGGCCGTCGGCCAGCATGCCGCCCCAGCTGGGAATCAGCGGATCGACGCCCAGGCCCAGAAACGTCAGGCTCGATTCAAGCAGGATGTTATTGGCCACGTTCAGTGTCATCAAAATGATGACGGGGCCGATGACGTTGGGCAAGATATGGTGGCGGATCATGGCCAGATCGCGCACGCCAAAGGCCCGGGCGGCCTGCACGAATTCACGCTCGCGCACCTGCAGCACCATGCCGCGCACCAGGCGCGCAAACTGCACCCATTGCGAGATCACCATGAATACGATGATGTTGACAAGGCCGCCGCCCAGGATCGAGATGAACGTCAGCGCGATCAAAATAAAGGGCAGGGCGAGCTGGATGTCCACGCAGCGCATCAGCAGCATGTCCCAAAAGCCGCGGTAGTAGCCTGCAACCAGTCCGATCACAATGCCCAGCACCGAGGCACCGGCCACCGAGGCGAAGCCCACCAAGAGCGAGATACGACCACCCACCAGCACACGCGCCAACACATCGCGACCGAGTGCATCGGTGCCCAATGGGTGGGTCCAGGTGGTGAAGGGCGCTGTGAGGCGGGCGCTCAGATCCATGGCGCTGCCGCCGTCTGGGAAAATCCAGACCGAGCACAACACGAGCAACAGCATCGAGCCTGTGAGCACAACGCCCAGCACGAATTCGAGCGAGCGCCATTGCATGCTGCGAGAGGATGGAGCCGGTGCTGCTGCCGGGGCAGCTGTAGAAGCGGTGGATTGCATGGTCTTGCAGTCTTTATTTCGAGCGGATGCGGGGGTCGACCAGGCCATAGGCAATATCGACGAGCAGATTGACGGCAACGATCAAGACCGACAGCACCGTCACTGTGCCTTGCAGCACCGGGTAGTCGCGGCTGGCAATCGCTTCAAATGCCAAGGTCCCAAGCCCTGGCCAGTTGAACACGCGTTCGACCACCACCAGGCCGCCGACCAGATTGCCAAATTGCAGGCCGATATAGGTAATCAGCGGAATCGCGCAATTGCGCAGCGCATGTTTGTACAAAACCACGCGGTCTTTGAGCCCCTTGGCGCGCGCCACCATAATGTATTGCGCAGACAGGGTCTCCAGCATGGCAGTGCGCACCAAACGCACGTTGGTGGCCGACAAAATGATGGCCATGGTCAGTGCCGGCATCACCAGGCTGATGGGGCCGTCCCAGCCCGAGGGCGGCAGCAACGGGAAGGTGATGGACAGCAGCAGCACCAGCATGATGGCCAGCCAGAAGTTGGGGAACGACAACCCCACCAGCGAAAGAATGCGGATGCACTGGTCTGTGCCTTTGCCTTTGTGCACCGCCGCCTGTATGCCCAGCGGCACCGACACCAGCACCGACAAAAACAACGACACCAGTGCCAGGGCCAGCGTGGCGGGCAAGGCGTCGGCGATCAGGCGCGACACGGGTGTGCCACCCATGAAGCTCTTGCCCAGATCGCCCACCACCGCGCCCCGCAGGAACTCGAAGTACTGCACCGCAAAGGGGCGCTCCAGGCCCAGCCCCTCGCGGATGTTGCGCAGGTCTTCTTCGGTCACGCTGCCCGCCCCTTGCGCCAGCATCAGTGCGGGGTCTCCCGACAGACGCACGGCATAGGCCACGAACAGGGTCACCACCAGCACGACGAAAATCGCCTGCAGCAGTCGCTTAATCAAAAATCCACTCATGGGGCTGGCGCGTCAGGTTAGAGGGCGTGGGGGAACTGGAATGGGCGAAAAGGCGCTCAGTCGACCGAAGCGTCGACAAAACGGAAGCGGCCATCGGCGGGCAACGCCAGGTTCTTGGCGCGCTTGTTCAGACCATAGATGGTGTTCAGGCTGTACAGCGGCATTTCCAGCGCTTCGTCGGCGACGTAGCGGGCAATCTGCTGCAGCGTGGTCTTGCGTGCAGCCTGATCCCAGGTGTTGCGCTGGGTGTGCAGCAAGGCGTTAAGCTTGGCGTCGTCGTCATACGGGTTCCAGCGCTGCTTGGTGTAGTACATCGAATACGCGGTGTTGTCGTAGTCGAAGGTCCAGCCGCCCCATTGGTTTTGCCACATCTCACCGGTCTTGCCTGCGGGGATGATGTCGTTCAGCAGCACGTTGGTGTCGTAGGGCTTGAGGGACGCCACGATGCCCACGCCTTGCAGGTAACTGGCCACGGCCTGGGCCACTTCACGGAAGTTGCTGTCAGAGCCGCGGAAGTCGATCTGGATCTGCGTGCCGGGCTTGACACCTGCCTTGGCCAGCATGGCTTTGGCCTGCGCAGGGTTGAACGGCAGTGGCTTGAGGGCAGGGTCATTGCCAAACGACAACGCGCCCTGGAAGCTGGCGATAGGCTTGGCATGGCCCAGCAATATCGACTTGATGATGGCATCGCGGTCTACGGCCATGGTCAGGGCCTTGCGCACTTCCTTGTTTTTCATGATGCCGCGCTGTGTGTTGTAGCGCATGGCCAGGGCCACGGGGCCGTCCATGCTTTGCACCGCCAGCTTGCTGTCTTTTTTCAGTGTGTCGATCATCGCCAGCGGGATCTGGTTGGCCACGTCGATGCGGCCCGCCTGCAATTCGGCGGCTTGTGTGGCGGGCTCTGTGATGAAGCGGTAGACCAGGTTGTCCAGCTTGGGCGCGCCGCCCCAGTAGCTGGCGTTGCGCTCAAAAGAGAGGCTGACCTTGGGCTTGTAGTCGACGAACTTGAAGGGGCCGGTGCCGACAGGGTTGGCGCCAAAGTAGGCGCTGCCTTTTTCGGTGATGTACTTGGGCGGAACGATCATGGCGCCGTAGCCAGCCAGTTTGGTCAGCAGCACGGGGTCGGGGTTCTTCAGCAGGAAGTCCACGGTGTTGGCGTTGACCACCACGACTTTTTCGATCGCGTTGTAGTTCGATTGTTGAGGGCCCTTTTTGCCCTCGTCGCCCAGCAAGCGGTCGAACGTGAACTTGACGGCGTCAGCGTTGAACGGCTCGCCGTTATGGAACTTCACCCCTTCGCGCAGCGTGAAGCGCAGCTTGGTGTTGTTGTCCAAAAACTCCCACTTGGTCGCGAGGCCTGGCACCAGTTTCATATCGGGGGTGCGCATGATCAGGCCGTCAAACACCTGGCTGCCCACAGCGCCCCAAGATACCAGGAAGGTCGCGATCGGGTCCCAGTTACCCGGGTCCTGGTGGATGGCGACGTTCAGCGTGCCGGCGGCATGGGCGCCTGTGGTCAGAGCGCTGGCGAGCGCGAAGCTGGTGGCGGCAACGAGGGTTTTCAGTTTCATGGTGTGCATCCTGGAGGTGAGTGGGTGACGAGCGAGGAGTGGCTGAATTTTTGCTTTTGAACTGACGGAATGACTGACTAAATGACTGACTAAATAACGAACTTACCAATGGAGTGGCGCTTGATCCGTGTACTCAGAGATCCCTTCAGGCCGTGGCGACCAGCGCGACGCGATGGCCCGGTGCCACCTCGCGAAAGCGCAGGATGGTCGGCTCATTGCCCACCTTGCGCACGGGGCTGGGGATCTCGCCTTCGATCAGGCGGGCGTCAATGGTGCGCCCTGGCTCTGCGATGGGCACGGCGGCCAGCAACTTCTTGGTGTAGGGGTGCTGGGGGTTTTCAAAAATGTTCTGGCGGCTGCCGATTTCGACGATCTGCCCCAGGTACATCACGGCCACGCGATGGCTGATTTTTTCGACCACGGCCATGTCGTGGGTGATGAACAGGTAAGACAGCTTGAGCCGGGCTTGCAGCTCCATCAACAGGTCAATGATCTGCGCCTGAATCGATACGTCCAACGCGGACACCGACTCGTCGGCAATGATGAGCTGGGGGTTGCAGGCCAGGGCGCGCGCAATGCACACGCGTTGGCGCTGGCCGCCCGACAGCTCGTGCGGGTAGCGTTTGAGGTGTTCGGGGCTCAGGCCCACATCGTGCAGCAACTCGGCCAGGCGCTTTTGAATGGCATCTTCATGGGTTAGCAGGCGATGGGTGTGAATGGGCTCGGCAATGCTGAAGCCGATGGTCTTGCGCGGGTCCAGGGCGGCAAACGGGTCCTGAAAGATGTACTGGATCTCTTGCTTGATGCGCTGGCGGCCTGCTGCGTCCAGGCTTTGAACATCCTGGCCGTTGAAGTGCACCGTGCCGCCGCTGGCGGGCACCAGCTGCTGCAGGGTTTTGCCAATCGTGGATTTACCGCTGCCCGACTCGCCCACCAGCGCCAGGGTTTCGCCGGGGTAAATGTTCAGGCTCACCTGCTCGACAGCGTGCACGCGGTGCGTCACGCGGCCCCACAGCGAGTGGCCCACGTCAAAACGCGTGGTCAGCTTGTCGACGCTGAGCAATGTCTTGGTGGCATCCACCGTGTCTTGCACCTGCGTCGTGCCCACTTCGCGTGGCGTGTCGCCCTCCAGCACGATCAGCGGCGTGCGTTGGGGCAGGGGCTGGCCTTGCATGCTGCCCAGCTTGGGCACGGCCGACAGCAAGGCGCGCGTGTAGGGGTGTTGGGGGCGGTGAAAAATCTGCTCGACCAGGCCTTGTTCGACCGGCCGGCCGCGCCACATCACCACCACTTCGTCAGCCATCTGGGCCACCACACCCATGTCGTGCGTGATGAACATGACGGCGGTGTTCAGGTCGCGCTGCAGCTCACGGATGATGTTCAGGATCTGCGCCTGGATCGTGACATCGAGCGCCGTGGTGGGCTCGTCGGCAATCAGCAGCGACGGCTGGCACGACAAGGCCATGGCAATCATCACGCGCTGGCGCATGCCGCCTGACAACGAATGCGGGTAGCTGTCTGCCAGGCGCTCGGCGTCGGGCAGACGCACCTTGTGCAGCAGGGCCAGGGTCTGCGCCCGTGCCTGCGCCGGGCTCATCGCCTGGTGCAGGATGAGCGCCTCGGCGATCTGGTTGCCGATGGTGAACACGGGGTTCAGCGAGGTCATCGGCTCCTGAAAAATCATGGCGATCTCATTGCCCCGGATGCGGCGCAAGGTGTCGTCGCCCGCCGTTGTCAGGTCCAGCGCGCCGCCGCTGGGCGACTGGAACAGCACCTGCCCGTGGGTGATGTGGCCACCTGAGTAGTCGGTGAGCCGCATGATGGCCTGCGAGGTCACGGATTTGCCCGATCCCGACTCGCCCACGATGGCGAGCGTACGGCCCGCGTGAACGTCAAAGCTCACGCCGTCCACCGCCTTGAAGCGACCACCGGGCACGTTGAATTCCACCGACAGGGAGCGTACGGAGAGCAGGGGCGTTGCCGCCGATTCGGGGCTGATTTTCATCGGGAGTGCAGGGAGAGAAACATCAGGTCAGGTGCTGGAAATGCGACGCCACCCGCGGGGGGCGAACACCGCTGGATATCAGTTGCGGCGCGTGCAGGCGCTTTGTGAAACGAAGAAAACGCAGTGCCGCCACTGTACGGGAGTCGGTGCCAAAATCATCTAGGTGTTTGCCACAATGCCAACAAAATATCGATAAATTATCATCAAAGCACCATCATAATATCTGCTTGCATATCCTGTGCCAGCTTTGTGTCCGGTCGGAAATCTCGCCATGAACATCCCCACCAAGCCCGCTGCCGATGCACTGTCCATCGTGTCGTCGGCGCACCTCGTGTCTGCACAGAGTGCAGAGATGAGCGAGTTCGAGTTTGGCCTCATCGTGGCGGGCAATGCGTTTCACCGTTGGGTGGTGCACTGCATGGCCGCTGCGGGGCTCAAGGACCTGACACCGCTCGATGTGGTGGTGCTGCACCACGTGTCGCACCGCGCACGCGACAAGCGCTTGGCCGACATCTGTTTCATCATGAACGTCGAAGACACCCATCTGGTGAACTATGCGCTCAAGAAGCTGCAGACGCTGGGGGTGGTGGCTGCCCAGAAAAACGGCAAGGACGTGACCTACGCCGCCACCGAACTGGGGCGTGGCCATGTGCAGCGTTACCGGGAAATCCGCGAGTCGTGTCTGATTGACGCGCTCAAGGCCGACGATGCCCTGAACCGCGACATCGGCGAGCTGGCGCGTTTGCTGCGTGTGCTCTCGGGCATGTACGACCAGGCGGCACGTTCTGCCGCCTCGTTATAAGCCGCCTCCATTTTTGAATGAAAACAGGCTCTAGCGCTTTATCCATAAGCGCAAGTAGCTATTGATTGAGTAGCACATCACATGTCTGACCGCACCACTTCAGCTTCTTCTTTTTCATCCCGCTGGCAATTTTGGATCGACCGTGGGGGCACTTTCACCGACGTGGTGGGCAGAAAGCCCCATGCCGATGGCAGCTACTCGCTGGTGACGCACAAGCTGTTGTCCGAGAACCCCGAACAATACAAGGACGCCGCCGTGGCGGGCATTCGCCATCTGCTGGGCTTGAAGCCCGGCGAGGCCGTGACGCCCGATCTGGTGGAGTGCGTGAAGATGGGCACCACCGTGGCCACCAATGCGCTGCTTGAGCGCAAGGGCGAGCCCACGCTGCTCATCACGACCAGGGGGTTCAAGGATGCGCTGCGCATCGCCTACCAAAACCGCCCGCGTCTTTTTGATCGCCACATCGTGTTGCCCGAGCTGCTGTACGAGCGGGTGATCGAAGCGCAAGAGCGTGTGGGAGCGCACGGCGACGTGATCGAGCCGCTGGATGAGCAGCACCTGAAAGAACGCCTGTGGGCCGCCTACGACGCCGGCCTGCGCAGCGCAGCGATTGTGTTCATGCACGGCTACCGCTACACCGCCCACGAAGAAGCCGCTGCGCGCATTGCGCGCGAGGTGGGCTTCACGCAGGTGAGCGCATCACACGCAACCAGCCCCATGATGAAGCTGGTGAGCCGGGGCGACACCACGGTGGTGGATGCGTATCTGTCGCCCATCCTGCGCCGTTACGTGAGCCAGGTCGCCAGCGAGATGCCGGGCGTCAAATTGTTTTTCATGCAGTCGTCGGGCGGTCTGACCGATGCGCAGATGTTCCAGGGCAAGGACGCCATTTTGTCGGGCCCCGCGGGTGGCATCGTGGGCATGGCGCGCACCGCAGAGCTGGCGGGCCATGACAAGGTCATCGGCTTTGACATGGGGGGCACCAGCACCGACGTGAGCCACTATGCGGGCGAGTTCGAGCGCGAGTTTGAAACCCAGGTGGCGGGCGTGCGCATGCGGGCCCCCATGATGAGCATCCATACCGTGGCGGCCGGGGGCGGCTCGGTGTTGGGTTTTGACGGTGCACGGTTTCGGGTGGGCCCCGAGAGCGCGGGCGCCAACCCCGGCCCGGCCAGTTACCGCCGCGGTGGCCCGCTGGCCGTGACCGATGCGAACGTGATGGTGGGCAAGATTCAGCCTGCCCATTTCCCCAAAGTGTTTGGCCATGCGGCCAACGAGGCGCTCGATGGCGACGCCGTAGCGCAGAAGTTTGGAGAGCTTGCCGTGCAGACCGGTCGCACCGGTGAAGACGTGGCGCATGGTTTCATCCAGATCGCTGTGCAACAAATGGCCAACGCCATCAAGAAGATCAGTGTGGCGCGTGGTTATGACGTGACGCGCTACACCCTGCAGTGTTTTGGTGGTGCAGGCGGTCAGCATGCCTGCCTGGTGGCCGATGCACTGGGCATGACGCGCGTGTTTGTGCACCCGCTGGCGGGGGTGCTCAGCGCCTACGGCATGGGCCTGGCCGACCAGAACGTGATTCGAGAGCAGGCGGTGGAGTGCAAGCTGGCGCCCGAGGCGCTGGCTGGCATCGAACAGACGCTGGACCAGCTTGCCACCACCGCACGCGCCGAGCTGGAGCGCCAGCAGGCGAGTGTGGGCACTGCCGTGGTGCACCGCCGCGTGCATGTGCGCTACGAAGGCAGCGACTCAGCGCTGATCGTGGCCTTTGGCACGCTGGCCGAGATCACGGCGGGTTTTGAAGCCGCCTACCGCCAGCGGTTTGCCTTTTTGATGCAAGGCAAGGGCCTGGTGGTGGAGGCCGTGTCGGTTGAGGCCGTAGTGCCCGGCGATGCGCCCGAAGAACCCCGCCACGCCGTGCACCCCGCGCGCGAGGTGCCGCGCCGCAGCACCGTGCGCATGTACACCGGCGGCGTGGACGGTATCGCCGCCTGGCACGACGCCGCGCTGGTGGTGCGCGAAGACCTGCGCCCTGGCGACGTGATCGCCGGCCCGGCCATCATTGCCGAGAAGAACGCCACCACCATCGTCGAGCCGGGCTGGGAGGCCCTGCTGACCGACCTGGACCACTTGCTGCTGGAGCGCCGTGTGCCGCGTGCCGTGCAACACGCGGTGGGCACCACGGTCGACCCGGTGCTGCTGGAGGTGTTCAACAACCTCTTCATGAACATCGCCGAGCAGATGGGCCTGCAGCTGCAAAACACTGCCTACTCGGTCAACATCAAGGAGCGCCTGGACTTCAGCTGCGCGCTGTTTGATGCCGAAGGCAACCTCATTGCCAACGCGCCCCATATGCCGGTGCATCTGGGCTCGATGGGCGAGAGCATCAAGACCGTGGTGCGCGAAAACGCCGGCCGCATGCAGCCCGGTGACGTGTATGTGCTCAACGACCCCTACCACGGCGGTACCCACCTGCCCGACATCACGGTCGTCACGCCGGTGTATGTGTCTGACGAGGCCGAGCCCACGTTTTATGTGGGCAGCCGGGGCCACCATGCCGATGTGGGCGGCACGACACCGGGCTCGATGCCACCGTTTTCGACGCGCATCGAAGAAGAGGGCGTGCAGATCAACAACGTGAAGCTGGTGGAGCGCGGCGCGCTGCGCGAGGCCGAGATGGTTGCGCTGCTGGAAAGCGGCGAATACCCATCACGCAACCCGCAGCAGAACATGGCTGACCTGCGTGCGCAGATCGCCGCCAACGAAAAAGGCCAGCAGGAACTGCGCCGCATGGTGGCCGAGTTTGGGCTCGACGTTGTGCAGGCCTACATGCGCCATGTGCAGGACAACGCCGAAGAATCCGTACGCCGTGTCATCACGCGGCTCAAGGACGGCGCGTTCACCCTGCCGCTGGACAACGGCGCACAGATCAGCGTGGCGGCGAAGGTGGATGCAGCAACCCGCAGCGCCACCATCGACTTCACCGGTACCAGCCCGCAGCAGGCCAACAATTTCAACGCCCCCACGGCGGTGTGCATGGCGGCGGTGCTCTATGTGTTCCGCTGTCTGGTGGATGACGACATTCCGCTCAACGCCGGCTGCCTCAAGCCACTCAAGGTGATCATCCCGCCGGGCTCCATGCTCAACCCCCACCCACCGGCCTCGGTGGTGGCGGGCAATGTGGAAACCTCCACCTGCATCACCAACGCGCTGTTCGGCGCACTGGGCGTGATGGCCAGCAGCCAGCCGACGATGAACAACTTCACCTTCGGCAACGCACACCACCAGTACTACGAAACCATTGCAGGCGGCAGCGGCGCGGGCGGCGTGTTCGACGATGGCGGGGCGCTTGTGGGCGGCTTTGCGGGCACCAGCGTGGTCCAGACCCACATGACCAATTCACGCCTTACCGACCCCGAGGTGCTGGAATTCCGCTTTCCGGTGCGGCTGGAGAGCTATGCCATCCGCCAGGGCTCGGGCGGCGTGGGGCGTTGGCGTGGCGGCGATGGCGGCGTGCGGCGCGTGCGGTTTTTGGAGCCGATGACGGCCAGCATTCTGTCGAATGGCCGCCACCAGGGCGCCTTTGGCCTGGCGGGCGGGCTCCCGGGACAGCCGGGATTGAACCGGGTGGAGCGCGCCAATGGGCGGGTTGAAGCGCTCGACCACATCGGTCAGACGCAGATGGACGCGGGCGATGTGTTTGAAATCCAGACGCCGGGCGGCGGCGGTTTTGGCGCGCCCTGATGTTGCTGCAGCCCGTCAGGGGTCTGAAAGCACAAATATATGACCAAATTGGCCTCAAGCCCTTTTTCAGCAAGCGCTGATAGCTATCGTTTCAGGAGCTTTTTCCGGTCGGGTGGGCTGTGCCTGCGGCTTCGGTCCGGCTGACGTGGGGAGGCACTTTGTGCCCCATTCTGCGTGCCCGGAACAATGCGGCGCGCATCAGGAAGATGTTGGTGACGGGCACTGTGATGGCAATGAACAGGGCGATCAGCAGCGGATGGGCGGCGATGCCGTGGCCTTGCAGCGAAAAGTACAGCAGTGTGCCGTGCATGATGCACCAGCAACCGGTTGTGGCAATGATGGACGGGGCATGCACACGCTCAAAAAAAGTGCCCAGGCGCAGCAAACCGAGTGATCCTGCCAGCGCAATTGCGGCGCCTGTCAGGACCAGGGCCGCGACAGTGATTTCGGCCCACAGAGCCAGGGGTGGTGCGCTCATTCGATCACCTCGCCGCGCAGCAAGAACTTGGCCATGGCCGTGGAGCCGGCAAAGCCGAACAGGGCCACCAGCAAAGCGGCCTCGAAGTAGTTGCTGCTGCCGTACTGGATACCGAGCACCAGCATCAGCAGCATGCCGTTGAGGTACATGCAATCCAGCGCCAACACCCGGTCTTGTGCTGTGGGGCCCTTGAGCAGGCGCACCAGCGTGAGCATCATGGCCAGTGCCAGCATGAGCAGGGCGGTGGGCAGCGCCCAGGCAAGGATGGGGCTCATTCAAAAATCTCCATCAGGGGGCGTTCGTAGCGCTCTTTGATACGGTGTGCGATGGCCTGCGGGTCGTCCACTTCGAGCGCGTGCAGCAGCAGCATGGAGCGGTCCATTGAAATCTCGGCCCAGGCGGTGCCGGGGGTGATGCAGACGATCATGGCCAGCACCGCCAGGGCGTTGGGGTCACGCAGTTCCAAGGGGATGTGGACAAAACCCGAGGCATGGCGCCGCTGTGAGGCAAACACCAGAAAACGCACCACGGCGAGGTTGGATGCGATGGTGTCCGCCATGACCCGAAGGCCCAGCCGCACCACCATGCCGGGCCTGCGGATGCGCACCGGCAAGGGGCGCAGCCCCCCGGTGAGCAGCGGTATGACAACCGCCAGCACGGCGGCCAGGATCAGGTGGCCGGTGCTGACCGAGCGGCTGAGCAGAAGCCACAGCACGAACAGGGCGACCGACAACACGGGGGAGGGCAGCAGGCGCTTCATGGCGCCTCCTTGGCAGGATGGGCGAGGGGCATGGTGGGCGGATTGGGTATAGGGGTGGCCGACATCACGGCCTCTACGTAGCGGCCCGGCTCGTGCAGCGCCTGGGAAGACTGGCTGGTGAATCGCATCACGGGGCCGGCCTGGAGGGTGAGCGCTACACAGCCGCCCAGCAGCAGGGCAATGGGTGCGCCTTCGAGCACCCGCAACGGTGGGGTTGCCCGGCCGTGGCTGGCCCAGAAGTGGCGGATGCCGCTGCGGGTGAGGGCAATCAGCGCCATGAGGCCGGTGCCCAGCATCAGTGCCAGCAGCGTCCAGCCCAGGGGGCCAGGGGCGGGGCCAGCCGATGCGCCCAGCCCAGCCGGGTTGATCAGTGCGGTGAGCATCGCCACCTTGCCGACAAAGCCCGACAGTGGCGGCAGGCCGGCAATCACCAGGGTACACAGCAAGAAGGCCAGACCCAGGAATGCGGCAGCGGCAGGAATCACACGTCCGATCAGCACCTCGGCGTCATCGTCCAGGTTCATGCCCTCGGTGGGGATGAGTTCGGCGTTGAGGAACGGGGCTTCGTCGTCCTGCTCGTACGAGGCCAGGTTAGTGCCATCGTTGCGCCAGCGATCCACTAGGTCGGCCAGCAGAAAGAGCGCGCTGACCGCCAGCGTGGAGCTGGGCAGGTAATACAGCAAACTGGCGGTCAGCAGGCTTTGCCCAAAGCCTGCTGCTGCCAGCAGCGTGCCCGATGAAAGGATGGCTGCAAACCCCGCCAGATGGGTCAGTCGCTGCGATCCCAGCATGCCGATGGCGCCAAACACCATGGTAGCCATGCCGCAGCCGATCAGCCAGAGGCTGCCGAACTGGGCAGAGGCACCTGCCCCGTCGCCAAACAGCAGGGTCCAGAGGCGCAGCAGGGTGTAGACGCCCACTTTGGTCATCAGGGCAAAGAGGGCACCCACCGGGGCAGTGGCTGCGCTGTAGGCGGGCACCAGCCAGAAATTGAGCGGCCAGGCTGCCGCCTTGATGAGAAAGGCCGTTGCCAGAATGGCGGCGGCCGAGTGCAGCAGACCCCGGTCGGCTGCTGCTATCCCGGAAATGCTGCGTGCCAGGTCGGCCATGTTCAGTGTGCCTGTGATGCCGTAGAGCATCGACACTCCCACCAGGAACAGCGAGGAGGCCGCCAGGTTGATAGCGATATAGTGCAGCCCCGCTTGCACCCGCTGGCGGCCTGAGCCGTGCAGCAGCAGCCCATAGGAGGCGGCAAGCATGATCTCGAAAAACACGAAAAGGTTGAATAGATCGGCCGTCAGGAAGGCGCCGGCCAGGCCCATCAGCTGGAGCTGAAAAAGCGGGTGGTAGTGCACACCGGCGCGGTGCCAGCGCGCTGCTGCAAAAACGATGGAGGCCAGCGCCACGACGCTGGCCAGCACCAGCATCAGGGCCGAGAGCCGGTCCAGGGCAAGCACGATGCCAAACGGTGCAGGCCAGTTGCCGGGCAGGTACACGCCCAGCGTGGCGGGTGTGGTGCCCGAATGCGTCCAGGTGAGTAACAGTGTGGCAACGGCCAGCCCGAGCAGCGTGGACAGCAGGTTGAGCGTGACCTTCAGGCGTTGCTGCTCTTCGCGCAGCAGCAGCATCAGGGCGGCAGTTAGCAGGGGCAGCACGATGGGCGCCAGCATCAGGTGCGGCATGAGGCGCGCAGCCAGGGCATCCGGGTTCATGGCATCTCCTGCACATCTCGGGAATGGCTTCCGTCCACGTGATCGGTACCCGAAATACCTCGTGAGGCCAGCAGCACCACCAGGAACAGGGCCGTCATGGCAAAGCCGATCACGATGGCTGTCAGCACCAAGGCCTGGGGCATGGGGTCGGCATAGTGCAACAGGTCTTGCGGCACGCCTGGCTGGAGCACGGGTTCCTTGTCGATGGCCAGGCCCAGGCGGCCCATGCTGAAGATGAATAGGTTGACCGCATACGACAGTAGCGACAGCCCCATGATCACCTGGAAGGTGCGTGGACGCAGCAGCAGCCACACCCCCGATCCGGTAAGGACGCCAATGGCCAGGGTCAGCACGATTTCCATCAACGGTCTCCTGGCGGGGTGTCGGCCTGTGCTGTGGCGGCCTCGGCGGTCAGCCGGTCGTGGTAGCGCTGTCCGCGGACGGACTGGTGGGCGATGGCGGTCAGGATCAGCAGCGTGGAGCCTACCACCAGGGTGAACACCCCGATATCGAAAAACATGGCGCTGGCGATGTGCAACTCGCCCACCACAGGCCAACGCAGGTGGGCAGTATGGCTTGTCAGGAAGGGGTAACCCCAGGCCAGTGCGCCCAGGCCGGTAGCCACTGCACACAGCAATCCGATGGCGATCCAGCGTCGCGGATTCAAGTCCATGTGGGCCTCGACCCATTGGGTTCCGGAGATGATGTATTGCAGCAGCAGCGCCACCGACATTACCAGCCCGGCCACGAAGCCGCCGCCCGGTTCGTTGTGGCCGCGCAGGAACATGTGGGCAGATACGATGGCTGCAAACGGCAGCAGCAGGCGCACCAGCACGGCCGGTACCATCAGGTAGCCCACGGCCGTATCGGCGGCCTTGCGGGGGTTGACCAGGTCGGTGTGCAGGTCTGCCGGCAGGTTGCGCTGCTGTTCGGGCAGGTCCATGGCTTCGGGGGCAGGCCGAAAGCGCCGCAGCAGGGCATACACGGTGAGCGCGACGATGCCCAGCACCACGATTTCGCCAAAGGTGTCGAACCCGCGGAAATCCACCAGCATCACGTTGACCACGTTGGTGCCGCCGCCTTCGCTCAAGGCGCGTTCTAGGAAAAAGGTGGAGGTGCTCTCGGGAAAGGGGCGGCTCATCATGGCCAGTGCCAGCGCAGCCATGCCGGTACCTGCCATGATCGATATCGCCATGTCGCGCATGCGACGCAGCCGGGTGCTTCGCTGCTCGGCCATGGTTGGAATGCGCAGGCTTTCATCGCGCTTGGGCAGCCAGCGCAGACCCAGCAGGATGAGCACCGTGGTGACGAGTTCCACGACGATTTGCGTGAGGGCCAGGTCCGGCGCCGAAAACCACAGGAAAGTGATGCAGGTGGCCAGGCCGGAGCCGCCCAGCAAGGTCAGCGCGGCCAGGCGGTGGTACTTGGCCTGCCAGGCGGCGGCGATGGCGCACAGTCCGCCCAGCAGCCACAGCAGCGCAAAGGCAGGCGAGAGCGGCAGGGTTCCGCGGTCGCCGCGTTGCAGGCCATGTATCCACAGCGGCAGGGCGCCGGCCGCCAGAGCGGCCGCAATCAGCCAGAGCATCTGCCATTGCAGTCGGCCCGTGCTCAGCAGTCGCCTGCCGTTGCGCCCGCCCAGGGAAAGCCGTGCTAGGGCGTTGTCAAACAGTCGGCGCCCATTGAGCCGGTGCATCAGCGGTGGGGCGTCAAGCTGCCCGGCGTGGCGCAGCCTGCGCAACAGGGCATAGAGTGCCACACCGCCTGCCAAGGCCACCAGGCTCATCAGAAATGGGGTGTTCAGGCCATGCCAGATGGCCAGGCTGTAGGCTGGCAACAGGCCACCCACCACGGGCCGCGCTGCCGCATCCAGAAACTGGCCCACCGACCACGCTGGCAGCATGCCCACCACCAGACAGGCTAGCACCAGCAGTTCCACGGGTACGCGCATCCAGTGCGGCGGCTCGTGGGGTCTACGGGGCAACTGGGTGGCGACGGGACCAAAAAAAACGTCCACGGTAAAGCGCAGCGAATAGGCCACGCTGAACATGCCCGCCAAGGTGGCGGCGACAGGCAGGCCTGTGCGCACGATGGGAGCAGCATCCAGAAACACCGTTTCGGCGAAAAACATTTCCTTGGACAGAAAACCGTTGAGCAGCGGCACTCCGGCCATGGCCGCGCTGGCCACCATGGCCAGCGTGGCGGTGATCGGCATCAAGGTGCGCAGCCCTGACAGGCGGCGGATGTCCCGGCTTCCGCTCTCATGGTCCACAATGCCCGCAGCCATGAACAGCGATGCCTTGAAGGTGGCGTGGTTCATGATGTGGAACACCGCTGCCACGGCCGCCAGCGGGCTGTTGAGCCCGAGCAGCAGGGTGATGAGCCCCAGGTGCGAGATCGTGGAGTAGGCCAGCAGCCCCTTGAGGTCGTTCTGGAACATGGCTGCATAGCCACCGATCAGCAAGGTGCACAGACCCGCGCCACCCACCAGCCAGAACCATGGCTCGGTGCCGCCCAGCACTGGCCACATGCGCGCCAGCAGAAACACCCCGGCCTTGACCATGGTGGCCGAGTGCAGATAGGCCGACACGGGCGTGGGCGCCGCCATCGCATGGGGCAACCAGAAGTGGAAAGGAAACTGCGCGCTCTTGGTCAGCGCCCCCAGCAAAATCAGGACGAGCACAGGCAGATACCAGGCGTGACCCCGTATTTGTTCGCCGGCTCCGAGCACCCGGTCCAGGTCATAGCTGCCCACAATGTGCCCCAGCACGAGCATTCCGGCCAGCATGCACAGCCCGCCGGTGCCGGTCACCGTCAAGGCCATGCGTGCTCCACGGCGGGCATCCTTGCGGTGGTGCCAGTAGCCGATCAGCAAAAACGAGAACAGGCTGGTGAGTTCCCAGAAGAATGCCAGCTGGAGGATGTTGCCCGAGAGCACCACGCCCATCATCGCGCCCATGAAGGCCAGGAAGAATGAAAAGAAGCGGGGCACGGGGTCTGATGGCGACATGTAGTAGCGTGCATAGAGCACCACCAGCGAGCCGATGCCCAGCACCAACATGCAGAACATCCAGGCAAACCCATCCATGCGGATGATGATGTTCATGCCCAGAGCCGGCAGCCATTCGATCTCCTGGCGCAGCACTTCACCATCGGAAATGTCCGGAAAGCACAGTGCAGCTTGTACCGTGCAGAACAGTGCAATCAGCCCGGCAATGGTGGATTCGGAATTGCGGGCATTTGCGGGGAGAAAGGCCGCAAGAAGACTGCCGATAAAGGGAAGAAGAATGAGGTAGATCAGTGGCATGTGCATCTGATTCTACGGTCGCAGAAAGAAACCCTCTGCGCGTGCCGGATGCGTAAAAAAGCCCTGCACACAGAATGTGCAAGGCTTTAGTCTGGCTCCTCGACCTGGGCTCGAACCAGGGACCTACGGATTAACAGTCCGGCGCTCTACCGACTGAGCTATCGAGGAATGATCGGTACGTTGAATGCCCTGCGGCGACACGCGGGGCGATCCGGGATTTTTTGGCTCCTCGACCTGGGCTCGAACCAGGGACCTACGGATTAACAGTCCGGCGCTCTACCGACTGAGCTATCGAGGAACAAGCCTCGCATTATATACAGAAAAATGAGCCCGAAAGCGAAAACCAAATCAGGATGGCTGTGGTTCAGGGCGCATCCACAGCCATGCCAGTATGCAGAACATGAAAGCGCAAGCCATCGCAGCGATCCACAGCGTGGGCGCAGTGAAGTACAGAATGACTGCGCACACGGCCATCATGATGGTGGCGCTCCATTTGGATCGACGGCTCACGCGTCCGCCCTGGGCCCAGTCGCGCAGCATGATGCCAAACAACGGGTGGTACCAAAGCCATTCATGTAACCGCGGTGAGCAGCGGGCGGCTGCCCATGCTGCCAGCAGGATGAAGACAGTGGTGGGCAGTCCAGGCACAAAGACGCCGACGACCCCGAGTACCAGGCAAAGGATGGCGAAAGCCAGCAAACCCCAGCGCAGAGGTATCGGTAGCGCACGGTGAACAGGTGGTGCCGGCCGGGTGCCGATGGGGGGCTTGCCTGTAGGGGGAACCATGGTGCGGGACGGGGAGGGCGGGACGGTTCAGCGTATTTTGCACGCAAGGGGTATTGCGCAACCCACAATAGGCCTGCCCGCAGTGCCGTTATGCTGTCTTTCCATACATCACCATACAGGCCGCTGTGCAGAACCTGACTTGTGCTGCACCTGCGACTGAAATTGCGAGACCATGGCCATTCATACCATCCTGAAAATGGGAGATCCCCGCCTTCTCCGTGCCGTTCGGCCGGTGGCTGAGTTCAACACTGAAGCTTTGCGAGGGCTCGTTGTCGACATGCACGACACGATGCGTGCGGCTCACGGTGCCGGGCTGGCAGCACCGCAAATCGGCGTCGATCTGCAGGTGGTGGTTTTTGGCTCTGAGGTAACCAACCCGCGCTATCCCGGTCGCCCGCTGGTGCCCGCCACGGTGTTGATCAATCCCGTGATCACCCCCTTGGGCAGTGAGGAAGAACTCGATTGGGAAGGTTGTCTGTCGGTTCCCGGACTCAGAGGCCGGGTGCCGCGATGGACGCGAATACGGTATACCGGCTTCGATCTTGCTGGGCTGCCCGTCGATCGCACCGTGGAAGGTTTTCATGCCCGTGTGGTGCAGCATGAGTGTGATCATCTTGCCGGTATCCTCTACCCCATGCGCATGCGTGATTTCACGCAGTTCGGATTCACCGAGGTGCTCTTCCCCGGCATGGAGTCGAATCAGGACGACTGACCTTGCAACGCATGCTGCTCATCTTCGGTAAACAGCCGTGATCGGGTGATGAAGCAGATGCCCTCTGGCCCTTCCAGCGAAAAGGTGCCGCCGCTGCCTTCGGTGACGTCAATCAGTAACTGGCTGTTCTGCCAGTACTGGTATTGCGATTCGCTGATGAAGAAGGGGCAGTCTCCGATGCGGCCCAACTGCAGGTCGTAGCGTCCCGGCGTCAGTTCACCCACCCGGTAACACATCGGCGAACTGCCATCGCAGCAACCGTGAGACTGGTAGAACATCAGTTCCGGGCCATGCTGCGACTTCAGGCGCTCAATCAGTTCCAGTGCAGCCGGTGTGGCCACAACGCGTTCGACCATGATGGGTTCCCTGTGTCTGAACAAGAGGGCAAGGGCAGTCAGCCGGGCCGCCCCTTGCTGATTGGGGCGCCCTGAAGATCAGAAGAAGCCCAGTGCCTTGGGGCTGTAGCTCACCAGCAAATTTTTGGTTTGCTGGTAGTGGTCGAGCATGACCTTGTGTGTTTCACGGCCAATGCCTGATTCCTTGTAGCCGCCGAACGTGGCATGCGCCGGATAGGCGTGGTAGCAGTTGGTCCAGACGCGGCCGGCCTGGATGGCACGGCCCATGCGGTAGGCGGTGCTGCCATCGCGCGTCCAGACCCCGGCGCCCAGGCCGTAGGGTGTGTCGTTGGCGATCTGCAGAGCTTCTGCTTCGTCCTTGAAAGTCGTTACGGCCAGCACAGGGCCGAAGATTTCTTCCTGGAAAATGCGCATTTTGTTGTGGCCCTTGAACAGGGTCGGCTGGATGTAGTAGCCGCCCGCCAGATCGCCGGGTAGCTCGGCGCGGTCTCCGCCGATGAGTACCTGGGCGCCTTCTTCCTTGCCCAGCGCCAGATAGGTCTCGATCTTCTTCATTTGCTCGACGGAGGCCTGGGCGCCCATCATGCTGTCGGTGTCCAGCGGGCTTCCCTGTTTGATGGCACGGACGCGGGCGAGTGCACGTTCCATGAACTTGTCGTAGACCGATTCCTGGATGAGTGCGCGGGAGGGGCAGGTGCAGACCTCGCCCTGGTTGAAGGCAAACAGCACGAGTCCTTCGATGGCCTTGTCGAAGAAATCGTCGTCTGCGTTCGCCACGTCAGCGAAAAAGATGTTGGGTGATTTGCCGCCCAGTTCCAGGGTGGCTGGAATCAGGTTGTTGGCGGCGGCCTGGGCAATCACGCGGCCGGTGGCGGTGGAGCCCGTGAAGGCAATCTTGGCGATGCGCTTGCTGCTGGCCAGTGGCATGCCGGCTTCGCGGCCATAGCCGTTGACGATGTTGAGCACGCCGGGCGGCAGCAGGTCGGCGATCAGTTCGGCCAGGACCAGGATGGACACCGGGGTGGATTCCGCTGGCTTGAGCACCACGCAGTTGCCGGCCGCCAGGGCGGGGGCCAGCTTCCATGCTGCCATCAGGATGGGGAAGTTCCAGGGAATGATCTGGCCGACCACACCCAGGGGTTCGTGAAAGTGGTAGGCGATGGTGTCGGCATCGATCTCGCTCAGGCTTCCTTCCTGCGAGCGCAGGCACCCCGCGAAGTAGCGGAAATGATCCACCGTGAGTGGAATGTCCGCGTTCAGGGTTTCGCGGATGGCCTTGCCGTTGTCCACGGTTTCGGCGTAGGCCAGCATTTCCAGGTTTTGCTCGATGCGGTCGGCGATCTTGAGGAGGATGTTGGCCCGCTCTGCAGCGGGTGTGCGACCCCATTTTGCGGATGCGGCATGGGCAGCATCCAGGGCCAAGTCGATGTCCTCGGCTGTGGATCGGGCTGCCTGGGTGTAGGGCTTTCCGGTGATGGGCGTAAGCACATCGAAGTAGCCGCCCTTGACCGGGGCGACGAACTTGCCGCCAATGAAATTGTCGTAGCGCGGCTTGTAGGTCAGCTTGGAATTGGGGGAACCGGGGGGGGCGTACAACATGCTTTGTCTCCTGTGAATGGAATGTGGGGTTGGTGAAGTCGCATTGCTCGTGCTGGCGGACCTCGGGACTGGCACAGCAGGATGCGTGCCAGCCCGAATCGGCCGCATGCCAGGCTCGAAATGGGGCTCCCAAGCGCCATCCACGGTTAATGCTGTACCGGTGCGCGATACGCGCTGTACCAAAACGGGACAGTCGTGTGGTTTTTTTGGCTGAAACAGCCGGCGGTGCTGGCGCACAATGGCTCCGTTGCCACTTTGCCAGGGCGGTAATGCCGGAGATGGTGCACCCATCCCGTGCTCTGAACTATCAGGAGACAAACGGCCATGCCCTCTTCAGTCCTCCAGGAGCGACCGGTACCCAGCCTGCTTCGCCAGGCTCGCCGCCACTTGATGAGCAGCGGAAACCTTCCGTCCGATCTGATTCTTCCGGAACTTGCAAAGTCCTGGATGCGTTGCTGGAACGCCGGTCTCCAACCATCTGGCCGCGTGCCGGGAGCTCCACATGCCTCGGGCGCCCAGTTGGCCCGGGCGCTGGAATCACAACGTGAGCTGGTTGCCCATGCGCGGCCCGTGATGGAGTTTCTGCTTGACCAGACCCGCGAGACCGATAGCATGGTGGTGCTTGCCGGTGCGGATGGCATGCTGTTGCATGCCTCGGGAGATCCGGGCTTCGTCAACCGGGCCGAGCGTGTGGCGCTGAGGCCGGGGGCCACATGGCACGAGTCCTACCGGGGTACCAACGCCATTGGTACAGCGCTGACCGATGACCGGGCAATGGTCGTCCACGCAGACGAACATTTTCTGGAGCGCAACGGCTTCCTGACGTGTGCAGCAGCGCCGATTCATGCGCCCGATGGGCGCCTGCTGGGGGCACTCGATGTGTCCGGAGATCACCGCGGCTACCACCGTCACACCTTGGGTTTGGTGAGATCAGCTGCCCGAATGATCGAGCATCGGCTCTTCGAGACACGGCACGACCTGCGCCATTGGGGTGGTCTGAAGTTGCGCCTGCATGCACAGCCGGAAGGGCTGGGAACCGTTACCGAGGGTTTGCTGGCCGTTCGTGAAGACGGTGTGCTGGCGGGGGCGAGTGCGACGGCCCTAGATTTGCTGGGCCTGGACTGGAGGGCTCTGGGGCATTCGCGTCTTGATGCCGTGCTGGTCGAGTCCCAGGACCAATTGCTCGACTGGTGCCTGCGCTCTCAAGGCGTACCGCGGGTGGTACATGCCTTGTCGGGGCAAGTGGTGTGGCTGCGTGTGGAGACGGGGCGCACGTCGCCCTTTGTTCGTCGAACAGGGGTTCCGTCCACCGTAGCGGTCGAAGCGTCCGATGCGCTGGCATCGATCGATACCGGTGATGCCGTTTTGCAGGCAGCCATTGCCCGTGCACGCAAGGTGATGGGCAAGCCCATTTCTTTGTTGCTGTTGGGAGAGTCGGGCGTGGGCAAGGAAGTTTTTGCCCGCGCCGTTCATCACAGTGGGCCACGCAAGTCGAATGCTTTTGTGGCTGTCAACTGCGCTGCGTTGCCGGAGCACCTCATTGAAGCGGAGTTATTTGGCTACCAGCGGGGAGCCTTCACCGGTGCCCGGAATGAAGGTGATCCCGGGCGCATTCGGCAAGCCCACGGTGGCACACTGTTCCTCGATGAAATAGGAGATATGCCTCCCGTTTTGCAGTCGCGGCTGTTGCGCGTCCTGCAAGACCAGCAAGTGGTGCCTCTGGGTGGCGCCAGACCGGTGGATGTAGATTTTGCGTTGGTGTGTGCCACTCACCGGAACTTGTCCCAGGAAATGCAGGCAGGCCGGTTTCGCGAGGATTTGTATTACCGCATCAATGGCTTGAGTCTGCAGTTGCCTGCCCTGCGGCAGCGTTCAGACTTTGATGCCGTTCTGGCGCGACTGTTGCAGTCTCTCGAGCCCGGCCAAGCGATTGCGATTGCCCCCGAACTGCTGACCTGCCTGCGTGCGTACGCATGGCCAGGCAATGTGCGCCAACTTGCCAATGCGCTGCGTACAGCCTGTGCGCTGCGGGACGAGCACGAGACTGTGCTCGACTGGCAGCATCTGCCGGACGATCTGGCCCAGGCTTTGAGAGAGCCTTCTGTGGCGCCATGGGAGGTGGCGGCGCCGGAATCGGAGGGCTTTGGCGCCGCTGTGCAGGATCTGCGCACGGCTGCTCGCGAGACCGTTACGCGCACGGTCCAGGCATGCGCCGGCAACCTTTCAGAGGCGGCGCGGGTGCTTGGCATCAGCCGCAACACCCTGTATCGCAAGCTGCGTGATCAGACCGCGAAATAGTGATTGCATTACTTTTCCTGTGTTGAAACCAGATCCCAGGAGGCCATGAAAAGGGCGGCAATCACCGGGCCGATGACGAAGCCGTTGAGTCCGAACAGCGTCATGCCTCCCAGTGTGGAAATGAGGACCACATAGTCGGGCATCTTGGTGTCTTTCCCGACCAGAATGGGCCGCAGGATGTTGTCCACCAGTCCGATGACACCCACACCAAACGCGGTAAGCACAGCTGCCTGCCAGAGGGCACCGGTGGCCAGAAAGTAGATGGCGACCGGCCCCCAGATCAGGCCTGCGCCGACGGCGGGCAGCAGAGAAAGAAAAGCCATCAACACGCCCCAGAGCACAGGCCCCTGAATGCCAAGTGCCCAGAAAATGAATCCGCCAAGCAATCCCTGGGTGGCGGCCACCATGAGGTTGCCCTTGAGAGTGGCGCGAATGACGGTGATGAACTTGCTGCTGAGATCCTGTTTGTGCTTTTCATCCAGGGGAATGGCTTGACGCACCCGGGCACCCAGCAGTGGGCCATCCCGGAGCAGAAAAAACAGAAGGTAGAGCATGACACCAAAGCTCACCACGAATTGCAGAGTGTTCTGACCAATGTTCAGCGCGCGCGTGGCGATGAGTTGGCTCGCCTGCACCGAGACGGTGGCAAGCTTGTGCTGAAGTGCTGCCACGCTGGTCAGATCCAGACTGTCGAGCAAGCCCACTGCCCAGGCGGGAAGCGCCGCGATCACCTGCTGGAAATGGGCGCCAAAATCTAGCTGCCCGGATCGCAGACGCTCGTAGACCTGGGTGGCCTCCTGCACCAGGGAAATGCTGATCAGCGTCATCGGCAGGATGACCACCACCAGGCACAGCAACAGGGTGCTGAATGCGGCCAGATTGGGCCTGCCCCGCATGCGCAGAAGCACCCTGCGGTGCAGTGGCATGAAAAGAATGGCCAGAGCGACACCCCAGAAAACCGCTTCATAGAGCGGCCAGAGAATGGCGGCAAATGCCAGTGAGACACTGACCAGGAGCAGCACAAAGGCCTTGTTCTGGAGCGTTGGGTTGGTCATGAATGATTGATCTCCTTCAGGGCGGGATCCTGAATGTACGCCAGAGCATGGAATTTTCATGCGTTGAAAAGCAGCTGCCAACGGCTCACCATGCCTGCCAACCCACAAGCTCGGGATGCATGCCCCTTCATTCGGTGGCACAATGAACGCTGTACAAGGCCCTTCCCAGCCACAGTCGCATCCGCCAACCGGTTCAGCCGTGTCGCGGAAGGTTTACAAACCACCAAATGCTTTCCAGAGGAAAGCGGAGGTCAGCGGAATATGAGCGAGACAACGTCCGTCTATCAAGCCTACCAAGGCAACACATACCTCTTCGGCGGCAATGCGCCCTACGTCGAAGAAATGTACGAAAACTACCTGGCCAACCCCGGTAGCGTCCCCGACACCTGGCGCGAATACTTCGATGCGCTGCAGCATGTTCCTGCCGTGGATGGCTCCAACGCCAAGGACGTTCCGCACCTTCCGGTGGTCAATGCCTTCGCCGAGCGCGCCAAGGCGGGCGGCACCAAGGTGGTGGTGGCCAGCGCTGACGCCGAAATGGGCCGCAAGCGCACCGCTGTGCAGCAACTGATTGCCGCATACCGCAATGTGGGTCAGCGTTGGGCCGACCTGGACCCGCTCAAGCGCACCGAACGCCCCCAGATCCCTGAGCTGGAACCGTCTTTCTACGGTTTTACCGACGCCGACCAGGAAACGGTGTTCGATACGAGCAACACCTTCTTCGGCAAGGAGAAGATGCCGTTGCGCGAACTGATCAATGCGCTGCGCGAAACCTACTGTGGCACCCTGGGCGCCGAGTTCATGTACACCTCCGACCAGGCGCAAAAGCGCTGGTGGCAGCAGAAGCTCGAAAGCATCCGCAGCAAGCCCAATTTCAGCGCGGAACGCAAGAAGCGCATCCTTGACCGCCTGACGGCCGCCGAAGGCCTGGAGCGTTTCCTGCACACCAAGTACGTCGGCCAGAAGCGTTTCTCTCTCGAAGGGGGGGAGAGCTTCATCGCGGCGATGGACGAGCTGATCAACGCTGCGGGTGCCCAGGGCGTCCAGGAAATCGTGATCGGCATGGCCCACCGTGGCCGCCTCAACGTGCTGGTGAACACCCTGGGCAAGATGCCCAAGGACCTGTTTGCCGAATTCGACCACACCGCACCCGAAGACCTGCCAGCAGGCGACGTGAAGTACCACCAGGGCTTCAGCTCAGATGTCTCCACCCCGGGCGGTCCGGTGCACCTGAGCCTGGCGTTCAATCCCTCTCACCTGGAAATCGTCAACCCCGTCGTGGAAGGCTCGGTGCGTGCCCGCATGGACCGCCGTGGCGACGCGCGTGGCAGCCAGGTCTTGCCCGTGCTGGTGCACGGTGACGCGGCCTTCGGTGGCCAGGGCGTGAACCAGGAAACCCTGGCGCTGGCCCAGACCCGTGGCTACACCACCGGCGGCACGGTGCACCTGATCATCAACAACCAGATCGGCTTCACCACCTCTGACCCGCGCGACATGCGCTCCACCGTGTATTGCACCGACATCGTCAAGATGGTCGAGGCCCCCGTGCTGCACGTCAACGGTGACGATCCCGAGGCCGTGGTGCTGGCCACACAGCTGGCGCTGGAGTTCCGCATGGAGTTCCGCCAGGACGTGGTGGTCGACATCACCTGCTTCCGCAAGCTGGGCCACAACGAGCAGGACACGCCCGCGCTGACCCAGCCGCTGATGTACAAGAAAATCGCGGCGCACCCCGGTACGCGCAAGCTGTACGCCGACCGCCTGGCCACGCAAGGCTTGGGCGAGACGCTGGGCGACGACATGGCCAAGGCCTATCGTGCTGCCATGGATGCCGGCAAGCACACGGTCGATCCGGTGCTGACCAACTTCAAGAGCAAGTACGCCGTCGATTGGTCGCCCTTCCTGGGCAAGAAGTGGACGGATGCCGGCGACACCGCCATCCCGCTGACCGAGTGGAAGCGCCTGGCCGAGAAGCTCACCACCATCCCCGAGAGCGTGACGCCGCACCAGCTCGTCAAGAAGGTCTATGACGACCGCGCTGCGATGGGCCGTGGCGACATTCCCGTGGACTGGGGCATGGGCGAGCACATGGCTTTTGCCTCGCTGGTGGCCAGCGGCTACCCCGTGCGCCTGTCGGGCGAAGACTGCGGCCGTGGCACGTTCACGCACCGCCATGCCGTGATCCACGACCAGAAGCGCGAAAAGTGGGACACCGGCACCTATGTGCCCTTGCAGAACGTGGCCGAGAACCAGGCGCCGTTCGTCGTGATCGATTCCATCCTGTCGGAAGAGGCCGTGCTGGGCTACGAATACGGCTACGCTTCCAACGACCCGAACACCCTGGTGATCTGGGAAGCCCAGTTCGGCGACTTCGCCAACGGCGCGCAGGTGGTGATCGACCAGTTCATCGCCTCGGGTGAAGTGAAGTGGGGCCGTGTCAACGGCATCACGCTGATGCTGCCGCACGGCTACGAAGGCCAGGGCCCCGAGCACAGCTCGGCCCGCCTGGAGCGCTTCATGCAGCTGGCTGCCGATGCCAACATGCAGATCGTGCAGCCCACCACGGCCAGCCAGATCTTCCACGTGCTGCGCCGCCAGATGGTGCGCAACCTGCGTAAGCCGCTGGTCATCATGACCCCCAAGTCGCTGCTGCGCAACAAGGACGCGACCTCGCCGCTGTCCGAGTTCACCAAGGGCGCTTTCCAGACCGTGATTCCGGAGCAGGACGAAGCCATCAACAAGAAGGCCGACAAGGTCAAGCGCGTGATCGCCTGCTCGGGCAAGGTGTACTACGACCTGGTGAAGAAGCGTACCGAGAAGGAAGCCAGCGATGTGGCCATTGTCCGCATCGAGCAGCTTTATCCCTTCCCGCAC
>JANJVG010000167.1 GCA_024710165.1 Burkholderiaceae bacterium
TGGCCAGGGCATGCACCGCATCGAACTCTTCCAGGGTGGTGCAGATGCACAGCGCGCGGTCCACCTGCGCGGCGCGCATGGCTTCGCGGATGGCCGGCAACTGGCTGGACAGCTCCGGAAAGGTGAGGTGGCAGTGGGAATCAGTGAACATGCATCGTCAAGTAAAAAAGCCGACCCGCGCGGGCGGATCGGCACCAGAGGGAAAAGGGGTTCAGATGGTCTGCGTGGGACGGTCTGAACCGAGTGCGGTGCCCAGCAGCTCCTCGATCTTGGCCTTGAGCTGGCGCGATTTTTCGTCTTTGGGAAACTGGATGCCCACGCCCTGCGTGCGGTTGCCCCCTGCGCGTGCGGGCGTCACCCAGGCCACACGGCCGGCGACTGGGTAGCGCTGGGTGTCCTCCGGCAAGGTGAGCAGCACATACACATCGTCACCCAGCCGGTACTCACGTGGCGTGGGCACGAAAATACCGCCTTCCACGAAAAACGGAATGTATGCCGCGTGCAGGGCCGCCTTTTCCTTGATGGCCAGCTGCATGACGCTGGGGCGGGGCGCGGTGGGGGGGCTGCTCATGTTCGTGCGGACGGGGTGGGTGGGGAGGAGTGTAGGACGTTTCGCGCCTGGGCGACAAGCGCTTCGAGCATCAGCCCGGCATTGAAGGGGTGCTCGGCGGTGCGCGCCTCCTGCATGAGCGTGCGCGACCAGCGGGTCAGCGCCCCGATGGATGGCGGCGAAGGCAGGTCGGCGGCGGCAAAGTAGCGCGGGACAGCGCCCACGCGCAACGCCAGCAGGTCGTGGCAGAGCTTTTGCAAGGCCTCGATGGCCTGCGCGGGCGTCCCGTCGGCCAGCAAGCCCGGACTCCCCCGTTGCAAAGCCTTGGGTAACTGCGCCCACGCCTCGGGGCCCGGTCCTGATCGCGCCAAAGCAAGGGCATCGTCCGGACGCCCCCCGGTGGCCCGCAGGAATGATTCGGCTGCCGCTGCGGCCACGCCCTGCCCGGCCAGCCAATCGAGCATCTGCGCCTGCGCGGGCCAGACCATGGTGTGCCCCAGGCAGCGGCTGCGGATGGTGGGCAGCAACTGGTGCGCAGCCTCGCTGGCCAGCACGAAGCGCACATCGCCCGGTGGCTCCTCCAGCGTCTTGAGCAGCGCATTGGCGGTGATGGTGTTCATCTGCTCGGCCGGATAGACCAGCACGGCCTTGCCCCGACCGCGCGCGCTGGTGCGCTGGGCAAACTCCACGGCTGCGCGCATGGCCTCCACCCGGATCTCCCGGCTGGGCTTGCGCGCCTTGTCGTCGATCTCGGCCTGCGCCTTCTGCGGCAGCGGCCAGCCCAGGGCCAGCATGTCCACCTCGGGCATCAGCACGCACAGGTCGGCATGCGTGTGCACGTCGATGGCATGGCAGCTGGCGCACTGGCCGCAGGCGCCCTGCGATGTCGGTGCATCCGAGCCGCCGCAGGGCCGCCCCAAGGCGGCGAGCGCCCCCTCGGGGGGAAGCGAGCCACGCGCAGCGGGAAGCGTGGGGGCATCACACAGCCATGCTCGCACGAGTTCCAGGCCAAGCCGGTATTGGCCCAGCCCCGAGGGGCCATGCAGCAGCCAGGCATGGCCGCGCTGGGCCAGCAGGGTGTCGCGCTGCGCGGCAATCCAGGGGGCCAGCGGCGCCGTGCTGCTCATGCCGCAGCTCCCATGGCTGGCAGCCAGCCACGTTGCACCAGCACGGCCTGCAACTGCAGCCACACGTGTTCACGCTCCTGCGCAGCGTCAAGCTGGGCAAAACGCTGGGGCGCCTCGGCGGCGCGGCGTGCGTAGCCTTGGGCCACCCGCTCGAAGAAGGCCTGGTCCAGCGCCTCGAAGCGGTCGGGCGAGCGCGCGCCCGCCAGGCGCGCAGCAGCCACGGCGGGCGCCAGGTCAAACCACAAGGTCAAATCGGGTTCACGCATCAAATCGGGCTGCAGGGCAAGACCCGTCTGCGCTAGGCGCTCCAATAATGAGAGCGATTGCCAGTCGAAACCACGCCCTCCCCCCTGGTAGGCAAAGGTGGCGTCGGTGAAGCGATCGCACAGCACCACGTCGCCGCGCACCAGCGCGGGCTCGATGACGGTGCGCAGGTGGTCGCGCCGGCCGGCAAAGACGAGCAGCGCCTCGGTCAGGGCGTCCATGCTGTCGTGCAACAGCATGGCGCGCAGCTTTTCCGCCAGCGGTGTGCCGCCGGGCTCGCGCGTGCAGACCACGTTGCGGCCCTGCGCGCGGAAAGCGGCTGCCAACGCATCCATGTGCGAGGACTTGCCAGCGCCGTCTATGCCCTCGAAGCTGATGAACAGGCCTGTGGGTGGCATGCAGGATTCTTTCTTTACTGGCCGCGCTGGAATCGGTTGACGGCACGGTTGTGATCGTCCAGCGAACTGCTGAAATGGCTGCTGCCGTCGCCCCGCGCGACGAAATACAGGGCCTTGGTCCGTTCAGGCTGAACCGCCGCGAGCAGCGAGGCCTTGCCGGGCATGGCGATGGGCGTGGGCGGCAGGCCTGCACGGGTGTAGGTGTTCCAGGGGGTGTCGGCCAGCAGATCCTTGCGGCGCAGGTTGCCGTCGAACTTTTCACCCAGGCCGTAGATGACGGTGGGGTCGGTCTGCAGCAGCATGCCGATGCGCAGCCGGTTGGTGAACACCCCGGCGATCTGTGGGCGGTCGGAAGCGCGGCCGGTTTCTTTTTCCACGATGCTGGCAAGGATCAGCGCCTCATCGGCCGACTTGAGCGGCGTGTCGGCGGCGCGCTGGGCCCAGGCGGCCTCCAGGCGCCGGTCCATGGCGTGCAGCGCGCGGCGCAGCACGGCCAGCTCACTCGACCCTTTGGCGTAGGTGTAGGTGTCCGGGAAGAACCGCCCCTCGGGGTGCACGCCGGGGCGGCCCAGGCGCTCCATGAGGGCGGCGTCTGAGAGTTCCGCCGTGTCGTGTTTGAGCTGCTCGTCACGCGCCAGCGCGGTGCGCACCTGGCGGAAGGTCCAGCCCTCGACCAGTGTCAGCGTGCGCAGGGTTTCCTCGCCGCGCACCAGTTTGTCGAGCAACGCGAGCGGCGTGGTGCCGGGCGGAAGCTCATAGTTACCGGCACGGATGTCGCGGTCGCGGCCTGAGAGGCGGAAAAAGGCATAGAGGATGCGCGCATCCACACGCACGCCGGCGGCCTGCACGTCCTGGGCCACGCCGCGCGGCAGCGTGCCGGGCTCGATGGCCAGCTCCAGCGGCTCGCTGCCCATGGGCAGCGGGGCGTGCAGCCACCAGGCGGCTCCACCGCCGAGTACCACCGCCAAAAATAGAATCCATGCCAGAAGACGACGCACAACCCTGCTGCCTGTGTGAAAGAGAGCGGGCATCATAATTCAGGGATGACTTTGAACTTCCATGGCATTGCCCCCCTGACCCACCTGGGTGTGATCCGCGCCGAAGGCGACGACGCCGTCAAATTCCTGCATGGCCAGCTCACCCACGACTTCGCCCTGCTAGGCATGGACCATGCCCGACTGACCGCCTTCCTGTCGGCCAAGGGCCGCATGCAGGCCAGCTTCATCGGCTTCAAGCGCAGCCCCACCGAGGTCTGGCTGGTGTGCAGTCGCGACCTGTTGGCGCCCACGCTCAAGCGCCTGTCGATGTTCGTGATGCGCGCCAAGTGCAAGCTGAGCGACGCCACGGCCGACACCCAGGTCTTCGGCCTGGCCGGGAGCACTATTGAAACCATAGCTGGAGGCGCACAGCCCACCTGGTCAAAATCCGAATTTTGCCATGCAACCGTAGTGCACCTGCCCCCGGCTGCCGGTCAGCCGCGCGCCCTGTGGGTAGCGCCCCTGGACGAGCCGGCTCCGGCCGGCCCCGCGCTCGACCCGGCCTTGTGGGCCTGGGGTGAGGTGCAGAGCGGCGTGGCCACCCTGAGCGCGCCACTGGTCGAAGCCTTCGTACCGCAGATGCTCAACTACGAGTCGGTCGATGGCGTGAGCTTCAAGAAGGGCTGCTACCCCGGCCAGGAAGTGGTGGCACGCAGCCAGTTCCGGGGCGCCATCAAGCGCCGGGCCTACCTGGCCCATACGGCTGCGGAGCTGGCAGTGGGTGCCGACATCTTCAGCCCCACGGACCCTGAGCAGGCCTGCGGCACGGTGGTGCAGACGGCCCCGGCGCCCACGGGCGGCTGGGACGCCATCGTGTCGCTGCAGATCACCGCCGCCGAGCAAGGGACGCTGCACGGAGGCGCACCCGACGGCCCCCTGCTCACCCTGGGCGCCCTGCCCTACCCGCTGCGCGACGACATCTGATTCACCGCGCCGACAGGGGCCGCACCGCCGCCACATCGGGGTGCTCCAGCCACTGGGCAAACTCGTCCGCCAGTTGCTGGCTGGCTGCCGTGGCGGCCTGCCAGGCGCGCACACGGGCGGCGGTATCGAGGCCGTAGTGCGTAAAGTCCTGGCGGTCGGGCAGCTTGCCATTGGGGAGCTGGCGCACCCATTCGGGGTTAGGCGCCAGCAGCACCATGCCATCGAGCGCTGCGGTCGGTTGGTGGCGCCAGGGAAGCTGTTTGTCGAGCCAGCCCGGCACCACCTCCCGCTGGAAATGCGGGTACAGCACCAGGCCGGATGATTTTAAGACTTTTTGGCCTCCAGCCCTTTCTGGGCAACCGCCTTCAGCTGCAGTATTGATAGCATTTCGAGCACTCTCATACTGCAAGTGCATGTGGTAATCCGTAATACCGCCATCCCAGTAGGCCCCGGGCGGTGCGCCCGCAATGCGGTGCACGGCCTGCAGCACAAACGGGATCGAACAGCTGGCCTGCAGCGCCTGCATGAAATTGGCCGGCGTGAGCGGCACCTGTCGCGTACGGTAGTCGTGCGTGCCAAAGGGCAGCGCCGCACAGGCCTGCCCGGCCGGCCCCGGCCCGGGTGAGGAAAACACCACGCGCTCCAGCCACGCACCCATGGCCTTGCGGTGCACCGCGTTGGTCAGAAAGGCACCCAGGTAACCCAGCGGCGTGACCAGGCAGTGCTCGCGCGCCAGCAGATGGCGCCCGCGCGCGGCAAGAATGTGCAACCGGTAGCGGGGGTGCTGGAGCAAGGCAGGCACCTGACCACCGTAGAACGCCTTCAGGGTCTGCGCGAAGCGCTCACTCACCTGCCGGGGCGTGGGACGGCTGCGGCCGGGTGGCGGGTCGTAGTGCTGGTGGATGTAATCGTGTTCCAGCCGCTCGAAGGCCGCCCGGCTGCCGGGCAGACAGGCAGTGGCCATGCGCCAGGCCCCCATAGAAGCGCCCACCAGGTGCACCGGCCGGGATGCCAGGGGCAGCCACTCACCAAAGATATACCGGTCCAACGGCCCCAGAATCAGCCCCTTGGGGCCGCCCGCTGCCGCAGCGATGGTCTGCACATCGCCGGGCTGCAGCCCGTGGCGCTGCAGGTGCGCCAGGGCCCGGGGGCCGGCGTGGATGTGCAGGGCTGCGGGGCGTTCAGACAAGGTAGGCGGCCTGGGTGTCCAGGTCGGGCTCGGCCTGCCGGGGAGTCCAGTCAATCGGGTCCTGGCGCAGCACCATGTCGATGTCCAGGCCCAGGGCCAGGCCCACCTGGTCGGGAAAGGTGACCACCATGCCCTTTTCGTCCAGGCCCGATTCGTGCGCCCGCACACGCCACGCCGCCAGGTGGATCACGCCGGCCAGGGGCTCGTAGGCCTGGTTGTCGAACGGCGCGTGCTGGTAGTTGAGCGCATCGACCACCACCTCGGGCAGTTGCCAGCGCCGAGCCAGTGCCGCACTCACGCGCCCATAGCAAAACCCGAAAATGCGCGACTCCACCTTGCCACGGCGGATGTCCAGCGGCGGCACCAGGGTGTTGAGCGACTGCATGCGTTCGGGGTCGGCCAGGTGGATCAGCAACTCGCCCAGGCCATGGAGCAAGCCCGCCGTGTAGGCTGCCACCTGGTTCTGGTGCACGCTGCCCGCCAGCGAACGCGCAAACTTGGCCGTGTGAAGGCTGTAACGCCAGAACTGCTGCAGGTTGATGCCGGGCACCGAGCGCGAGGTGGTGCCGACCGTGGCCGAGCTCACCAGCGTGCGCAAATGCGGCGTGCCCAGCAGCGCCAGCGCCTCGGGCACACCCGCCACCATGCGGGGCCCCTGGAAGGCATCGGAATTGGCCATCTCCAGCAGGCGCGCCGCCAATGCGGGATCGGAGCCAAAAAGCTGGTTGACGCGCCGCAGGTTCGGCTCGTCGGGGGCCAGTTCGTTCATCAGCAGCGCCACCGAGCGCGGCATGCTGGGCAAAACGGCGGGCTGGGCCAGCAGTGCATTCAAATCCATGGAATCAGCGCTGGGGTTGGGGAGCCACGCATTATGGCCCCTCTCGTTACCGGTTTTTGCCCTGCTGGAGCTTGGCAAACGCCGAGGCCATGGCGCTTTGCGGCGCCGGATCGCTGCTGCGGCGCTGGGGCTGGTGGGTTCGCCCTGCGCCCTCAAAACGGTTGGATGCGGCGCCCGCCTGCCGCGCGGGCGCTTCGCCCAGCTTCATGCTCAGGCTGATGCGTTTGCGCTCGGGGTCCACCTCCAACACCTTGACCTTGACGATGTCGCCCGTCTTGACCACCTCACGCGCATCGTTCACAAATTTGTGCGCCAGCTGGCTGACGTGCACCAGCCCGTCCTGGTGCACGCCCAGGTCCACAAAGGCTCCGAACTGGGCGACGTTGCTCACCGTGCCCTCCAGCACCATGCCTTCTCTCAGGTCCTTGATGTCTTCCACGCCCTCATTGAAGCGCGCCACCTTGAAGTCGGGGCGCGGGTCGCGGCCGGGTTTCTCCAGCTCGGCAAGGATGTCGGTGACGGTGATCACACCAAACTTCTCGTTGGCAAACAGCGCGGGTTGCAGGGTCTTGAGCATCTCGGCGCGGCCCATCAGCTCGGCCACGGGCCTGCCGGTCCTGGCAATGATCTGCTCGACCACGGGGTAGGTTTCGGGGTGCACGCCGGTCATGTCCAGCGGGTTGTCTCCCCCGCGGATGCGCAAAAACCCCGCCGATTGTTCAAAGGTCTTGGGCCCCAGGCCTGCCACGTCCATGAGCTGCTTGCGGTTGGTGAACGCGCCATGCTGCTCGCGCCAGCGCACCACCGCCTTGGCCACGCTGGCGGACAAGCCCGACACGCGCGAGAGCAAGGGCACGCTGGCCGTGTTCAGGTCCACGCCCACCGAGTTCACGCAGTCTTCCACCACCGTGCCCAGGGTGCGCGCCAACTCGCTCTGGTTCACATCGTGCTGGTACTGGCCCACGCCAATGCTCTTGGGGTCGATCTTCACCAGCTCGGCCAGCGGGTCCTGCAGGCGCCGGGCAATGCTGGCGGCGCCCCGCAGGCTCACGTCCACATCGGGCATTTCCTGGCTGGCGTACTCGCTGGCGCTGTACACCGACGCACCGGCCTCACTGACCACTACTTTTTCGATAGCTGCTCGCGTTTGTCCCGCTTGGGCTGGAGACACTTTTGCCATCAACTTGATAAGGTCAGCCGCCAGTTTGTCGGTTTCGCGGCTGGCCGTGCCATTGCCAATGGCAATCAGGTTGACGCCGTGCTTCTCGCACAGTCTGGCCAGCGTGTGCAACGCGCCATCCCAGTCGCGCCGCGGCTCGTGCGGGAACACGGTGGCGGTGTCCACCAGCTTGCCGGTCGCGTCCACCACGGCCACCTTCACGCCGGTGCGGATGCCCGGGTCCAGCCCCATCACCACACGCGGCCCGGCGGGTGCGGCCAGCAGCAGGTCGCGCAGGTTGTCGGCAAACACCTTGATCGCCACCTTTTCGGCGTCTTCGCGCAGCCGGGTGAACAGGTCGCGCTCGGTCGAGAGGCTGAGCTTCACGCGCCAGGTCCAGGCCACGCACTTGCGGATCAGGTCGTCGGCCGGGCGGCCGGCGTGGCTCCAGCCCAGGTGCAGGGCAATCTTGCCTTCGGCCAGGCTGGGCTTGCCGGGCTCGGGTTCGACCGGAAGCACCAGCCTGGCCTCCAGAATTTCAAGGCCACGGCCCCGGAACACCGCCAGCGCCCGGTGCGAGGGCACGCGGCCGATGGGCTCGTCGTAGTCAAAATAGTCGCGGAACTTGGAGACCTCGGGGTCGTTCTCGTTCTTGCCATCCACCTTCTTGGAGCGCAAGAGCCCCTCGGCCCACAGCCACTCGCGCAGACCCTGCACCAGCGCGGCATCCTCGGCCCAGCGCTCGGAAAGAATGTCGCGCACGCCGTCGAGCACGGCCGGCACGGTCGAAAAATCGGCGCCCGGCTTGCCGTCGTCAAGCACCTCCGCAGGCGTGGTGAAGGCGGCGGCCTCCACGGCCGGGTCCAGCGTGGGGTCGGCAAACAGCCTGTCGGCCAGCGGCTCGATGCCGAACTCGCGCGCCATCTGGCCCTTGGTGCGGCGCTTTTGCTTGAACGGCAGGTACAGGTCTTCCAGCTCCTGCTTGGTCGGCGCGGCGGCGATCGCGGCGCGCAAGGCATCCGTCAGCTTGCCCTGCTCGTCGATGGCCCTGAGCACGGTAGCGCGGCGGTCTTCCAGCTCGCGCAGATACGACAGGCGGGCTTCCAGCTCGCGCAGCTGGATATCGTCCAGCCCGCCGGTCACTTCCTTGCGGTAACGTGCGATGAAGGGCACCGTGGCACCGCCGTCGAGCAGTTCGACAGCAGCGACCACCTGCCGCTCGGTGATCCGGATTTCTTCGGCAATCTGGCGAACGATCTTCTGCATGGGGTTCGGGCCCTCAGGCCAATCTGCGGGAAAAGCGGGCGAGTGTGCCACAGGCGTAGGGCAGGGAGAGCGGGCATTTTCGACATTGACCGGATAAAAAAATCCGGTGCTTGCACCTATTTGGGCACCGCGCCGTGTGGTGAACATCCTCACCGAGATCGGTGACGGGATGCCGCCCGCATCATCCTTGTGCCCGGCAGGCCCCGATGAACTCCAGGCCGTGCGCCACCAGCCGGCCCGCCCGCCATCTGCGGGATAGCGCCGTGGCGGGGGTTTGCCTCACAATCGTGGTCATGACATCCGGCCTTTGTATTGCCTGGCTTTTTCCATCAGGCATTGCCCTGCCCGCAAGGCAGGCACTGACACGCCTGGGCTCGGGAGCTGCGCTGGTGGCTGCCGGCCTGGCCTGCGGGGCCACTGCAGCCCAGGAGCCGCCCGCCCCACCCCGGCTGATTCCTTCAGACGACGGCAGCCTGGTCGTTGACCAGCGTTCGAAAATCGCCTGGGCGCGCTGTGTGGAGGGCACGGAATGGAACGGCAAATATTGCAAGGGCCTGCCGCTGCTGTTTGACCGCGCCGAGGCTCTGGAGGCAGCCAAGGCCCGGAGCAAGGCAGAGGGCGTTGCGTGGCGTCTGCCCCGGGCGAACGAATTGCGGCATCTGGTCAACCGCAGGGCCATCCCGCCCGGTGTCGACACTACGCTGTTTCCGGGCGCGCCGGGCACTTGGCACTGGAGCAGCACCAGCCGCATCGTCACCAGCAGCATCAATGCCTACAACTATGGCAGCGCCATGCGGGGCAGTACCGGGGGCACAAGCAGCCAGATGGGCTTTCGCCAGGGCTGGGCCGTGGACATGGCTTCGGGCGAGGCCAGCGATGTGGACAAAAACAGCCGCCTGCCGGTGCGACTGGTCCGCCCCTGGCCCGATACCGCACCAGCGCAGGCCGGGCTGAAGGGCACCGAGTGAGCCAGGCTCAGTAGCGCAGACGCCGCAGGCTGAACACCGCTGCCATGCCGGCAAACAGCGCTGCCAGCGCCAGGGCCATGGCGGGCCCGCGGCCGGCCGCATCGGTTGCGCTGAAGATCATGGCGAGCGTGACGGCGCCCGTGGTCTGGCCGGTCAGCCGCGCGGTGCCCAGCATGCCGCTGGCCCCGCCCGAGCGGTGCACCGGCGCCGAGGTCACGATGGTGTGGTTGTTGGGCGACTGGAACAGCCCGAAGCCAATGCCACACAGCGCCATGCGCCAGACGATGTCGGCGCCGGCGGGATGCTCGGGCAGCAAGGCCAGCAGTGCCAGACCGGCCGCAAACAGGCCCATGCCGATGCCGCCCAGCAGGCCGTCGGGGTAGCGTCCTATCAGCCGGCCCGCCACCGGCGCAGCCACCACCGTACCCAGCGGCCAGGCGGTGATGAGCAGGCCCGCCTCTACCGGCGTTCGGCCCAGCCCGTCGAGCAGAAAGAACGGCAGCGCCACATAGGCCAGCATCTGCGCGGCAAAGGCCCCCACCGAAGTGCACATTGACAGCCGAAAAACGGGTATGCGCAACAGATCCACTGGAAACAGGGGCACCGGCAAGGCCCACTGGCGCCGCAAATAAACAACCCCCACCGCCACACCGGCCCCCAGCAGCCCCAGTGCGGCGGCCAGCCCGGCGCCCGACCGCTCGGCGCCCAGGCGCGTGGCCAGCATGTCGGCCCCCAGGAACACCAGTCCGAACATCAGCACATTCATCAGCACGTCGAGCCACGACAGGCCCGCCCCCTCAGGGCGCTGCGCGGCATTGGGCGGCAGCGCGCGGTAGCCCAGCACCAGCAACACCATGCCGACCGGAAGGTTGAGCGCAAACAGCCAGGGCCACGGCCCCACCGACAGGACAGCGGCCGACACACTGGGTCCGGCCACCGAGGCCGTGGCCACCACCACCGAATTGAGCGCCACGCCGCGCCCAAGCAGGTGGCCGGGATAGATGCGCCGCACCAGCGCCGCATTCACACCCATGATGCCAGCCGAGCCCAGCCCCTGCACCGCGCGCCAGAAGGCCAGCTCCGGCAGCGAATCGGCCAGCACACAGCCGAGTGACGCCGCCGTGAACAGCGCCAGCCCGCTCAGGTACACGCGGCGATACCCCAGCAGATCGCCCAGCATGGCACAGGGCAGCAACAGGCCCAGTGTGGCCACCTGGTAGGCATTGACCACCCAGACCGACTGCGCAGCACTGGCCTGCAGGTCGCGGGCAATGCCCGGCAGCGCCAGGTTGACGATGGTGCTGTCGAGCACCGACATGGCGATGCCCATCACGATGACAAACATGGCACGCAAGCGCGCCGGTGCGGGAAGACCGTCTTGCATGGGGAGGGGAATCCTGTGGCACGCGGGCAGGCAGGGCGAAGGCCCGGCTGCGCGCTGCGATGGGCTATTTTCGCGCGGATACGGCAAGCTGGTTGACGGCCGGCTGAAAGCCGCCCGACCCCGGGTGCCGCCCCGCCCGCGCTTGGGGCGCAGGCCCGCGTTGCCGTCCTTGCCCTGCACCCCGTGGGACACCGGCGCGCCAACGATTTCCAGGATTTGCTGGGCTAGAATCCGCCCCACACCGCCGCAAGGCGTTGTATTCGCTGGGGGTGCCCACGCCGATGCCGGCGAGGGCTGAGAGAGTCCCTTTGAACCTGATTGAGATCATCCTCGCGCAGGGAAGCCCGTCCGCCATGCCACGCCGCCGCTGCGCGTGGCCGGGGTCTTCCGTGTGCTGCACTGCCAAGGAGCCCGCATGAGCACCCGCACCCCTTCTGCCAATGAGGCACTGACACCCGTCGCCAGCGACCAGCGCGTGTTCCGCTGGCACGACCATGCCTCGCTGTGGTTCAGCCTGGGCGTGGGTCTGTTGGTGATGCAGGTAGGCGCCTACCTGATGCCTGCGCTGGGCACGCAAGAGGCGCTGCTGGCCATTGTGGCGGGCTCCATCATCGGGGCGGGGCTGCTGGGCTGGGTAGCAAAGATCGGCTGCGACAGCGGCCTGGCCAGCGCGGGGCTGATGCATGCGGTGTATGGCCGCCAGTTCGCGCGCCTGCCCATCGTGCTCAACATCGTTCAGCTCATTGGCTGGGGCACGTTCGAGCTGGTGGTGATGCGCGACGCCAGCGTGGCCATTGGCCGCCAGGGCGGCGGCTGGGAAGGCGAGCACTGGCCGGTGCTGGCCACGCTGCTGTGGGGCGGCGTGGTAGTGGCGCTCATCAGCGGCTCCATGGTGCAACTGGTGCGCCGCATCATTGCGCGCGTAGCGCTGCCGCTGGTGGTGTTGTCGCTGCTGTGGTTGTCGTGGCAGTTTCTGGGGTTGGCGCAGGCGCAGGGGTTTGACGCCCTCTGGCAGCGCCGTGGCGATGGCGGCATGGGCGTGATGCCCGCGCTGGATCTGGTGATTGCGATGCCGATTTCGTGGTTGCCGCTGGTGGCCGACTATGCGCGCCATGGGCGCGATGGTGGCTCGGCGCTGCGCGGCGCCTGGGCGGGCTATGCGCTGGCCAATATGTGGTGCTATGCGCTGGGAGTGCTCGTCGCCCTGACGCTGCCCAGCCAGGACCTGGTGACAGCGCTGCTGCTGGCCCAGGGCGGGCTGATTGCGCTGTCGCTCATCCTGATTGACGAAGTGGACAACGCCTATGGCGACACCTACTCGGGCGCCGTCTCCAGCCACAGCCTGCTGCCGCGCTGGAGCGTGCGCCAGTGGGGCGTTTTGGTGGCCGTGGTGTGCACGCTGTTGGCCCTGGTGCTGCCCATGCACAGCCTGGAGCCGTTTTTGCTGATGCTCAGTTCGGTGTTTGTGCCGCTGTTTGGCGTGATTCTGGGCCGCCTGGCCTTTGGCGCCCCTGCGGGCGCCCTGCTGGCCCAGGCGGGCAAGGCCCATGCCGCGCCCATTGCCATCTGGCTGGCAGGTGTGGCGCTGTACCACTTGCTGCCCAAGGTGGCACCGGCGCTGGGCTCGGCCCTGCCCACACTGGCGCTGAGCTTTGCGCTGGCCTGGGCCACACGGCCGCGCAGCGCCTGAACTCAGGCCGCCTTGACCTTGCGCGCCCCGCGCCAGGCACCCACGATGGCGATCAGTCCGGGGATGAAGATCATGGCCCAGATGATCTTGTCGAGGTTCTCCTTCACCCAGGCGAAGTTGCCAAAGAAGTAGCCGGCCGAGCAAATGCCCATCACCCAAAGGATTGCGCCACCCACGTTGTAGGCGGTGAACTTGCCCCGGCCCATGGCAGCCACACCCGCCACAAAGGGCGCAAAGGTGCGGATGAAGGGCATGAAGCGCGCCAGCACGATGGTGATGCCGCCATAGCGCTCGTAAAAATCATGCGCCTGGTCAAACGCGCGACGGTTGAACCAGCGCGAGTCTTCCCACTGGAACACCTTGGGGCCGAAGTGGCGGCCTATCGAATAGTTGCACTGGTCTCCCAAAATGGCAGCCACAAGCAGCACGGTGCAGGCCAGCGGAAAGCTCATCAGGCCTGCACCGCAGAGGGCCCCCACCACAAACAGCAGCGAGTCGCCCGGCAAAAACGGCATGACAACCACGCCCGTCTCGACAAAGACAATGAGGAACAGCAGCGCATAAACCCAGGGGCCGTAGTTCTGCACGAACATTTCAAGGTACCTGTCCACGTGCAGGATGAAGTCGATCAGAAAGGTGATGATTTCCATAGGGCTTTCGCAAGAGTGGCGCGCATTATCCTTGGCCGCCCATCGCACCAGGGCCGGCCCCTAAAATCCCGCGGGTGAACGAAGCCCAATCCACCCCGCCCGCCCGCCGCCCCATCCGCGACCTGCCCGACGAACTCATCAGCCAGATCGCCGCCGGCGAAGTGGTGGAGCGCCCCGCCTCGGTGGTGCGCGAACTGGTGGACAACGCGCTCGATTCCGGCGCCAGCCAGATCACCGTGCGCCTGCTCGCCGGTGGCGTGCGGCTGATTGCCGTGGAAGACGACGGCTGCGGCATCCCGCAGGCCGAGCTGCCCGTGGCCCTGCGCCGCCACGCCACCAGCAAGATCACCAACCTGCACGACCTGGAGACCGTGGCCACCATGGGCTTTCGGGGTGAGGCGCTGGCGGCCATCGCCTCGGTATCCGAAACCGCCCTGCTCTCGCGCCCTGCCGACCAGCCCCACGCCTATCTGCTGGACGCGCGCAGCGGCGAGCTGCGCCCTGTGGCGCGCAGCAGCGGCACCACCGTAGAGGTGAAGGAGCTGTTCTTCAGCACCCCGGCGCGGCGCAAGTTCCTGAAAACCGACGCCACCGAGCTGGCCCACTGCGTGGAAGCCGTGCGCCGCCACGCCCTGGCGCGGCCCGACGTGGGCTTTGCCATCTGGCACGAGGGCAAGCTGGTGGAGCAATGGCGCGCCACCTGGCAGCCCGGCCAGGAGGATGTGCAGGACGCCCTGGCCCGCCGCCTGGCCGACGTGCTGGGCGAGGACTTTGTGGCCCAGTCACTGCCCGTGCAGCACACCGAAGGCGCCATCACCGTGACCGGCCGCGCCGGCCTGCCCGACGCCGCCCGTTCGCGCGCGGACCAGCAGTACTGCTATGTCAACGGCCGCTTCGTGCGCGACAAGGTGGTCACGCACGCCGCACGCAGCGCCTACGAGGACGTGCTGCACGGCCAGCGCCAGCCGGTGTATGCGCTCTACATCGAGATCGACCCGGCGCGCGTGGACGTGAACGTGCACCCCACCAAGATCGAGGTGCGCTTTCGCGACAGCCGCGAGGTGCACCAGGCCGTGCGCCACGCGGTGGAAAACGCCCTGGCCGTGCCGCGCGCCACCACGCTGGCGGCCGCCGCCGAGGAAGCACCCGCGTCTTCCGCCACACCATTTTTTGAACAAAATGTGCCTGCAACGCCCATCTGGAAAGCGCAGGCAGCTATGAAATTTGATGAACTCCCGGGCCACCGGGTGTCCGATCTGGGGGCACTGTGGGGCACGCCCGGCCCTGCCGGCATGCACTCGGCTCCCCAAGAAGAGTCCCTGCCCGTGGCCGAAACCGCCTCCGCCATGGCCGCACCCACCGGGCTGGCCGCCGTGGAGCCCGCCCCGCCCGCGCGCGGTACCGCCGACGCTGCACAACCCTGGCCGCTGGGCCGGGCGCTGGCGCAACTGCACGGCGTGTACATCCTGACCGAAAATGCCCAGGGCCTGGTGCTGGTGGACATGCACGCGGCGCACGAGCGCATCGTCTATGAGCGGCTCAAGTCGCAGGCCGATACTGGCGCCCGCATCGCCAGCCAGCCGCTGCTGATTCCGGCCACCTTTGCGGCCACGCCCGAAGAGGTGGCCACCGCCGAGGCCCACGCCGACACCCTGCCGCTGCTGGGGCTGGAAATCTCACCCTTCTCGCCCCGCACCCTGGCCGTGCGGGCCGTGCCCACCCCGCTTGCCCAGGGCGACGCCGTGGAGCTGGCGCGCAGCGTGCTGGCCGAACTCAGCGCACATGACGCCAGCACCGTGGTGCAGCGCGCCAAAAACGAAATCCTGGCCACCATGGCCTGCCACGGCGCCGTGCGCGCCAACCGCAAGCTCACGCTGGACGAAATGAACGCCCTGCTGCGCCAGATGGAGGTAACCGAGCGCAGCGACCAGTGCAACCATGGCAGGCCGACCTGGCGACAACTGAGCATGAAGGAGCTGGACGCTCTTTTCCTGCGCGGGCGGTAATGGCCTGAGATCACGTCACCAAGGGCCGGCAAAGCGATCAAGCGACACGCTGCGCTCGCACAGGCGCTGCCAAAGGCCAGAGCTCCCGCGCAAGGGCCGCCCCGCCGCGCTGGGAGCGTCCCCCCTCGGGGGGGAAGGCGCGCAGCGACTCAGGGGGGCGTTAGTTCTCCCGTGCCGCCTTGGCGTGGTCCGGGAAGTCGCTGAACACGCCATCCACCCCCAGGTTGTAGAACAGCTTGTATTCGGCCTTGGGGTCGCCCTTGAAGTCTGATGCCAGGCGGCGTGCCTCGCTGCGGAAGGTGTAGGCATGCACGAACAGGCCTGCGGCGTGGGCGTTGGGCACCACGGCGGTGGCAGGCATCATCACGCGGTCGCGCTCGTCGATCTTGCCGTCACCGTTGAGGTCGTCGGCCTTGCCGTCGTTGTTGGCGTCCACCTGCCTGGACGGGATCAGGTACGGCTTCCAGGGGCCAATGCCGTCGGCGTAGGTCTTGACTTCCTTGAGCCCCTCGGGCGTGAGCAGGCTGGCGAAGGTGCGCGGGTCGCCCGCCACGGCAAAGTCGTAGGGCTTGTCGTAGGGGGCCACGAGCGACATGCTGCCGTTGGCGTTCACGTCGTCGGCGTCTACCAGTTGCACCAGGCGGATTTGCGTCTTGGTGCGCAGGTACTTGAGGTTGGACACCTCGAACGACTGCACGATCACGGGCGAGACCTTGCTGGTGTAGCCGTACTTGGCCAGCACGGCCAGCAGGCGGTCTTCGAGCTTGAGGCCCAGGTTGACGTGGTAGGTGGGGTGCTTGGTCTCGGGGTACACGCCGATGGTGCGGCCCACGCGTGTGCCCTCGCTCTTGGCCAGGTCCAGCACTTCTTCGAGCGTGGGGATCTGGTACTTGCCGTTGTGGCTCTGGTCGCGCTCGGCCAGGGGCTGGATGGCGCGCAGGGTCTTGATCTCGGCGAGCGTGAAGTCAGAGGCAAACCAGCCTTCTTCGGTGACGCCATCGACCACCTTCTTGGTCTTGCGCGCGGCAAATTCGGCGCGCTGGGCCACGTCGGTGGTACTTGTGATATTGGGCTCGTGGCGTGCGATCAGCACGCCGTCCTGGGTGGCCACGAGGTCGGGCTCGATGAAGTCAGCCCCCAGTTCGATGGCCTTCTTGTAGCCCTCCAGCGTGTGGTCGGGCAGGTAGCCGCTGGCGCCACGGTGGCCCAGCACTAGGGGTTTGTCGCCGGTCAGCGTGGGGTAGTTGTCGTCGCCGCCGCAAGCGGACAGGGCACCGGCAGTCAAGGCCAGCAGGCAGGCGGTTGCAAGGGGGGTACGCATGGAAATTTCCTGTGAAAAAAACGCACTGTGCTGTCGCGCCGTGACAGTGGCATGACCCCTTCGGCACCCGGCACCCGCGCACCAGGGAGGGGCGCGCACGCCCCTTTTGTACGCGTTGTTTGCACCACATCAGCGCTTCATGCATAGCTTTGGTGCATTTGATCATGTTCTTTTGGCATAATCTCGTGCTGCGGTGCCGCATAAACCGCGTTTTTCATCCAAAGCAAAGGCCCTCTGAATATGAAGTACGAGTCCGTAGGCAGCTTCCTGGAACAGGTAGCACAGCGCAACCCTGGTCAACCTGAATTCCTCCAGGCAGTCACTGAGGTGATGGAGAGCCTGTGGCCGTTCATCGAAAAGCACCCGCGCTATGCCGAACACGGCCTGCTGGAGCGCCTGGTGGAGCCCGAGCGCATCATCATGTTCCGCGTGTCCTGGGTGGACGACCACGGCACCGTGCAGGTCAACCGCGGCTACCGCATCCAGCACAGCATGGCCATCGGCCCCTACAAGGGCGGCCTGCGCTTCCACCCGTCGGTGAACCTGTCGGTGCTCAAGTTCCTGGCGTTCGAGCAGACCTTCAAGAACGCGCTGACCACCCTGCCCATGGGCGGCGGCAAGGGCGGCTCTGACTTCGACCCCAAGGGCAAGAGCCCTGCGGAAGTCATGCGCTTCTGCCAGGCCTTCGCCAGCGAACTGTTCCGCCACGTGGGCGCCGACACCGACGTGCCCGCGGGCGACATCGGCGTAGGTGGCCGTGAGGTGGGCTTCATCGCCGGCATGTACAAGAAGCTCAGCAACCGCGCCGACTGCGTGTTCACCGGCAAGGGCCTGTCGTTCGGCGGCTCGCTGATCCGCCCCGAGGCCACCGGCTACGGCACGGTGTACTTCGCCGATGAAATGCTCAAGACCCGCGGCCGCAGCTTTGACGGCCTGCGCGTTTCCGTGTCGGGCTCGGGCAATGTGGCCCAGTACGCCGTGGAAAAGGCCATGCAGCTCGGCGCCAAGGTGATCACGGTGTCCGACTCGAGCGGCACCATCATCGACGAAGACGGCTTCACCCCCGAGAAGCTGGCCATCCTGATGGACGTGAAGAACCACCACTATGGCCGCGTGAGCGACTACGCTGCCCGCACCGGCGTGCGTTTTGAAGCCGGCGTGCGCCCCTGGCATGTCAAGGTGGACGTGGCCCTGCCCTGCGCCACGCAGAACGAATTGGACGAGAACGATGCCAAGACGCTCATCCAGAACGGCGTGCTGTGCGTGGCCGAAGGCGCCAACATGCCCTCGACCATCGAAGCCGCCAAGGCCTTCGAGGCCGCCGGTGTGCTGTACGCACCGGGCAAGGCCAGCAATGCCGGTGGCGTGGCCACTTCGGGCCTGGAGATGAGCCAGAACGCCATGCGCCTGAGCTGGACGGCGGAAGAAGTGGACAACCGCCTGCTGATGATCATGCAAGGCATCCATGCCGCCTGCCTGAAGTATGGCAAGCGTGCCGACGGCTCGGTGAGCTACATCGACGGTGCCAACGTGGCCGGTTTCGTGAAGGTGGCCGACGCCATGATCGCCCAGGGCGTGATCTGAGCATCCTCCCTGCGACCAACCCAAAGGGGCTTCGGCCCCTTTTTTTGCGCCCGGCTTGCGCCACCCGCATCTGGTACGCTCAAACGGATATGTCTGCCCGCTCCGATTCCGCCAGTCCTGCAGCCGCGCAGCCCGTAGCGGTGTCTCCCGGACTGGCCGTTGTGGTGCTCGCGCTGCTGCTGTCCATCCAGCCCGTCACCACCGATTTGTACCTGCCCGCACTGCCCGCACTCACGCGCGATCTATCCGCCAGCGTGGCCACCGGGCAGCTCACGCTCAGCGCGTTGCTGCTGGCTTTTGGCTGCTCGCAACTGGTGTGGGGGCCGCTGTCTGACCGCTTTGGCCGCCGCCCGGTGCTGCTGGCGGGGCTGTGCATCTACACCCTGGCGTCGGTGGGCAGCGCGCTGGCGCCGTCCATGGCGCTGCTCATTGCCTGGCGCACCGCGCAGGGCGCGGCCATGGGCGCGGTGGTGATGTGCGCGCGCGCCATCGTGCGCGACCTGTACACCCCGCTGACCGGGGCACGCGCCATGTCCAAGGCGCTCACGGGCCTGGGCCTGGTGGCCTGCCTGTGCGCGCCGCTGGGCGGGCTGCTGACGGTGTGGCTGGGCTGGCGCGCCGCGCTGCTGGCGCTCACGGCCTACGCGCTGCTGACGCTGGCCCTGGTGGCGCTGCGCATGCCCGAAACCCTGGCCCGGCCCAACCCGCAGGCGCTGCAGCCGCGCGTGCTGCTGCGCACCTGGGGCACGGTGCTGCGCCACCCCACGTTCTGGGCGTTTTCTCTGCTGACCACGGCGGCCTATGGCGGGCTGTTCACTTTTTTGGCGGCCTCGTCCTTCGTGTTCATCGAGGTGCTGGGCCTGTCGCGCACGCAGTACGGCTGGGTGCTCCTGTCCACCGCGCTGGCCTACTTTGTGGGCACCTTCGTCTGCCGCCACCTGCTGGCGCGCCACGGCCTGCGCCGCACGGTGGCACTGGCCGGTGGCCTGAGCCTGAGCGGCTGCACCTTGATGGCGCTGGTGGCCTGGGCGGGCTGGCACCAGCCCTGGGCGCTGCTGGCCCCGTTCTACCTGTTCATGCTGGGGCACGGCATCCACCAGCCCTGCGGGCAGACCGGTGCCGTGGGGCCGTTTCCGCAGGCGGCGGGCGTGGCCTCGGCGCTTAATGGTTTCATGATGATGCTGGCCGCCTTTGCCATTGGCGGCTGGGTGGGTACGCACCTGGACGGCACGGTGTGGCCGCTGGTGCATGGCGTGTGGTTCTGCTCCGTGCTGCTGGCCGCCATCGCCTGGACTTTGGTACAGAAATTTGGAGAACCGCGTGAGCCGCGTGAACCCTGTTAAAGCCCCGCAAGCCATTGCCCTGGCAGGCCCCACGGCCTCGGGCAAGACCGCCGGGGCCCTGGCCCTGGCCGCCGTGATCGGCAAGCGCATGCCGGTGGAAATCATCAGTGTGGACTCCGCCCTGGTGTACCGGGGCATGGACATCGGCACCGCCAAGCCCACAGCCCAGGAACTGGCCTGCGTGTCGCACCACCTGATCGACATCCGCGACCCGCTGCAGGCCTACAGCGCCGCCGAGTTTGTGCAGGACGCCACCCGGCTCATTGCCGAGATTCGCGCGCGCGGCGCCCTGCCGCTGCTGGTGGGCGGCACCATGCTGTACTTCAAGGCGCTGCTGGACGGCATCGACGACATGCCCGCCGCCGACCCCGCTGTGCGCGCCCAGCTCGAAGCCCAGGCCGCCGAGATCGGCTGGCCCGGCATGCACGCCGAACTGGCGCGTGTGGACCCGGTGACCGCCGCCCGCCTGGCGCCTGGCGATAGCCAGCGCATCCAGCGCGCGCTGGAGGTATGGCACGTCTCGGGCCGCCCGCTGTCGAGCTTTCATACTATTAAAACAATAGCTGACAGCGCACGTCCCATAAGCGCCAGCGCCCTTTTTTCCTTGGAACCCGACAACCGTGCCTGGCTGCACCAGCGCATTGCCCAGCGCTTTGACGCCATGCTGGCCGCAGGCTTTGTGGACGAGGTGCGGGCCCTGCGCGCACGCGGCGACCTGCACGCCGACCTGCCATCGATGCGCTGCGTGGGCTACCGCCAGGCGTGGGAAGAACTCGACTGGCAGGCCCGCCGGCCGGGCGGTACGCCCCTCAATATGAACATGCTGCGCGAGCGCGGGATCGCCGCCACGCGCCAGCTGGCCAAGCGCCAGATCACCTGGCTGCGCAGCATGCCGCAGCGCCAATCAATAGCCTGCGACCAGCCCGACGCCGTGACCACGCTGGTGCGGGCCGTACTGCAGCGGCTGGACGGCACCGCACCATGACCGCGCTGGTGATCGATGGCCTGGCCAAGCGCTACGGCGAGGCCACCGTGTTCGAGAACGTGCACCTGGCTGTGCAGCCCGGCGAGTTTGTCGCCATCGTGGGCGACTCGGGCGTGGGCAAGTCCACGCTGCTCAACTGCATGGCCGGGCTGGACCACTGGGATGCCGGGCGCATCACACACGGCGGCACCGACCTGGGCCTGCTGGACGACACCCAACGCGCCCTGTGGCGGCGCGCCCAGGTGGGCTTTGTGTTCCAGGCCTTCCACGTGCTGCCGCACCTGGACGTGGCGCAGAACGTGGCCCTGCCGCTGATGCTGCTGGGGCGCAGCGAACCGGCACGGATTCGGGAGATGCTCACGGCCGTGGGTCTGGACGGCCTCGGAGAACGCTTGCCGCAGCAGCTCAGCGGCGGACAACTGCAGCGCGTGGCCCTTGCCCGCGCCCTGGTGCACCGCCCCGGCCTGCTGCTAGCCGACGAGCCCACCGGCAATCTCGACCCCGGCACGGCGGCCCGCGTGATGGACTTGCTCATCGAGCAAACGCGTCAGCACGGCGCATCGCTGGTGCTGGTCACGCATTCCGACACCGCCGCAGCGCGCGCAGACCGGGTGCTGCGGCTGCACAGTGACGGAATTACTCGATGGTGAGCCGCTGGGAAGCGTTGTTCACCTTCTTGGGCAGCGTGAGTGTGAGGATGCCGTGGTCGTACTTGGCCTTGGCCTGGCCGGCGTCAATGTCGGCCGGCAGCTGAAAGCTCCGCGCCACCGATCCGTAATAGCGCTCGGCACGCAGCACCTTCTCGCCATCGGTCTGCTGGTCCATCTGCCGCACCTCGGCGCGCAGGCTGACCACGTTGCCCTCGATGGAGACATGAATGTCCTCCTTGGGCACCCCGGGCATTTCGGCCTGCACGGTGTAGCCGCCATCGGTTTCCTTCACGTCCACCTTGATTTGCGACGCGGCCGGCAAGTTGTCGCCGTGCAGCGGACGCACATAAAAGCCGGGCGCGATGTCCTTGAAAAATTCGTCAAACAGACTGCCACGCGATACGAGAGAGTTCATGGTCAAGCTCCTGCAATCATGGTGTTGAAACCGGGCCAGCCAGGGAGCGCCAGCCCTGTCTCCCAGTATGTGTCCAGCCCGAAAAACTTCAAGCCCCCTGCCCGCCCCCTTCAAGGCGCCCCACAATGCACCCCATGCTGGCATTGATGCGCACCTTCTCCTGGCAAGACCTGCTGCACCACCCCTGGCGCAGCGCCGCTGCGGTGGTGGCGGTGATGCTGGGCGTAGCGCTGGCCTTTGCAGTGCAGCTGATCAACACCTCGGCGCTCGACGAATTTGCGCGGGCGGTGCGCGCCGTCAACGGCCAGCCCGACCTGGAAGTGCGTGCCATGCAAGGCACATTGCCGGAAGCCCTGTATGGCCACCTCGCTGCGCACCCGCAGGTGGCACGCGCCAGCCCGGTGCTGGAGCTCACGGCACTGGCGTCCACACTTGGCGCCCCTGCCCGCGTGCCACTGCGTGTGCTGGGTGCCGATGCCCTGCTGCTGCCCGCCATGGCCCCCGCGCTCATGCCGCGCCCCTGGAGCGGCGCCGACCGCTTTGCACTGTTCGCCCCGGCCACCGTGTTTCTCAACGCAGCGGCGCTCCAGGCCCTGGGCGTGCCGGCCGACGGCAGCGGCTCGAAGGCGCTAGAACTCCAGACCGGGCCACAGGCGTTGCGCGTGCGCGTGGCGGGCACCGTGGCGGCCAGCGGCGCTGCGCTGGCCGTGATGGACTTGGGGGCGGCACAAGACCTGTTCGGGCGCGGCGGCCAGCTCAGCCGCATCGACCTGCAACTGCGCCCCGGCAGCGACCGGGCTGCAGTCGCCAATGCCTTGCGCAGCGCGCCGCAGTGGCCCCGCCACGCCCTGCTGGCCGAACCGGGTGATGCAGCCGAGCGCATCAGCAAGCTCTCGCGCGCTTACCGGGTCAACCTCACAGTGCTCGCGCTGGTAGCGCTGTTCACCGGGGCCTTTCTGGTGTTCTCGGTACTAGCGCTCAGCGTGGCCCGGCGCGCACCACAGTTTGCGCTACTGGCCGTGCTGGGTGCCACGCCGCGCCAGCGCCTCGGCCTGGTACTGGGTGAATCGGTTCTGCTCGGTCTGGCAGGCAGCGTGGCCGGCATCGCACTGGGGACCCTGCTGGCGGCGGCTGCGCTGCGCCTGCTCGGCGGCGATCTGGGCGGTGGTTACTTTGCTGGCGTGCAGCCCGCCCTGCAATGGAGTGGCGCGGCAGCACTGCTGTACGGCAGCCTGGGTGTGGCAGCGGCCCTGGTGGGCGGCTGGTGGCCGGCACGCAGCGCACAAGCACTGCCTCCGGCCCAGACACTGAAGGGCCTGGGCACCGTCGGCGTATCCGCCGGGCGGGGCTCGATAGGTATTTTTTTGATAGCTGTCAGCGCTTTATTGGCGAGCGCTCCACCCCTATTTGGCCTTCCATTGGCAGCCTATGTGGCCGTCGGCCTGCTGCTGGTCGGCGGCATGGCACTACTGCCCTGGGTCGTGGCCGGGCTGCTGCACAGGCTGCGCCCACTGGCCGTGCAGTACCTGCTGCCGCTGCTGGCACTGGAGCGCGCGCGCCGCATGCACGGCGCCGCCGCCATTGCCGTGGGCGGCGTGGTCGCCAGCCTGAGCCTGGCCGTAGCGCTGACGGTGATGGTGGCCAGCTTTCGCGGCTCGGTGCTGCAATGGCTCGACGCCGTGCTGCCCGCACCGCTGTACCTGCGCTCGGCGCTGCACGCCGCCGGCGGCGAAGCCGCCCTGCTGCCCGCCACGCTGGCGCGCGAGGTGGCCCACCTGTCCGGTGTGCAGAAGGTCGAGCCGCTGCGCGCCAGCCCGCTGCAGCTCGACCCGGCGCGCCCCGCCCTCACCCTGCTGGCCCGCCCCCTGGGCAGCGATGCATCGCGCAGCCTGCCGCTGGTCGAAGCCGCCCTGCCCGTGCCTGCAGGCCACACCGCCCTCTACATCAGCGAGGCGGTGGTGGACCTGTATGGCCTGCGGCCCGGCGGGGACTGGCCGGCGTTTTCACAGTCTTTTAACGCTCCAGCCCTTTCTGATCAAGCGCAAGCAGCTCCTTTTTTTATAGCTGGCGTATGGCGCGACTATGCCCGCCAATCCGGTGCTGTAGCCCTGGACCTGGCCGACTACGAACGCCTGACCGGCGACGCCCGCCCGAGCGACCTGGCCCTGTGGCCACATGCGGGCACCGACAGCGCCGCACTGCGCCAGGCCATCGAAGCACTATTGCCACACGCCGCAGTGGACGGCAGCCCCGCGCTGGAATTCGTCTCGGCCGACGCGGTGCGCGCGCGCTCGCTGCACATCTTCGACCGCAGCTTCGCCGTCACCTACTGGCTGCAGGCCGTGGCCATCGGCATCGGGCTGTTTGGTGTGGCGGCCAGCTTCAGCGCGCAGGTGCTGGCACGGCGAAAAGAATTTGGCCTGCTCGCCCACCTGGGCCTAACGCGCCGCCAGATCCTGGCCGTGGTGGCCGGCGAAGGCGCCGCCTGGACGGGGGTGGGCGCCGCTGCCGGCCTGCTGCTGGGCCTGGCCGTGTCGGTGGTACTGGTGCATGTGGTGAACCCGCAGAGCTTCCACTGGACCATGGATTTGCGGGTGCCGGTGGAACGGCTGCTGGCGCTGTGCGCCGCCGTGGTGATGGCGGGAACGGTGACGGCCTGGGTGGCCGGGCGGGCGGCTGCGGGGAAGGATGCGGTGTTGGCGGTGAAAGAGGATTGGTAGGACCACGCAAAACGTAGGCCCACTACTCCATTAATCGAAACCAATCGCGCACCGTTAGTTGGAGGCGAAGTTGCTCGTCTTCTGCAAGAGGCGAACAGTGTGCGATGGGATTACGTAAAGCGTTCAGGCTCGCCATAACCTTCTGAACTGCGCGCTTGCTGGTGAATAGCGTTCCTCCGAAGATGTCCCAATTTGTCTGTATCAAGTCAGACAGTTCACCGAAAGTCGTGTAGTCGAGCTCATCTATAGATCTGCGGGTAACGCCAGCATCGAGTTCCTTTTGGATACGGGAAGCAACTTCTTGCTTGATTGCCTGCGGCACCCGAGCAGACGCCCACCATTCATCAGTCTTTTCGGCCGTTTCGATAGTCTGCGACACCAACACTCGGATAGAAGCCTCCAATGAGTAGAAGACCTCATAGTGTTTCGCCATCTCCGCTGCCTCAGCTCGCACAGCGGCGTCAAACTG
>JANJVG010000055.1 GCA_024710165.1 Burkholderiaceae bacterium
CAGGAAGGCGCCGCCCCCGATGCCGCTGGACTGGGGTTCGACCAGCGTCAGCACCATCTGCACCGCGATGGCCGCATCCACGGCCGAGCCGCCGGCCTTGAGCACCTGGTAGCCCGCGTCGGTGGCCAGCGGGTTGGCGGCCGCCACGGCGAACTGTGTGGTGGTCCAGCCCGGCTTCTCGGTGAAGCCCGAGGCCCCCTCAGGCTGGTTGGGCACGGTGTAGCGGAAGGACGGGGCGCTGGCGCAGCCGGCGAGTGCGGCAGCGAAGGCCAGCAGGGCCAAGGGGCGTTGGTGCATGGCGGTCTCCATAAAAAGGGAAGTGCCATGGTAAACCCAGATTTCCCGTGGGGCACACCTTCGGTGCTGCGTGGGCCTTGAAGGTGCGTTCGGGGCCATTTCCCCCCCTCTTTGTCGCGCATGGCCTCGGCGAGGATTCCTCGGAACTCGTTCGTAGAGTAGTGGATGTCGCCCAAGAATTTACGGACCAGTGTTGGTCGGGCTGAAACGGTGTCGCTGCATCCTGGGCGCCATTGGAAGACCGGGAGCGCAAGGGGCGTCCGGGGTGATGCGGGGCGGCGCGCAGCGGGCAGTTCGCTGCAGGGTGTGCTTCATTTATCAGTGTTTTTGACCTCCAGCCATTGCTGGATAAGCGCTGATAGCTATCAAGAAGAGAGTTTTTGGATCATGCGCGCTCGGGTCCGGGGTGTCGGTCTTCCACCACAAAGCGCGCCAGGGTGTAGGCGCCGCTGTCGGCGCGCAGCGGGTCTTGCACGGCGCGCAGGGTAGTGGTCCAGCGTTCGGGGGTGATGTCGGCGAGGCCGTAGCCGCGCTCCTCGCAGCGCGCCAGCAGCACATGCGGGTTGTGGCGGACGATGGCGTCCACTTTGTCCTGTGTGGTGCCCGCGCGCGAGCTGATGGAGGTGCCGCAGAACTCGCTGGCCAGGGTGGTGGCATCGGGCTGTCTGGCGTCGGCGGGTACGCGGCACACGTAGTTCTGGTGGATGTCGCCGCCGAGCAGCACGGTGTTGCGCAGCGCGTGTCCTGCCATGGAGTGCAGCAGGCGCTGGCGGGCGGCGGGGTAGCCATCCCAGGTATCGGTGGCACGCAGGCCCGAGGGGTAGGCGCGCGGGGAGAGCAGTGTCGTCTGGGCCAGAACGCTCCAGCGCGCCTGCTGGCGGGCGTCTTGCGCCAGGCCGTTGTCCAGCCAGCGCTCCTGGGCCATTCCCAGCAGGCTGCGCGAGGGGTCGGCCAGCGTGGCGCAATCTTCTGGCTGCACCGCGCCCGCGCTGCGGGCTTCCGGGCGCCGGCAGGCTTGAACGTCGCGGTGCTGGCGCATGTCGAGCAGGTGGATGTGCGCCAGCTGCCCCCATGCCAGGCGCCGGTGCAGGGTCAGGCCCTGCGCGCCCAGGCTTACAGCGCGCAGCGGCATGTGCTCGTAAAAGGCCTGCCAGGCGGCGCTGCGCAGCGCCAGGAAGTCGTGCGTATCGGCCCGCCCGGTGGTGCCGGCGTAGTCGTTTTGTACCTCGTGGTCGTCCCAGACCACGCCCCAGGGGCACGCGGCGTGGGCGGCTTGCAGCAGCGGATCGCTTTTGTAAAGGGTGTAGCGGTCGCGGAAGTCGGACAGGGTGGTGGCATGCCGCAAGGTCTGCACACGGGCCAGGCCACGGGTATGGGCCGGGGAGGTGTATTCGTAGATGTAGTCGCCCAGAAAGAGCACGAGGTCGGGCTCGTCCTGCACCAGGTGGTGCCAGGCGGCATAGTGGCCGTGTTCCCAGTTCTGGCATGACGCAAAGGCCAGGCGCATGCGCTCGGGCATCCGGTCGGCGGCGGGCGCGGTGCGCGTGCGGCCCGTGGGGCTGACGGCGTCGCCATGCAGAAAGCGGTAGTGGTACCAGCGGTCGGGCGCCAGGCCGGCCAGCTCGACATGCACGCTGTGCCCGAGCTCGGGCAGCGCGGTGGCCGTGCCCCGCCGTACGATCTTCCGGAAAGCTGCGTCGTCGGCCAGCTCCCAGCGCACCGTGAGCGGGCCGGACGCCGCGCCGGGCCCTTCGGGCAGCAGCCGTGTCCACAGTACCATGCCATCGCTCGTGGGGTCGCCACTGGCCACGCCCAGGCCGAACGGATCATGCCGCAGCGTGACCCCCGCCCAGGCCCAACGGGGCAGGGCGGCCATGCTGGCCACGGCGGTGGCATGGCGCAGGAAATCGCGCCGGTCCGGAGCAGGGTGACTACGCACGTGCATGGCCAGGCTTCAGCGACCTGTTCGCAGCCCATGCAAAGGGCATGGTCCAGGCCAGCGACCGCCGCGTCATGCCGCCATGACGCGGTTCTTTCCCGAGCGTTTGGCCAGGTACATGCCCTGGTCGGCGCGGCGGATGGCCTCCGTTGCAGTCTCGGAGGCGGAGAGCTGGGCCACGCCGGCGCTGAAAGTGATCAGGATTTTTTCGTTGTTACGCAGAAAAAAGCGCGTGGTCAGTTCGCGCTGCAGGCGCTGCATGGCTTCCACGCCCTGGGGCAGGGCGGTGTCGGGCAGTACCACGACGAATTCTTCGCCGCCGTAGCGCGCCAACATGTCCTGCGGGCGCAGGACTTCGCGAACCACCGTGGCCAGGTGCACCAGGGCGGCATCACCGGTGTCGTGCCCGAGGCGGTCGTTGATCTGCTTGAAATTGTCCACATCGAGCAGCGCCAGGCACAACGGGGTGTCGGTCCGTTTGGCGCGGGCGATTTCCCGTTCGATCACCTCGTCCAGGCCCTTGCGATTGAGCGATCCGGTCAGCGGGTCGTGGCGTGCCTGGGCGCTGGCTTTGTCCAGCTCCTCCTGCAGGCGTGCCATTTCGGTTTGCTTGAGGGCGGTGCGCTCGCGCAGGTCCGTCAATTCGTCGTGCACCACACGGCTGTCGATGGCCATGGCGCGTGTGGCGCCCATCACTTCCTTGAGAACGGGGGTGATTTCCTCGAGCGTGGATGCCCGGGCAATTTGCCCGGCGTACTGCTCCATCTTGTCGTGGTAGCCGCTGCTGGCCTGCGTCATGGCCGAGAGGCGTTCAATAAAGGTGGCGAGCATCTCCTTCATCTGCTCCTGTGCTTCGACCATGCGACCTTTGGCCTCGGTCTGCTTGAAGATCACGTCTTTCAGGCGGCGTTGCACATCGTCGAGCCGGCGCAGTGTCAGCGGCTGCTCGGTGGCGGCCATCAGGGCCTCGGCCTGGCCATGCAGCCAACGGTCATCCAGGCTCAGCGAGGCGATGTTGGCAAACACCATGTGCAGCAAGTCCAGCAGCATGGAGCGGATGGCCGCCTGGTCTTCGGCGGCAAACGAGAGACGGAAGCTGAAATTGGCCAGCATCAACTGCAGGGTGCTGGCGGGTGGTGCGGGCTGGCGCAGGAACTGCACCAGCTGCTCGCCCAGAAGATGGACGCGGGCATCGTCACTGCTCAGGCCGTGCAGGGTGTGTTCCACCAGGCGGGCCATTTGCTCTGCAAGCTCTTGGGGCACAACCAGCTGCGCGCCAGTCGAGGGTGTTGCGACCACCGGGGCTGTGCCGGACTCTGGTACATCCAGACTGGAGACGGGCGTGCCGGCACCAAGCTTTGCGTAGCCGACCAGCACGCTTTGCAGGGACGACCAGTCTCTCTGCGAGACAGCGGCCTCGAACTGGTCGAGCAGGCGTTTCTGGGCGTGGGTCTGGCCGGGTATCACCCGCAGAATCTGGCGCAGCGGCCCTTCAGGAAAGGGTGATGGGGTGGTGTTGCCGGAGATTTCGTCGTACAACGTCCGGAAGTTGTCGGGGGTCGGAGCCAGCCTGCGCAGGGCCAGCTGTTTGAGGGTTTCGCGCGCAATATCCGAGGGGAGTCTTTCGGCCATGAACAGCCACCGGGGGCAGGAAATGCAACAAACGGCAAGTGTGACAGAGGCAGCCGGGCTTGAACAGGTTTTTTGGCGAGGAGAGCGTGGATACTGCCGTGTGGCCTGTCAAGACCCGCACTGCCACCGACACGAGAGGTCGATACGGAGCCTCCCTTGACGGTCTGCCCCCAAGGGACTTGGCAGCGCGCTGGAGGTCAGTTCACCAGAACCAGCTTGCCTTGCACGCTGCGCGATCCCATGCGGGCGAAAGCCGCAGGCAGTTCGGCCATGGGCATGGTTCGGTCGATGACCGGCTTGATTTTGCCCTGGGCGTACCACTGGGCCAGTTCCATCATCATGGCGGCATTGGCCTTGGGCTCGCGTCTGGAAAACTCGCCCCAGAAGACGCCGACAATGGAGGCGCCCTTGAGCAGCGCCAGGTTCAGCGGCAACGCGGGAATCGGGCCGGATGCGAACCCCACCACGAGGTAGCGGCCCCGCCAGGCGATGGAGCGGAAGGCGGGCTCGGCGAAATCGCCGCCCACCGGGTCGTAGATGACGTCAGGCCCCTTGCCCTCAGTCAGGCGCTTGAGGGCTTCGCGCAGGTCTTCCCTGGCGTAATTGATGGTGGCGTCGGCGCCCAGCGAGGTGCACAGGGCACACTTTTCGTCAGTGGAGGCGGCTGCGATCACCTTGGCGCCCATCGTCTTGGCGATCTGGATGGCAGCAGTACCGACCCCGCCGGCGGCACCCAGCACCAGCACCGTCTCGCCGGCCTTGAGCTGTGCACGATCCACCAGCGCATGGTGCGAGGTGGCGTAAATCATGATGAACGCTGCCGCATCCACATGCGGGAAGCCTGCGGGCAGGGGCATGCAAAGCGCTGCCGGCGCGATGGTGTGGGTGCCAAACCCGCCCGTGCCCGATAGGCAGGCCACATTCTGGCCAGGCTGCAGGTGCGTGACGCCCTCGCCCACGGCCCGTACCACCCCGGCATATTCCGAACCCGGCACGAAGGGTAGCGGGGGTTTCATCTGGTATTTGTTCTGAACGATGAGCAGATCGGGGAAATTCAGGCTTGCAGCCTTGATTTCCACCAGCACTTCACCCGCCTTGGGGGTGGGTGTGGGAAGTTCGGTCCAGGTCAGGGCGTCGACGCCCGTGGGATTGGTGCATAGCCATGCGTGCATGGAAGGAGTCTCCGGTCGTTGTGAAGCTAAATCATAGGCCGGTGGCGCCGATGCACCGTGTCCCAAGAGCGACGCGGCGCCCGCTGGCCGGAGGCCGGCCTACAATCCCCACCATCCTGCGGAGCACCATGAAAATCCTTATCTGCAATGACGATGGCTACCAGGCGCCCGGCATCGTGGCACTGCATTCGGCACTGTCCGCCGTGGCCGAAGTGGAGGTGGTCGCGCCCGAGCACAACAACAGCGCCAAATCCAATGCGCTGACCCTGCATTCGCCGCTGTATGTGCATACGGCGCACAACGGGTTTCGCTATATCAACGGCACGCCTGCCGACTGTGTGCACATTGCGCTGACCGGTCTGCTCGGCTACCGGCCAGATCTGGTGGTGTCAGGCATCAATAACGGCGCCAACATGGGAGACGACACCATTTACTCGGGCACCGTGGGTGCGGCGATGGAAGGTTATCTTTTTGGTATTCCTTCGATCGCTTTCTCCCAGGTGGACAAGGGCTGGGGCGAGATTGAGGCGGCCGCGTGCAAGGCGGCCGAGATCGTGCAGCAGATGGCCGAGCACCATCTGCTAGGCCAGGCGCCTTGGCTGCTCAATGTGAACATACCCAATTTGCCTTTGCAGGCACTGCGGCCCTTGAAACTGTGCCGACTGGGACGGCGCCATGCTGCCGAGCGTGTGATTACCCAGCAAAGCCCGCGTGGTGAGACCATGTACTGGATCGGTGGCGCCGGTGCTGCCAAGGACGACGCCGAGGGCACAGATTTCCACGCTACGGCGCAAGGTCATGTGGCAGTGACGCCGCTCAAGGTGGACCTTACCGATCACCAGAGCCTGGGATATTGGGCCCAAACGGCAGCGCGCCTGTCGTCCGGCCGGATGACCCGGACCCCGGTGGTTGCAGCGAAAGCTTCTTGATGCAAGCGCGGCGACCGGGTTTCCCTGCGCGTATCTCAGGGTGGTCGGCACCTGGCCAGCCGTCGTCCGCCGGTGTGGCGGCGCGCTTGGGTGCGATGCCCGGCGTTCCTGTTCCGGCAGGATTGGGTCTGGACTCGGCTGCTGTGCGCTCGCGCATGGTGCAGCGTCTGTCGGCAGCGGGCATTGGCGCCCCCCAGGTGCTTCAGGCTATGGTTACGGTGGAGCGCCACCGTTTTGTCGATACTGGTCTGGTCAATCAGGCTTATGAAGACACCAGCCTGCCCATTGGGCTGGGGCAGACCATCTCCAAGCCAAGCATCGTGGCCAGGATGGCCGATTTGTTGCTTGGCGCGGAAATCGTGAGCACGGCTGGCAGCCTCGGGCGTGTGCTGGAAATCGGTACCGGGTGCGGATACCAGGCCGCAGTGCTGAGTCTCCTGGCCCGTGAGGTGTACAGCATCGAGCGATTGCGCGGCCTGCACGATAAGGCGCGGAGCAATCTGCGCCCGTTGCGCCTGCCAAATGTGCATTTGTTGTTCGGTGACGGCATGGCCGGATTTTCCAAGGGCGCGCCCTATGCTGCCATTGTTTCAGCCGCAGGAGGCTCGGCCCTGCCGGCGGCCTGGTGCGAGCAGCTGGCCGTGGGCGGGCGACTGGTAGCGCCATTTGCCCGGGCAGACGGACAGCAGGTGCTGCTGGTGGTTGACAAGACAGCGCACGGGTTGAAACAAACGGTGCTCGAGCCAGTGCATTTTGTCCCCCTAAAATCGGGCGTTGCATGAAGGAAGTTGCTTATGTTCTTATCGCGTGGTCGTGGTCTCGGGGTTGCCATGGTGCTGGCGGGGCTTGTGCTGGCGGGCTGTGGTACCCGCATGACCAGGGCTCCGGTGGAGGATCGCGGCACAGCTGTGCTGGCGCAGGCGGCTGATGCGATGGCACCCGCCTCGGTGAAACCCTTGCCGGGGGCCGAGAATGCGGGCAAGCCCGGGTTTTACACCGTCAAGCCAGGTGATACCTTGATTCGTATCGGACTTGAGACGGGGCAAAGCTGGAGAGACCTGGCGCGCTGGAATCAGCTGGACAATCCCAATCTGATCGAGGTCGGTCAGGTCTTGCGGGTGGCTCCTACGGTGTCTGTTGCAGCTGTGCCGGCTGCCCAGGACTCGGGGGGCGTTGTCACGCGGCCGGTGTCGGCCTCGAATCTCTCTTCGGCGCCGGTGGCATCCGCTCCCCGTGCAGCGACATCTGCGGCATCTGCTGTCGCTACCCCTGCTGCAGTTTCTGCAGTCGCATCTTCACCTGCTCCAGAGTCAAAGCAGGCTCCTGCGGGTGGGGAAGACGATGTGGGCTTCATCTGGCCTGCTGCGGGCCCTTTGCTGGCAGGGTTTGACGAGGTCCGTAACAAGGGCTATGACATTGGTGGCAAGGCCGGTGATCCGGTGCTGGCAGCTGCCGAGGGGCGCGTGGTGTATGCCGGTGCTGGTCTGCGCGGGTACGGAAATTTGATCATTCTCAAGCACAACAACACTTTTCTCACGGCCTATGCCCACAATCAGTCTCTCCTGGTGAAGGAGGATCAGTCGGTGCGCCAAGGACAAAAAATTGCCGAGATGGGCAGCACCGATTCCGATCGGGTCAAGCTGCATTTCGAGATTCGTCGTCAAGGCAAACCGGTGGATCCGGTCCGTTTTCTCCCACCTCGATAAGGCAATGACGCTTGTCAGCCCTGAAGACGGGGCCTTAAAGTACAGGGTAGAAGGCGTGGTCGAGGATGATCCGACTGCTTTCGTCGAGGCAGAGTTCCGAACGATCGACATGGGTCTGGCGCAGCACGGATCGCGCCTGGATCGCGCACTGGCCGATACGGTACCCGAGTTTTCCAGAAGTTATCTTCGCCAGTTGCTGGACCTTGGTGCAGTCAGCCTCAATGGACGGCTGGACGCCAAGGCTTCCCAGAAAATCAGGGTCGGGGATCGCGTTGTGCTGGAAATGCGCCCGACCCTCGAGAGTCAGGCTTTCCGGCCAGAGGTCATGGATATTGACGTGGTCTACGAGGATGCCCATCTTCTCGTGGTGCACAAGCCTGCTGGCTTGGTGGTTCACCCAGCACCGGGGAACTGGAGCGGTACGCTGCTCAATGGCTTGATGGCACGGAATCCGCAGTCTGCGCAGGTGCCTAGGGCAGGAATCGTTCATCGCCTCGACAAGGACACCAGCGGGCTCATGGTAGTGGCCCGAACCCGCGCAGCCATGGATGCACTGGTACGCATGATTGCGCTCAGGCAGGTGCATCGACAGTATCTGGCATTGGTGCATCGGTCCTGGCAGGGAAGCACTGCCGTCAGTCTGGAGGAGCCGATCGGCAGGGACCCGCGCAATCGGTTGCGAATGGCTGTGGTCAATCTGGCACTGCATGCCGGCAAGACGGCGCGCACCGATGTTGAGTTGCTGGCTAATTGCGAGTATGGATGCTGGGTGCGGTGTACTCTGCATACCGGCCGGACACACCAGATCCGTGTGCATTTGTCCACTGTAGGGCATCCACTGGTGGGCGATGCCTTGTACGGTGGTTCGATGGTTGCGGGCATGCAGCGCCAAGCCCTGCATGCCTTTCGGCTTGCCTTTACTCATCCGGTCAGTGGTGAGGAGCTCGAGTTTTTCGCACCTCTGCCGCAGGACATGCGTGCAGCCCTTGCCGAATGGTCACTGGGATACAATGAAAATTGATTTTGACTTTGTGAGCCTGGCAGCGGCGTCCAGTCAGGCGATGGTGTGGTTTTTCAACTTCACCCTTTCGGCCCCATAGATCGATTTTTTCGGTGGGTCCGCTGTCCCGCAATGTTGCGGGAAGCCTTTTTTCCCGGAACTGGTGAATCATGAATACGGTGGACGCCAAACGGGTCCTTGAAACCGCTTTGATATGCGCACCGCAGCCGCTTTCCGTGCGCGAGTTGCGTTCGCTTTTCGACGACGCGCTGGGGGCTGATACGATCAAGATCCTGCTGACGGAGTTGCAGACGGAGTGGACGTTGCATGGTGTGGAACTGGTGCAGGTCTCGACAGGGTGGCGGTTTCAGAGCCGCCCTGAAATGCGTGAATTTCTGGATCGCTTGCATCCGGAAAAACCTCCGCGCTACACCCGTGCCACCCTGGAGACCTTGTCCATCATCGCCTACCGGCAGCCTGTAACGCGTGGAGACATTGAAGATATTCGGGGCGTTACAGTCAACAGCCTGATCATCAAACAACTGGAGGATCGGGGGTGGGTTGAGGTCATCGGCCACCGTGAAACCGTGGGGCGGCCGGCCTTGCTGGCAACAACGCGGCAGTTTCTTGACGATCTGGGCCTGCAGTCGCTGGATCAATTGCCGGTGTTGGACGCTACGGTGTCTCAGGAGCAAATGCTGCCAACTCTGGCGATGTCTGCAGACGCGGTCATCGACCAGCCAGAATTGAGTTTGGAAGCGGAGTCGGAAGCAGTGCTGTCTGACCCTTCGGCCCGATTTCAGGATTAAGTGATCTCGATCTGCGCCTGTACGACCAAACGATGAAACCAAACTATGCGGATGCTGATGAGTACATCCAGGGAAACTCTTGATGAATGAGACCGTACCACCCTACGACGCAAACCAGACGTCGATGTCTTCACCCCAGAAAGCTGGGGAGGACGCGTCACGCCAATCGGTTCGCAAGCCCGCACGCAAAAAAGTGGCAGTTCCGCCAGCCCGGGGCGTTGATACGGATGATTCAGTCAATCACGCTCCGGTCGAGGTGTTTGCGCCGGAACGTTTGATTGCTGCAGACATACCGGAGGTGGGTGTCGTGGCGAGTTTCGTTTTGCATCCCTCTGAAGCGCAAAAGGGTGCTGGTAGGCTCAGTCCTGAGCGAAAGCAGTCTTCCGCTCGAAAGCCTAACGCGGAAGGGGGGTACCGGTTTTCCGATGTTGTTTCCGGACGGTTTGATGAAGATGAAGCCAGCGCAGAGCCGCTTCCTGTCAAGCGCGTGTTGCTTCCACAGGTGGAAACGCCGAAGCTCCACAAGGTTCTGGCACAAGCTGGGCTGGGCTCGCGGCTGGAAATGGAGCAACTTATTCTGGAAGGGCGGATTTCGGTCAATAACGAGCCAGCGCATATCGGTCAGCGAATCCAGTTTGGTGATCAAGTAAAGGTCAATGGAAAACCGATTCGCTTTCGCATCGATCCGCCGCCTCCCCGTGTGATCGCTTACCACAAACCCGTTGGTGAGGTTGTTACTCACGACGACCCGCAAAATCGCCCTACGGTGTTTCGCAAACTGCCTCGACTCCAACAGGGCAAATGGCAGTCCGTTGGACGTCTTGATCTCAACACCGAAGGCTTGCTGCTCTTCACAAGTTCTGGCGAACTGGCGAACAAGCTCATGCACCCGCGTTTTGGTTTGGAGCGTGAATATGCGGTGCGCGTGTTGGGCGCCCTCAGCAATGACGAAAAAGCGCGTTTGCTTGAAGGTGTACGGCTCGACGATGGCATGGCTGCCTTTGGGTCCATTGAAGAGGGCGGTGGAGAGGGTTCCAATTGCTGGTACCGTGTCACCATTTCGGAGGGGCGCAATCGCGAGGTTCGCCGCATGCTGGAATCTGTTGGCCATGCGGTGAGTCGGCTTATCCGTATTCGCTACGGCGCGATGGTTTTGCCCAAGGGGCTCAAACGGGGTGCCTGGATGGAACTGGATGAGCCGGATATTGCTGCGTTGATGAGGGCTGCGGGGGCCGAACGCACGAGCAGTGTTGAGCAGGGGCGGGAAGCTATGCCTGCCCGGCGTGACCCCCAAGGCCGGCGAGGTCGAACGAACGCAGGCACCCCCGGTCCCTCGAGGAATCCATCCTCCGGATCGCGCTCTGGAAAAGTGGGGAGCAAGGGCTCGGGTGAACGGTCGTCAGGCAGCAGAACACAGCCAGACCCCCTAAAGACTTCTGTCGGTTACATCGGAACCGATAGCCTGGCGCGTCAACGTCAAACGCAACGGCGTGATGGGCGAAACAGTTTCAGTGGTCGAGGCAGTGGACGAAGTGGGCGTTGATAGTCGGGTCTTTGATCGACCGGGTTAGAATGAAAAGCTTTGTCTTTAAGGCAAAAAGCTCCAAGTAACACCTATTCTGGGAAATAAAATGGCTATTGAACGTACCCTTTCCATCATCAAACCCGATGCAGTCGCCAAGAATGTCATTGGTCAGATCTATGCACGCTTCGAAGCAGCTGGCCTGAAGGTTGTGGCTGCCCGCATGGCGCATCTCTCTCGCTTGGAGGCGGAGCAGTTTTACGCCGTGCATAAAGAGCGGCCCTTCTTCAAGGATCTGGTCGACTTCATGATCTCCGGTCCGGTCATGATTCAGGCCCTTGAGGGCGAGAATGCCATTCTCAAGAACCGAGAACTGATGGGTGCCACCGATCCGAAAAAGGCCGAGCCGGGCACTATCCGTGCTGACTTTGCAGACAGCATTGATGCCAATGCTGTGCACGGCTCCGACGCTGCTGAAACTGCTCAGGTGGAAGTGGCTTTCTTCTTCCCCGGTATGAGCGTTTACTCGCGTTGACATGGCCTCCCCTGAGCAGCGATTCCCCGCAAACGCAGGGCGCTCGCGAGCCTGGGGTGCTCAGGGCGCCTGCGCTCGTACGTGCGCGAGCGCATGACAACCAATCTTCTGGATTTCGATCTCGACAGCCTGGCCGCTTTCTGCGATGGGCTGGGTGAAAAACGTTTTCGGGCGGTTCAGCTGTTCCGCTGGATTCACCAGCGTGGAGCGCGTGAATTTGACCAGATGAGCGATTTGGCAAAGTCACTCCGTGAAAAACTCAAGGCCTGTGCTTCGGTGCAGCCTTTGACGGTGATCAGTGAACATCAATCCAGCGATGGAACGGTCAAATGGCTGTTCGATGTTGGATCGGGGAACGCAGTTGAGGCGGTCTTTATTCCCGAAGATGATCGTGGAACTTTGTGCGTTTCATCTCAAGCAGGGTGTGCTGTGGGGTGCCGCTTTTGTTCCACCGGGCACCAAGGATTTAGCAGAAACCTCACTACGGGTGAAATTCTTGCCCAACTCTGGTTTGCAGAGCACGCGCTGCGCCAGCGGTTTCAATCATCGGACCGCGTTATCTCCAATGTGGTCATGATGGGAATGGGAGAGCCTCTCCAGAACTACTCGGCATTGGTGCCTGCGTTGCGCGTAATGCTTGATGACCACGCGTACGGCCTGTCTCGGCGTAGAGTGACGGTTTCGACTTCTGGCGTGGTACCGATGATGGACCGACTGGCTATCGATTGTCCAGTTGCTCTTGCCGTCTCGTTGCATGCGCCCACCGATGCATTGCGCGACAACCTTGTACCTTTGAATCGAAAATATCCGATTGATGAGCTCATGGATGCTTGTAACCGCTACCTTGAGCATGCGCCCCGAGACTTCATTACGTTTGAGTATTGCATGCTGGCAGATGTCAATGACCAGCCTGAGCATGCCCTGCAATTGGTTAATTTGGTGAAGCGTCATGCGCGTTCGGGCGTCTGGTGCAAGTTCAACCTGATTCCATTCAATCCTTTCCCTGTTTCCGGGCTCTATCGCTCCGCAGCGCAGCAGGTAGCCGACTTTGCCTCTATTCTCAGCACTGCTGGCATTGTGACCACAGTCCGGAAAACCCGTGGTGATGATATCGATGCGGCTTGTGGGCAGCTGGCCGGGGAGGTACAGGATCGGACCCGGGTTGCGGAACGAATGGCCAAGCGGCGCACGATCGCAATACAGCCGGTCGTTCAATCACGCAAGGAGGCGTGACATGGTGAAGGCCTTGGTGCACGAGATGCCATCCAGAGTAGTGCTGATGCTTGTCGTGATGGCTGTTTGGTTGCCAGCAGTTACCGGTTGTTCGACATCTGGGGGCGTTTCGGAGGGTGGTTTCGAACAGGAAATTGTTACGCCATCGGACGAACCAGAGACCCGTAGGCGAGCGCGAATTCGCCTGGAATTGGCCGTTAATTATTTTGAAATGGGTAAAATTGCCGTTGCACTTGATGAAGTCAAACAGGCGCTTGTCAACGACCCGACATACAGCGACGCATATAACCTTCGCGGACTGATTTACATGAGTCTGAATCAGTTGACCCAGGCCGAAGAAAGTTTTCGTCGCGCTTTGGGTTTTCGGTCTTCGGATCCAAATGTCCTGCATAACTATGCCTGGTTGTTGTGCCAACAACAGAAATATGCTGAGGCAGACAAACACTTTTCGCAAGCGCTAGCCAATCCTGCGTACACGGCAAGGGGGAAAACCTTCATGGCGCAAGGCCTTTGCCAGGCGCGTGCTGGCAGCTATGAGCAAGCAGAACGAACGCTCCTGCGTGCTTATGAACTGGATGCTGGCAATCCAGTGGTGGGATTCAATCTGTCCGAACTGCTTGTGCGGCGTGGCAATTTTGAACGTGCGCAGTTTTATATTCGACGGATAAATAACAGTGAAATGGCGAATGCAGAAACGCTTTGGTTGGGGATCAAGGTGGAACGGCGACTGAATGATGCCATCGCCATGCGTCAATTGGCAGACCAGCTACGCAAGCGTTTCTCGGAGTCTCGTGAATACAGGGCATTTGAACGCGGAGCCTTCAATGAATGAGCAAGGTACTCATTCCGCTGCCTTGGATTCCACACCCCCCAAGACGGTCTCACCGGGCGCAGCGATCAGGTCGGCAAGACAGGCTGCCGGGATACACATAGAGGCGCTCGCAGTAGCACTCAAGGTGCCGGTGAGCAAGCTTGAAGCCTTGGAGGAAGATAATTTTCAAGCCTTGCCTGATGCTGTTTTTGCGCGGGCCCTGGCCTCCAGTGTGTGTCGCTCACTCAAACTGGATCCACTTGATATCCTGGCTCTCATGCCCCCGAGCAGTGCGCCGCGCCTGGCTGCGGAGAGTGTTGAAATCAACGCTACGTTCCAGAATGGTAGGGGGAAATTTGGTAGCACCGCCCTCTTTGCAAGATTAAGACGTCCTGTCCTCTTGGCTGCCTCGATCCTGTTGTTGGGCGCTGCGCTGTTGGCCTTCTACCCGCGCTCAACGCCTTTTGGCGGTACGGAAGGGGGTAGTGAAAAAGACCCCAAAATGCTGGTTCTGCCAGCTGATCAACCGCAGGCGGCGAATCCACAAGTCGAGCTTGATGCGGCGGGAGCGGACAGCTCAAAGCCGATGGCAATTGATGGGGGTGGTGGGTCGCCTGATGTTGTAATACCCATGCCCCAGCTTTCCGGGAGTGTGCCCACCATGCCTCCTGAGACGCGTGTAGATCCCATGGAAAGCAAGGAATCCTTGCTTGTGTTGCGAGCACGCGCTGAGTCATGGGTTCAGGTGCGAAACTCCGCTGGAGTTGCCATTTTTGAAAAAATTTTAGGCAATGGCGAATCCGCAGTGGTTCCTGCAAGTCCGCCGCTGTCGATTGTGGTTGGTAATGCTGCGGCGACAGAGGTTGTGATACGAGGGAAGGTCATGGATCTGGTTCCAGTTTCCAAGGATAACGTTGCACGATTTGAGGTGCCTCAGTGAATGCGTACGAAGAATTTAATCCCATCCCGTTTGCCGCGCCTGTTGCGAGGCGGTCCCGACAGGCCAAGGCGGTATGGGGCTCTCGTGTAGTGACGATGGGAGGCAATGCTCCGGTGCGTGTGCAGTCGATGACGAATACGGACACCGTTGATGCTATTGCCACGGCCATTCAGGTCAAGGAACTTGCCTTGGCGGGTTCCGAATTGGTGAGAATCACTGTCAACACTCCAGAAGCTGCAGCAGCAGTACCTTATGTACGTGATCAGCTCGACAGGATGGGAATCGATGTTCCGCTGGTCGGCGACTTTCATTTCAACGGTCATCGGTTGTTGACGGAGTATCCAGCCTGTGCGGAGGCCCTGTCGAAATACCGTATCAATCCCGGTAACGTGGGTCATGGTGACAAGCGTGATCGTCAGTTCGCCCAGATGATTGAGTCGGCAATTCGCTGGCAAAAGCCCGTTCGTATCGGTGTGAACTGGGGAAGCCTTGATCAGGATTTGCTGGCAAGGCTGATGGATGCAAATAGTATGCGCCATCAGCCCTGTGATGCTCGGCAGGTCATGTACGATGCATTGATCACCTCTGCGATCGAGTCTGCACGTCGAGCGCAGGACTTGGGGCTCGACGGAAATCAGATCATCCTTTCCTGTAAGGTTAGTGGCGTGCAAGACCTGATTGCCGTCTACCGGGAATTGGCAAAGCGATGTGACTACGCCTTGCATTTGGGGTTGACGGAGGCAGGGATGGGTACGAAAGGTACTGTTGCGTCCACGGCAGCCTTGTCAGTCCTCCTGCAGGAGGGGATTGGTGACACGATCCGCGTTTCGCTCACGCCCCAACCCGGTGAGTCACGAACTCAGGAGGTAGTCATCGCGTCCGAAATACTTCAATCGTTGGGTTTGAGAATGTTTGTGCCGAGTGTTACGGCCTGCCCTGGTTGTGGTCGGACCACAAGTTCCACCTTTCAGGAGCTTGCGAAACAGATTGATGATTTTTTAAGGGCGCAAATGCCTGTCTGGCGTGAGAGGTATCCGGGGGTGGAAGCACTCAAGGTGGCAGTAATGGGTTGTATTGTCAATGGCCCTGGCGAGAGCAAGCATGCTGATATTGGAATCAGCTTGCCAGGAAATGGCGAGACGCCCGTCGCGCCAGTTTTCATTGATGGAGAGAAAGTCTTGACGTTGCGTGGTGAACACATTGCACAGGATTTTCATCAACTGGTTCAAGGCTACATCGAAAAGCGCTTTGGATCGGAGATGCAGGCCTGATCTGATTGCTGCTTCATTTTTTGACTCGCCTTCTCTTGCATCAGTGAACAAAGGGCGTAGACATTTCCATTTTAAAAATATTTCCAGATTGACCGTTGTGAGTACCGAAAAAAAACTGTCGACCAAAAAATCAGAAAAACTTCTGGCCGTCAAGGGCATGAACGATATTCTTCCGCCCGAATCAGCCCGATGGGAGTGGCTGGAAGAAAAAATTCGCCGACTCATGTATCGTCATAGCTATCGCAATATTCGCACGCCGATCGTTGAACCTACAGGACTTTTCATCCGGGGTTTGGGAGAGGTTACGGATATCGTAGAGAAGGAGATGTATTCCTTTGAAGATCGACTGAACGGCGAACAACTTACACTCCGTCCCGAAAGTACTGCGGGTGTCGTGCGTGCTGTGATAGAGCATTCAATGCTCTACGACGGTGGCAAACGGCTTTATTACATGGGGCCAATGTTTCGTCACGAGCGTCCGCAGCGGGGGCGTTATCGTCAGTTTCATCAAATCGGTGCTGAGGCCTTGGGTTTTCCCGGGCCAGAGGTGGATGCCGAAATGATTCTTTTGGCGGCGGCACTCTGGAAAGAACTCGGCTTGGAAGGAGTGCGACTGGAATTGAACAGTCTGGGACAGCCGGAAGAACGCAAAGCGCATCGGGTTGCACTCATTGCCTACTTTGAACAGCACCGAGCGCTGCTCGATGAGGATGCTTGCCGACGCTTGTATAGCAATCCACTGCGTATTCTGGATACCAAAAACCTCGCCATGCAGCCTGTCGTTGCGGCTGCACCTCGACTGATTGACTTTTTGGGAGAAGAGTCTCTGGCGCATTTTGGTGCAGTGCAGGCGATTCTCTCTGCCAGCGGTGTTGAATGGACACTGAATCCCCGGCTGGTGCGAGGTATGGATTATTACAACCTCACTGTTTTCGAATTTGTAACTGACCAGCTTGGTTCGCAGGGCACAATCTGTGGGGGTGGACGATATGACTATCTGATTGAACAGATCGGTGGCAAGCCTTCCCCCGCCGTGGGTTGGGCTCTTGGTGTAGAGCGCGTTCTCGAATTGATCAAGGAGCAGGGGCTGGCTTGTACTGAACCGTTGCCGTTGGTATACGCAGTGATCACCGATGCTTCGGTGTTACCAGAAGCAATGGCGTTTTTGCAGCAGTTGCGCGGTCTTGGTGTGAGTGCTCAGATGCACAGTCCAACACTTCGCAGCGAGGGCATGGGTAGCATGAAGTCCCAATTGAAGCGGGCTGATTCCAGCGGGGCTCGCTATGCAATGATCTTTGGTGTGGATGAACTCCAGAAAGGAAATATTGTGCTGAAGTCCTTGCGAGATGGAAGCGGTTTGCAGGCTGAGTACGCACTGAAGCAAGTGGCTGAATGGGTCGGCATCCTAAAATCCGACTGTTAATCTGAATCTACGATATGGCAAATCACCTCGATCTTGAAGAACAAGAACAGTTAGACCAGCTCAAGCATTTTTGGAACACTTGGGGTACCTTGATCAGCTCCGTTCTCGTCGCTGTAGCACTTGCTTTGGTGGCGTGGAATGGTTATCGGTATTGGCAAAAAAAACAGGCACTGCAGGCTGCCGCACTTTACGATGCGGTAGAACTGGCCGTTATGGCAGGAGACGAAGCGCGTCTGGGGCAGGCATTTGTTGATTTACGCAGTCTCTACCCAGACACCAATCAGGCAGCTCAAGCGGGATTGCTTGTCTCAAAGGTGTATGCGGACAAAGGATCCATGACGGCGGCCAAATCAGCCTTGTCTTGGACTGCGGAATATGGAGCCGATGAAGGTTACAAAGTACTCGCACGGTTGCGACTGTCCGGAATCTTGATGGCAGAAAAGTCCCATGACGACGCCCTCAAGCAACTTGCCGGACCGTTCCCCGCCGAATACTCAGCATTGGTTGCCGATCGCAAAGGAGATGCTTTTAGCACGCAAGGGAAAAATCAAGAGGCGATTGCTGAGTATTCAAGGGCTTTCAAGGAACTTCCCGATGCGGCTGAATATCGTCGCTTAGTGGAGGTTAAGCTCAATGCTCTAGGCTGGAAGTCTTCACCGCCTGTAGTTGCTGTTGCCTCGGAGGTAGCTAAGTGAGTTCTTCGAGTCGTTCACTTCTTTTGTCATGCCAATTTGCGATCTTCGTGGCATTGATGGTCGGTTTAACGGGATGCTCCATTTGGAAGGGAGATGCAGCAAAGCCCAAGCCAGTGGATCTAGGTGTGAATGTGCCCTTGTTGGGTGTCCGGCAGGCTTGGACTTCCAAGATAGGTACAACGCACGGGATGCCGCTGGTAATCCAGGTCCGGAGTTCGATAGTTACTGTTGCATCTGCTGATGGCGTAGTTGCTGAAATTGATGCACGGACAGGACGAGATTTGTGGCGTACAAGTCTCGGCGAGAGTTTGATTGCAGGTGTTGGAAGCGATGGTCGGTGGACCGCGGTTGTGTCAAGTCGCAATGAGGTGGTGGTGTTGGAGTCGGGCCGCGAGTCATGGCATCGGCGTCTTCCAACTCAGGCCTATACTGCGCCCTTGGTGGCAGGAGGGCGTGTTTTCGTTCTCGGTGCTGACAGAACCATCACGGCGTTTGATGCAAAGAGTGGAAATCGTCTTTGGAGTCAATCACGCCAGGGGGAATCGCTGGTTTTGCGCCAGCCTGGCGTTTTGATGGCTGTCGGAGATACCTTGGTCGTTGGCATTTCCGGAAGACTGGTTGGATTGAGCCCAGAAAACGGAGTAGTTCGTTGGGAGGTGCCGTTAGCTAGTCCCCGCGGTTCCAACGATGTTGAACGTCTTGTAGAACTTGTAGCGCCGGTGAGTCGCGTTGGAAATTTGGTTTGTGCTCGTGCTTTTCAAGTTGCTGTTGGCTGTGTGAACGCGGCCCGTGGCTCGTTGGATTGGGTGCAGAAGGCGGCAGGTTCCCAAGGAATTGATGGTGATAAAGAGAGTTTTTTTGGAGCCGAAAGCAACGGCGTGGTGGTGGCTTGGCGTCGCAACGACGGCCTCCGCCTTTGGTCTAATGACCGTTTGCAGCATCGGAGACTGACGGCGCCTTTGCTGCTTGGGCGTTCCGTAATTTTTGGAGATGATGCTGGTTTTGTTCATCTTTTATCTCGTGAAGATGGAAAACCGCTGAATCGAATTCAAACAGATGGCTCAGGTATTGCGATAACTCCTGTTGTTGCCGCAGAAACCTTGATAGTGGTTACGAACAACGGCAATATATTTGGTTATCGACCAGACTGATGAAAAGTACTATTCAATGAAGCCAGTGATCGCCTTGGTGGGGCGCCCTAATGTCGGAAAATCCACGCTTTTTAATCGACTAACCAAATCGCGTAATGCCATTGTGGCTGATTTTTCCGGTCTAACGCGGGATCGACATTACGGAAATGGTAAACAGGGAAAATACGAATACATTGTGATAGACACTGGCGGTTTTGAGCCAGAAGCCGCCAGTGGTATTTACCATGAAATGGCTAAACAGACTCAGCAAGCTGTTGCCGAGGCTGACGTCGTTATTTTTGTGGTAGACGCACGGGCAGGAATTTCTGCACAAGATTACGATATTTCCCGTTACCTTCGTAAATTAGGAAAGCCCTGTGTGCTTGTGGCGAATAAGGCGGAGGGTATGCTTGACAGCCCTCAGTTGGCAGATTTTTACGAACTCGGTCTCGGTGAGGTTTATGGAATGTCGGCCGCACACGGCCAAGGCGTTCGTAGTGTGATAGAACTTGTTTTCGGCCTTTTGCACCTGCCAGAACCCGACGAAGACGAGGAAGCGTTCGACAAAAGCACCATTAAACTGGCAGTGGCGGGCCGCCCCAACGTGGGAAAGTCTACGCTGATCAATACTTGGTTGGGCGAAGAGCGGTTGGTGGCCTTTGACCTTCCTGGCACCACGCGAGATGCCATATCTGTGCCATTTGAACGCAATGGGCAAAAATTCGAATTGATTGATACTGCCGGCCTGCGGCGCAAGGGCAAGGTGTTCGAGGCAATCGAGAAATTCTCGGTGGTCAAGACCCTGCAGGCCATCGAGTCAGCCAATGTCGTGTTGCTGCTTCTGGATGCGACGCAGGGTGTTACGGATCAGGATGCGCACATTGCAGGCTACATTCTGGAAAGTGGTCGTGCTGTCGTCGTGGCTGTCAACAAATGGGATGCGATTGATGACTACCAGAAACAACTTCTGGAGCGATCCATCGAGACGCGGCTTGCATTTTTGAAGTTTGCTTCGCTTCATTTCATTTCTGCCAAAAAGAGGCAGGGGCTGGGGCCGGTGTGGACTTCGATCGTGCAGGCCCATAAGGCAGCCATGTGCAAGATGTCGACCCCCGTGCTGACCCGATTGCTTCTGGAAGCAGTCCAGTTCCAAAGTCCCAAGCGTGCCGGGATGTTTCGGCCGAAGCTGCGCTATGCCCATCAAGGGGGGATGAATCCCCCGGTCATCGTGATTCATGGCAACTCGCTTGAGCATGTGACAGAGGCCTACAAACGCTTTCTAGAAGGGCGTTTCCGAAAGGAGTTTGATTTGGTGGGGACCCCTTTGCGCATCGAGATGAAGACGTCCCACAATCCATTCGTGGATGGCGAAAGCCATTGATGCGAACTTCAACCCTGCTGGCCGCTATGGCAACGTTCGAGTTGCGCTGCGAAGGTCTGGGCTGTGGTAAGGTGCCGGTTTACAACAAAATTTTTGAACACGGAGAATATCGTGAGCAACAAAGGCCAGCTTCTTCAAGACCCCTTTCTCAACGCCTTGCGCCGAGAGCATGTGCCGGTGTCCATCTACCTGGTGAATGGCATCAAGCTTCAAGGGCAGATTGAATCCTTCGATCAGTATGTCGTGTTGCTTCGCAACACCGTGACTCAGATGGTCTATAAACATGCCATCTCGACCATCGTTCCGGGACGGGCTGTCAGTTTTTCCACTGGTGAATCTTCCGACGCTGACGGTACCAATGCCTGATTGGACCTGCGGATCTGATAGACCACGAATGAACGATAGTTCTGTATCCTGATTTGAGCCCGACCGACATCTCAGACCATCGTCCCGCGCCAGTCGTTCTGGTGGGGGTTGATTTTGGTCTACCCCATTTTGATGCAGAGCTTGAAGAACTGGGTTTGCTGGCGCAGACCGCAGGTCTTCATTCTGTGGCCCGGATCACATGCAAGCGCAAAGCCCCTGATGCCGCGCTATTTGTGGGGAGTGGCAAGGCGGATGAAATCCGGGCGCTTGCACAGATGCATGGTGCCGTGGAGGTGCTTTTCGATCAGGCGCTGAGCCCGGCGCAGCAGCGAAACCTCGAACGGCACATGGAGCTCCCGGTCTACGACCGCACGTTCCTGATCCTGGAGATTTTTGCGCAACGTGCACGCAGTCACGAAGGCAAGCTACAGGTTGAACTGGCCCGGTTGCATTACCTGAGTACGCGCTTGGTGCGGCGTTGGTCGCATCTCGAGCGCCAGACCGGCGGGGCAGGTGTGCGGGGTGGGCCGGGTGAAAAGCAGATCGAGCTGGATCGCCGCATGATTGATGAAGCGATCAAGCGGACCAAGGAGCGTTTAACCAAGGTCAAGCGCCAGCGGTCAACACAGCGCCGCCAGCGGGAGCGGAGGGATACTTTCAACATCTCCTTGGTTGGGTACACCAATGCCGGCAAGTCCACCTTGTTCAATGCGCTGGTGAAGGCGAAGGCCTACGCTGCCGATCAATTGTTTGCCACACTGGATACGACAACCCGTCAGTTGTATCTGGGTGAGGCGGGCCGAACGGTCTCTCTTTCCGATACCGTGGGATTCATTCGCGACTTGCCGCACGGTTTGGTGGAGGCCTTTCGGGCAACCTTGCAAGAGGCCGTGGACGCCGATCTGTTGTTGCATGTAGTTGACGCAGCCAATCCACATTTTCCGGAGCAGATCGAGCAGGTCCAGAAGGTGCTGCATGAGATCGGGGCTGCGGACATTCCGCAACTGCTGGTGTTCAACAAGCTTGATGCGCTGGAGTCTCAACAGCGCCCTGCGGCATTGGTGGACACGTTTGAACTGGATGGAAAGCCGGTTTCCCGAATTTTTGTCAGTGCGAGAGAGTCAGAGGGTCTGGATGCTTTGCGTTCGCAGCTAGCTGCAACATTGCTCGCTGCGCATGCCGCCCTGAATAAGTCCCCAGAATCCGATGCCCATTTGGATGTGCCGGGATACTGATTGGGCACAATCGCTCACCATCCGTTATTTCAGAGAACCAGAGAATTTGCGCATGACTTCACCAGACAGCGCCCGCCGCTGGGCACTATTGCCCCAAGGCTTGCGGGGAATGTTCAATCTGAACGATCCCCGCTGGGGCCGAGGCGAGGATAAATCCGGCGATGACAATCGCTCGGACGGCGGGCGGCCACCTCCGCCTTCGTCAGGAGACCGTGGAGGACGGGACCCCAAGCCGGGTGGTCAACCTCCGGATCTGGACGAGCTTTGGCGTGATCTCAATCGCAAATTGGCCGGATTCTTTGGCGGCAAGAATGGTGGTGGCCGTGGCCCAACGAATGGTGGCAACGGCTTTCAGCCCGACATGAAAAATGCAGGGGTGGGTATAGGGCTTATCGCTGGTATTGCGGTTCTGATATGGCTTGGCACAGGATTCTTCATTGTGCAAGAAGGCCAGCAGGCTGTTATTACGCAGTTTGGAAAGTTCAAAAAAACGGTGGGTGCCGGATTTAATTGGCGGCTGCCCTACCCGGTACAGCGACATGAGCTGGTATTCGTCACCCAGATCCGTTCTGTGGATGTAGGACGTGATACGGTGATCAAAGCCACGGGCTTGCGTGAGTCCGCCATGCTCACCGAAGATGAGAACATTGTCGAAATCAAGTTCGCAGTCCAGTACCGTTTGAATGATGCCCGGGCCTGGTTGTTTGAAAGCAAGAATCCTGGAGATGCTGTCGTTCAGGCTGCTGAGACGGCCGTGCGCGAAGTTGTGGGCAAGATGCGCATGGACACGGCTTTGGCAGAAGAACGGGATCAAATTGCTCCCCGTGTGCGTACGCTGATGCAAACCATTCTTGATCGTTACCAAGTGGGTGTCGAGGTCGTTGGCATCAATTTGCAGCAGGGTGGGGTTCGACCGCCTGAGCAAGTACAAGCGGCTTTTGATGATGTTTTGAAGGCCGGTCAGGAGAGGGAGCGGGCAAAGAATGAAGCACAGGCCTACGCCAATGATGTGATTCCTCGTGCCGTAGGTTCTGCATCGCGTCTCAAAGAAGAGGCTGATGCATACAAGGCCCGTATCGTTGCACAGGCACAAGGCGATGCACAGCGCTTCAGCGCGGTACTTGCCGAGTACGAGAAGGCGCCTCAGGTCACCCGTGATCGCATGTACCTTGAATCCATGCAGCAAATTTATGCAAGCGTGACCAAGGTGCTTGTGGATTCGCGTCAAGGATCGAATCTCTTGTATCTGCCGCTTGACAAGATCATGCAGAGTGCCGGGCAGCAGCCTGGTGTATCAGGCGATGCTGCGGCTGGTCCAGCTGCGGTTGCCACACCTTCGCCGACGATTTCTTCCACCTTATCGAATGATGCCCGTACGCGCGACACCAGCCGCACGCGTGATCGCGAATCGCGCTAGGAGAGCACAGTGAACAGGATAGGTTTTATCGCGACTTCCATTCTTGTAGCGCTTGCGTTGCTCAGTTCCATGGCCTTTGTTGTGGACCAGCGCCAGTTTGGTGTCGTCTATGCCTTGGGACAAATCAAGGAAGTCATCACCGAGCCCGGCTTGAATTTCAAGCTGCCACCTCCGTTCCAGAACGTGTCCTACATCGACAAGCGGCTGCTCACACTCGACAGCTCGGATACCGAGCCCATGCTGACCGCAGAGAAACAGCGTGTGGTGATTGATTGGTATGTGCGCTGGCGGATCACGGATCCTTCGGAATACATCCGGAACGTGGGGCTTGATGAAAACGCCGGCGCCATGCAGCTCAATCGTGTGGTGCGCAATGCGTTTCAGGAGGAAATCAACAAGCGTACAGTCAAGGAGCTGCTGTCGCTCAAGCGCGAAGCATTGATGACTGACGTGAAGCGCGAGGTGCTGGAGTCTGTTCGTGGCGCAAAACCTTGGGGTGTTGACGTGGTGGATGTACGAATCACCCGCGTTGATTATGTGGAAGCCATCACAGAATCTGTCTACCGCCGTATGGAAGCAGAGCGCAAGCGCGTTGCCAATGAATTGCGGTCAACAGGGGCTGCTGAAGGCGAAAAAATTCGGGCCGATGCAGATCGCCAGCGTGAAATTGCCATTGCGAATGCCTACCGCGATGCCCAGAAAGTCAAAGGTGAAGGGGATGCGGAAGCCGCTCGCACGTATGCGGAAGCTTTCGGCCGCGACCCTCAATTTGCAAAGTTTTATCGTAGCCTGGAAGCGTACAAAGCCAGTTTCAACAAGAAGGGTGATGTCATGGTGCTTGATCCTGCATCGTCAGACTTCTTCAAGACCCTGCGTGGCACTGGAGCTGGGGACGCGCAGTCAGGGCCTCGCAAGTAGGCTCTAGGTCAAGCACGTTGTGTCCATGGAATGGGGCGACTCCATTTGGTCCGCCTTTGCACTGGTCTTTCTGATAGAAGGGCTGGTGCCTTTCATCTCGCCGGCTGGATGGCGGCGGATGTTCGGCCAGTTGACTCATTTGCGTGATGGACAGATCCGTTTTTTTGCCTTGCTGAGCATTGCCGCTGGCGTGCTGATGCTCTCGATAGGCTGAGCCGTCACCCAGCCGGTAACGCCCTTTTTGAAGATGGTGCACCAGCCGGTAGAATCCTCTTTTTAACAGCCCCCCTTACTCCATGTCTGCTTGGGTCCTGCCGGATCACATTGCCGATGTTTTGCCTTCCGAGGCGAGACACATCGAAGAGTTGCGTCGCGGGTTGCTCGACACTGCGTGTAGCTATGGCTATGAATTGGTCATGCCGCCACTGCTGGAGCACCTTGAATCATTGCTCACGGGCACTGGTGAAGCCCTTGATCTACAGACTTTCAAGCTGGTAGATCAAATCTCCGGCCGAATGCTGGGGCTTCGCGCGGACACCACTCAGCAAGTGGCGCGCATTGATGCCCATCTTCTCAATCGCCGGGGCGTTACGCGTCTATGCTATTGCGGACCGGTGCTCCATACATGGCCAGATCGGCCCCATGCCACACGTGAGCCGATGCAGTTCGGTGCCGAAATATTTGGGCACGCAGGACTTGAAGCCGACCTGGAAGTGCTCGAGCTTGCCCGCGCATGTCTAGATGTTGCTGGTGTGCGCGGTACGAGTGTCGACATGGCCGACGTGCGAATTGTGCGTGGCTTGCTGGCGGGCGTGGAAACTGATGCTGAAACTCAGCGTTTGGTGTTTGCCGCATTGGCGTCGAAGGATGCCAGTGAATTGGCTTCGCTGACGAAATATTTTCCTGCGACTTCCCGGTCTGGTTTGCGGGCGCTGATGAGCCTGTATGGAGATTCCTCTGTACTGGATGAAGCGGCCAAGGCCCTTTCGGGGACGCCGGGCATCGACGGTTTGCTTTCTGATCTGAGATGGCTTGCCGCCCGGCTGGGAGATGCACGAGTGACGTTCGATCTCTCGGATCTCCGTGGCTACTCCTACTACAGTGGCGCAAGATTTGCGATATACGCAGAAGGGGCCAGCGATGCACTGGTTCGTGGCGGGCGATACGATGAAGTGGGTGCAGTCTTTGGCCGTAATCGCCCTGCTGTGGGTTTCAGTCTCGATCTCAAGCAGGTCGTGGGTGTGGTTCCAATGCGTGCTCTCAAACCTGCAATTCGTGCTCCTTGGGGCGAGGCGGAAGATGTGGGTGCTGCGATTTCAGCGTTGAGAAGGCGTGGGGAAACCGTCGTGTGTGTGCTTCCAGGCCATGAGAGTGAAGTGGATGAATTCCGCTGTGACCGGGAATTGGTGCTAGCGGCAGGCAAGTGGACTGTCCAAGCTATTTGATCAGCATTTAGACAATGGAATCGGGTTTGAAATGAAAACTACCAAAGGTCGCAACGTTGTTGTGGTGGGCACCCAATGGGGCGACGAAGGCAAGGGCAAGCTGGTGGACTGGCTTACCGAAATTGCGCAAGGCGTCGTTCGCTTCCAGGGTGGGCACAACGCGGGGCATACGCTGGTGATCAATGGAGTCAAGACCGCGTTGCATCTGATTCCCAGTGGCATCATGCGTGCAGGCGTCAAGTGCTACATCGGGAATGGTGTCGTGCTTTCTGCAGCCAAACTGTTCGAGGAAATCGAAGGGCTTGAGAAAGCGGGTGTCGAGGTCCGCTCCCGATTGCGTGTCAGTGAGGCGTGTCCTTTGATTTTGCCGTTCCATGCGGCGCTGGATGTGGCACGGGAAGCAGCACGTGAGCAGGGCGGTACCGAAAAAATTGGCACCACAGGACGGGGCATCGGCCCTGCCTATGAAGACAAGATCGCACGGCGGGCTTTGCGCGTGCAGGATCTCAAATATCCTGAGCGCTTTGCAACGAAGCTGCGCGAACTGCTTGATTTGCATAACCATGTTCTTTCGACCTATTTGAATTCTGCGCAGTTCAACTTCGGTGAGTTTCTCCGGCCGTACATGCATGACGGCAAGGTTCAGTTTGAGCCCGTGTTTGGCGAGGCCATGAAGCATGCAGAAATGCTCAAGCCGATGATGGCCGATGTGTCGCAAGAGCTGAACAATGCCCACCATGCTGGCGCCAATCTGCTGTTTGAGGGGGCTCAAGGTACGTTGCTGGATGTGGACCATGGCACTTACCCGTATGTCACCTCAAGCAACTGTGTGGCAGGAAATGCGGCTGCAGGCGCGGGTGTGGGGCCTGGCATGTTGCACTACATCCTGGGCATCACGAAAGCGTATTGCACACGTGTGGGGGGAGGGCCGTTTCCGACCGAACTGGAGTGGGAGACTCCGGGAACTCCCGGCTATCACATGAGTACTGTTGGTGCCGAAAAAGGCGTCACAACCGGGCGGAGCCGTCGTTGTGGATGGTTTGATGCGGCATTGCTCAAGCGCAGTGCACAGGTCAATGGTTTGTCGGGGCTGTGTATTACCAAGCTGGACGTTCTTGATGGTCTGAAAGAACTGCAACTATGCACCGGCTACATGCTCGATGGCCGCCATATCGACTTGTTGCCCATGGGAGCTGACGATATCGCGCGCTGCGTTCCGGTGTACGAAGTCATGGACGGCTGGAGTGAGTCCACCGTTGGTGTTACACAGTACGACAAGCTGCCAAGCAATGCGCGCCTGTATTTGCAGCGTATTGAAGAGGTCACAGGCGTTCCTGTGGCCATGATCTCGACCAGCCCGGATCGTGATCACACCATCATGATGCAGCACCCCTACGCGCCTGTTTGATATTTTTGTATTGCAAGGCTTTTCCATCAAGCGCTGTATGCTATCAATTCAGGAGAAAAAATGTTAACAGAAGATGGCAAACACCTGTATGTCAGCTACGACGAGTACCACAGTCTGATCGAAAAGTTGGCACTGCGTGTTCATCAGTCGGGCTGGAAGTTCGATACGATTCTTTGTCTTGCTCGTGGTGGATTGCGGCCCGGGGATATTCTGAGCCGTATTTTTGACAAGCCGTTGGCCATCATGTCGACCAGTTCCTACCGTGCCGAAGCAGGAACGGTCCAAGGTCATCTCGACATTGCACGCTTCATCACCACGCCTAAGGGCGAGATCGCCGGACGGGTTCTGCTGGTGGATGATCTAGCGGATACGGGGCACACTTTGCATGCAGTGATCGATATGCTCAAGACCAGCTACGACCCCATCACAGAGTTGAGAAGTGCCGTCATCTGGACAAAGGGTGTTTCTACGTTCACGCCAGACTACTCGGTCGAATTCCTGTCGACGAACCCATGGATTCATCAGCCCTTCGAAACCTACGACAGTCTCAGCCCGGAAAAATTGCTGGAAAAGTGGCGTTTCTGACTAGAGTGCGACTTTGCTGTGCTATAGTTCGTCCCCCTGCAGCGAACGTTGCAGGGGATTGAAAGCAGTGAAGATGCTTTAACAGTTGTTGAAAAATCTTCGGTCTTTGTTGTGAATCGGGTAGAAATTCGATGTACAATGCAAGGCTTCGCTGAACTGAAGTGCTGCTTGCGGTGCTGATGAGAGGTGAGAAATGCTGAAGAGATTAAAGACCTTCGGTGTTGACGGGAAATAAAAAGTCCTGTTATAATTTG
>JANJVG010000071.1 GCA_024710165.1 Burkholderiaceae bacterium
CAAGCAGGCCGCCGACTACATCATGGAAGACGGCGCCAGCCCCTACGAGATCGACGAGGCCGTGCGCGGTTTCGGCTACCCCATGGGGCCGTTCCAGGTGACCGACCTGGCCGGTGGCGACATCGGCTGGGCCACGCGCAAACGGCGCCAAGCCGCAGCGCTGGCATCGGGCGCCCCCAAGGCGCGCTACGTTGAAGTGGCCGACCGCATCTGCGAGCGCGGCTGGTTCGGCCAGAAGACCGGGCGCGGCTTTTACCTCTACGCCAACGGCGCGCGCACCGGCATGCCCGACCCGGAGGTGCTGGCCATCGTGGACGCCGAGCGTGCGAAAAAGGGCGTCACGCCGCGCAAGTTCACGCCCGACGAAATCATGCGCCGCTACATGGCCGCCATGGTCAACGAAGGCGCCAAGGTGGTGGAAGAGGGCATCGCCCTGCGCCCGCTCGACGTGGACGTGACCTTCCTGTCGGGCTATGGCTTCCCGCGCCACCGGGGCGGCCCGATGAAGTACGCCGACATGGTGGGCCTGCCCCAGGTGCTGGCCGACATTGAGGAGTTCGCCCAGGAAGACCCGCTGTTCTGGAAACCCGCTCCGCTGCTGCAAAAGCTGGTGGCCGAGGGCCGGAACTTCGACAGCCTGAACCAGTCGGCCAGTTAACCCCGCAGCCGCCGTCGCCTGGTTCATCGGGGGTTTCGGGCATGAAATCATGCCCTAGCCCTTGCTAATCAAGCGTAGGCAGCTATCAAAAAACAAGCATTGAAACGAGGCATCAACGCATGGATCTCCAATTCACCCCTGAAGAGCAGGCCTTCCGCGAGGAAGTGCAGGCCTTTCTGAAAGACAAGCTGCCCCAGCGCATTGCCGAGAAGGTCAAGGCCGGCCAGCGCCTGTCCAAAGCCGACCAGGAGGAATGGCACGCCATCCTCAACGAGCGCGGCTGGCTCGCCAACCACTGGCCCCAGGAATACGGCGGCCCGGGCTGGGGCGCCGTGCAGAAGTTCATCTTCGACAACGAGTGCGCGCTGGCCGGCGGCCCGCGCATCGTGCCGTTTGGCGTGAATATGCTGGGGCCGGTGCTCATCAAGTTCGGCAACGAGCAGCAAAAGAGCTACTGGCTGCCCCGCATCCTGAGCGGCGAGGACTGGTGGTGCCAGGGCTATTCCGAACCCGGCGCGGGCTCCGACCTGGCCTCGGTCAAGACCACGGCGGTGAGGACCTCGGATGAAGGGGGCGACTATTACGTCGTCAACGGCCAGAAGACCTGGACCACCCAGGGCCAGCATGCCAACATGATCTTCTGCCTGGTGCGCACCGACCGCGAGGCCAAGGCGCAGTCGGGCATCAGCTTTTTGCTGGTGGACATGAACACCCCTGGCGTCGAGATTCGCCCCATCCGCACGATCGATGGCGACCGCGAGGTCAACGAGGTGTTCTTCACCGACGTGAAGGTGCCCGTGGAGAACCTGGTGGGCCAGGAGAACAAGGGCTGGACCTATGCCAAATACCTCCTCACCTACGAGCGCACCGGCATCGCCGGCGTGGGCTTCTGCGTGGCGGCGCTGGCCAAGCTCAAGGTGATCGCCGCCAAGGTGCACAAGAACGGCAAGCCGCTGGACCAGGACCCGCTTTTCGCCGCGCGCATGGCCCAGGTCGAGATCGATCTGGAGAACATGAAGACCACCAACCTGCGCGTGATCGCCGCCGTGGCTGGTGGCGGCGTGCCGGGCGCGGAAAGCTCCATGCTCAAGATCCGCGGCACCGAGATCCGCCAGGAAATCCTCTCGCTGATCCGCCGTGCCATGGGCCCGTATGCGCTGCCCTTCATCGAGCAAGCGCAGTACGAGGGCTACGCCGACGAACCCGTGGGGCCCAAGGAGGCCGCCACGGCGGCAGCCAACTACTTCAACTACCGCAAGCTGTCGATCTTCGGCGGCTCCAATGAAATCCAGAAGAACATCATTTCAAAAATGATTCTGGGCCTCTGAAGGACACGCGATGAACTTTGAACACACCGAAGACCGCCGCATGCTGGCGGACACCCTGAACCGTTTTGTGTCCGAGCAATACGGCATTGAAACCCGCAACCACATCGCCTACGGCGACAGCGGCATGGACCCCGCGCTGTGGGCGCAGTTTGCCGAGCTGGGCGCCATTGGCGCGCTGTTCCCTGAAGGCGACGGCGGCTTTGGCGGCGCCGGTTTTGATATTGCGGTCGTCTTTGAAGCCCTGGGCCGGGGCCTGGTGGTCGAGCCCTTCCTGGGCGCGCTGGTGGTGGGCCGGGCGCTGGGCGCTGCGGGCACCGCCGCGCAAAAGGAACGTATCGCCAGCCTGATCGACGGCAGCACCGTCGCCGCGCTGGCGCACGACGAGCCAGGCTCGCACTACGCGCTCTCGCGCGTCGAAACCCGCGCCGTGCGCAATGGCGAGGGCTGGCTGCTCACGGGCCAGAAGGCCGTGGTGGTGCAGGGCGACAACGCGCAGCTGCTGCTGGTCAGCGCCCGCACCTCGGGCGCGGTGGACAGCGAGGACGGCATTTCGCTGTTCCTCGTGCCTGGCGATTGCGCGCGCCTGGTGCGCCGGGGCTATGGCCGCGTCGACGGCGGCCATGCCGCCGAAATCACCCTGACCAATGTGCAGGTGGGGCCCGAGGCCCTGCTGGGCGCCGAGGGCCAGGGCTTTGCCACGCTGGAGCGGGCCGTGGGCTACGGCATCCTGGCGGTGTGCGCCGAAGCGCTGGGCGCCATGGAAGTGGCCAAGAAGGACACACTCGAATACCTGCAGACGCGCAAGCAGTTCGGCGTGCCGATCGGCAGCTTCCAGGCCCTGCAGCACCGCATGGCCGACCTGCTGCTGGAGGTGGAGCAATCGCGCTCGGCCGTCATCAATGCGGCCGCTGCCATCGACAGTGCCGACCGCACCGAGCGCGAACGCGCGCTGTCGGCCGCCAAGGTCACCATCGGCCGCATCGGCGCCCTGGTGGCCGAGGAAAGCATCCAGCTGCACGGCGGCATCGGCATGACCTGGGAGCTGCCCCTGTCGCACTTCGCCAAGCGCCTGGTCATGGTGGATCACCAGTTTGGTGATGAAGACCACCACCTGGCGCGCTTCATCGCATTGGGGTGAGATGAGCTACCCTGGGTCGCTTCGCGCCTTCCCCTTGCAAGGGGTGCTACAGCCTCGTTGCGGGGCGGCCCTGGCTTGCCGTCCCTGGTGAAGCAGGCCGGCTACAGGCGGGAGGTGGGGTCTGGAACAGAATGGGAGAACAAAGATGAGCGAAGTCCTGCTGCAGCGGCGTGAGGGCGCCGTGCTGGTGCTCTCCAACAACAACCCGGCGGCGCGCAATGCGTTGTCGCCAGCGTTTTATGCCGCGCTGACCGAAGCCCTCGCCCAGGCCGAGGCCGACCCAACCGTCGGTGCCATCGTGCTGACGGGCGAGGGCGGGCATTTTTGCGCGGGCGGCGACCTGCGCCAGCTGGCCAAGCGCCGTGAATTGCCCGTGGAGGAACGCCGCGCCAAACTCGAAGGCCTGCACAACCTGATCCGCACCGTGCGCGACTGCCGCAAGCCGGTGATTGCCGCTGTCGAGGGTGCGGCCGCGGGCGCCGGCCTGTCGCTGGCCCTGGCCTGCGACATGGTGGTGGCCGCGAAAAACGCGGTGTTCTCGGTGGCCTATGTGAAGGTGGGCCTCACGCCCGACGGCGGCGCCACGGCCTTCCTGGCCGAGTTCGTTTCGCGTCAGGTGCTGACCGAGCTGTGCCTGACGGGCGAGCGCATTGCGGGCGAGCGCCTGCACGCACTGGGCGCCGTCAACCGCCTGGCCGAACCGGGGCAGGCCCTGGTGCAGGCGCTGGCCCTGGCGGGCCAGGTGGCGGTCGGCCCCGAGCGGGCCATGGCCCGCATCAAGGCGCTGTGCCGCCATGCCTATGGCCACACGCTCGAGGACCAGCTGGAGCTCGAAGCACAATACATGGTGCAATCGCAGGCCACCGAAGAATCCCGCGAAGGCATTGCCGCCTTCCTGGAAAAACGCACGGCGGATTTCGCGCCACTGCGCAGCGCGCGGCCCGCCGACCAGCAGGAGAACCTATGACCGACACAACAACCTCCCCCCGCACCACTGCCACCGAAGGCGGCGTGGACTTCCCGCTCGCCGGTGTGCGCGTGCTCGACCTCTCGCGCGTGTTCGCCGGCCCGCTGTGCGGCATGGTGCTGGCCGACTTTGGCGCCGAGGTCATCAAGGTGGAGCACCCCGGCCGGGGTGACGACACGCGCGACTGGGGCATGCGCATCGGCAAGACCGAAACCACCTACTACAACAGCATGAACCGCAACAAGCGGTCGATCACGGTGGATTTACAAACGCCCGAGGGCGTGAAAATCATCCACGACCTGCTGCCGCAGTGCGACGTGGTGATCCAGAACTTCAAGACCGGCGGGGCCGAAAAGCTGGGCCTGGGCTATGAGCAGCTCAAGGCGATCAAGCCCGACCTGATCTATTGCTCGGTGGCGGGCTACGACAGCTCCGGCCCCGAGGCCAAGCGCCCCGGCTACGACCTGGTGATTCAGGGCGAGGCAGGGTTGATGGCGCTGAATGGTGAAGCCAGCCAGCCTCCGCTGAAATTTGGCGTGGCCGCCGTGGACATGATGACCGGCATGTACGCCGCCCAGGCCGTGCTGGCGGCGCTGTTCCAGCGCACGCGCACGGGCCAGGGCCGCCACATCGAGATGGCCCTGTACGACTGCGGCCTGATGATTACCGGCTACTACGGGCTGGACGCCATGCTGCTGGGCCACGACCCGCAGCGCTATGGCAACGCCCACCCGTCCATCGTGCCTTACGGCATGTACGAAGCGGCCGACGGCCCGCTCATCATTGCCGTGGGCAACAACGCGCAGTTCGACAAGTTCTGCCGCCAGGTCATCGAACGTCCCGATATCGTGGAAGACCCGCGCTTTGCAACCAACGTCGAGCGCGCCAAAAACCGCCTGGCGCTGGGCCCCCTGCTCAAGGAGCTGATCGCCAGCTTCCCGCGCGATGTGCTGCTGCAGCGCCTGAGCGCCGCCGGCATCCCCTGTGGCCGGGTGGCAGGCCTGCACGAGGCCCTGACCAGCGAGCGCACCCGCCGCGGTGGCCTGCTGCAGGAAATGCCCCACCCGGTGGCGGGCAGCACGCATGTCTTTGCGCCGCCTTACCGCCTGGACGGCCAGCGCTTGCCCATCCGCAACGCGCCGCCCACGCTCGGCGAGGGCACGCGCGAGGTGCTGCAGCACCTGCTGCAACTGTCGGATGCTGAGCTGCAAGCCCTGCGCGACAAGGGCGTGTTGACGCTGCCACAGGCCTGATGAAATCAAAAATGATAGCTGCCGGCGCTTGATATATAAGCGCTTGGTGCTGTTTTTACCTAAATATGAAAATGAACTTTTCGCAGATGAATCGACGCCGCATGCTGCAAGGCATGGCGGCATGGGGCGGCAGCGGCGTGTTGGGAACCGCCTTTGCGCAGCCGGCCAAGTCGCCCTGGCCCACCAAGGCGATCCGCCTGGTGGTGCCCTTCAACGCAGGCGGCGCCACCGACATCATTGCCCGCACCCTGGGCGAGGCGCTGGCCAAACGCATCGGCCAGCCCGTGGTGGTGGACAACAAGGGCGGTGCCGCCGGCATTCTGGGTACCGATGCCGTGGCCAAGGCTCCGCCTGATGGCCATACGCTGCTGGTCACGCTCAGCACCTCCATGCTGATCAACCAGTTCCTGTACACCAAGCTGCCCTACAACCCGCAGAAAGACTTGGCGCTGGTCTCGCAAATTGCCGCGGCACCGGTCACGCTGGTGGTGCATCCGTCGGTGCCGGCCAACAACATGAAAGATCTGCTGGCCTACGTGAAGGCGAACAAGGGCAAGCTGTCGTATGGTTCCTGGGGTACGGGCTCGTATGCCCACCTGGGGGGCGCGTACATGAGCAAAACCATGGACGCCGACATGGTGCACGTCGCCTACAAGGGCGAAGCCCCCATGATCCAGGAACTGATTGGCGGGCAGTTGCAGATGTGCTTTTCGAGCGCGCTCAATACCCGACCGTTCATCGAGTCGGGCCGCGTCACGGCCATCGGCGTGACCGGCAAGCAGCGTATGGACATCCTGCCCAAGGTGCCGACCATCTTCGAGCAGGGCGTGCAGGACGACGCTTATTCCATTTTTGGCTGGCTGGCCATGGGTGCGCCCGCAGGTACGCCCAGGGACATCGTGGAGCAGCTCCATGGCCACCTGCGCGAAATCGCCAAAGACCCCAAGATGATGGAGCGCATTGCCGGCGCCGGATTCATGTCCATGATGAACAGCCCGCAGGAGTTTCAGCAGAACTACCAGCGCGACATGCCCATCTGGAAAGCCCTGGTGGAAACGGCCGGCGCCCGTCTAGACTGATTCTTTGACCTCTGGAGGTTCCCATGAAATTTTCGACCACTGCATCCCTGTTTCGTACCACCCGCCGCACCCTGCTGGCCCTGGCCGCCGCGCCGCTGCTGATCGGCACCGCCTTTGCACAGGCCTGGCCCGCCAAGCCCCTGAAGCTCGTGGTGCCCTTCCCGCCAGGCGGCCCCACCGACACGGCCTCGCGCATCGTTGGCCAGAAGCTGGCCGAGCGCCTCAAGCAGCCCGTGGTGGTCGAGAACAAGGCTGGTGCCTCCGGTTCCATTGCTGCGCAGCAGATTCTCAAGACCCCGGGCGACGGCTACACCTTGATGATGCTGGCCACGCCCACGTTGCTGGCGCCGCACCTTTACAAGAAGGCGGGCTACGATACGTCCAAGGACTTTGTCCCGGTGGCCACCGTGTACGACCTGCCCATCGTGGTGGTGGTCAACCCCACGCTGATGCCCACCGTGACCGATCTGCAGCGTCTCATCACGCACGCCAAGGCGCAGCCGGGCAAGCTCAACTACACCAGCTCGGGCGTGGGCAGTTTTGGCCACCTGAGCATGGAACTGCTCAAGCAGCTGGGCCAATTCGAGATGGAGCATGTGCCCTACAAGGGCGGCGTGCCCGCCATCACCGACACCCTGGGCGGCCAGGTGCCCATGATGTATGCCGACCTCGTGGCCGCGCTGCCGCACATCCAGACCGGCCGGCTGCGCGCCATCGCCGTGGGCTCGCCCCAGCGCGTGGGTGTGATTCCGAACGTGCCCACCATCGCCGAGCAGGGCTTCAAGGGCTTTGACGCCGTCTCCTGGGGCGGCCTGATGGCGCCCCCGGGCACGCCCAAGGACGTGGTGCAGCGCATCAGCACCGAGGTGAAGGCCATCCTGGCCGAGAAGGAAGTGCAGGACAAGCTGCTCAACGCCGGTGCCATTGCCAATTACCAGACATCCGAGCAGATGGCCCAGCGCGTGACTGGCGACTTCACCAAGTGGGGCAAGGTGATCCGCGACAAGGGCATCTCCTTCGAATGAGGTGAGCATGAGCAGCGCCACCTCCACCTCTGCCGCCTCGCCCTTTCCACCGTTCCGGACCGTCTCGGACCTGCTGCGCGAGCATGCGCAGCAGCGCCCCCATGCCCCCGCGCTGGCCGATGACGACATGGGGCTCGACCGCTCGCAGCTCGATGCCCTGGTCGATCGCGTGGCCGCCTCGCTGCAACGCGATGGCCTGCGGCCTGGCGACGTGGTGGCCGTGTGCGCTGCCGCATCGGTACGCTACGCCGCCGTGTACCTGGGGGCCTTGCGCTGCGGCGTGGTGGTGGCCCCGTTGGCGCCCTCGGTCACGCCCGACTCCCTGCAGTCCATGCTGCGCGACGCCGAGGCGCGCATGCTGTTTGTGGATGCGCAGGGCAGGGCGGTGCTGCCGCCCGCCACGCCGGATGCGCCCGCGCTCGTGGCGCTGGACGACGACGGCCCCGCGCCCCGCTGGCACGAGTGGCTGGCGCCCGAAGGCGCCACCCCGCAGTCCGTGGAAGTGGTGCCGGAGCACCCCTTCAACATCATCTACTCGTCGGGCACCACGGGCACGCCCAAGGGCATCGTGCAGTCGCACGGCATGCGCTGGGCGCACATCGTGCGCGGCCTGGCGCAGGGCTACGGGCCCGACAGCGTGACGCTGCTGGCCACGCCGCTGTATTCCAACACCACGCTGGTGTCGTTCTTTCCCGGCCTGTGCGCGGGCGGCAGCGTGCGGCTCATGCCCAAATTCGATGCACTGCGCTACCTGCAGATCGCGCAGCAGATCCGCGCCACGCACAGCATGCTGGTGCCGGTGCAGTACCAGCGCATCATGGCGCTGCCGCAGTTCGGTGATTTCGACCTGTCGTCGTTCCGCGCCAAGTTCTGCACCAGCGCGCCGTTCCGTGCCGAGCTCAAGGCCGACGTGCTGGCGCGCTGGCCGGGCGCGCTGTATGAGTTTTATGGCATGACCGAAGGCGGCGGCACCTGCATCCTGGCGGCGCACGAGCACCCCGACAAGCTGCACACCGTGGGCCAGCCCGCCGCCACGAGCGACATCCGCCTCATCGACGAAGACGGCAACGAACTGCCGCCCGGCGCCACGGGCGAGGTGGTGGGGCACTCGCCCGGCATGATGACCGGCTACCACCACCAGCCCGAAAAAACGCGCGAGGCCGAGTGGTTCGACGCCACGGGCAAGCGCTTCATCCGCACCGGCGACGTGGGCCGGTTTGACGCGCAGGGCTTTTTGACCCTGCTGGACCGCCGCAAGGACATGATCATCAGCGGCGGCTTCAACATCTATCCCAGCGACCTCGAAGCCGAACTGCGCAAGCACCCGGCCGTCGAGGACGTGGCCGTGACGGGCGTCCCCTCCGAACAGTGGGGCGAGACGCCGGTGGCCTTCGTGCGGCGCCAACCCGGCGCTGCGGACGAGGCGGCGCAAATCATGGCCTGGTACAACGCCCGCGCGGGCAAGACGCAGCGCCTGTCCGCGCTGCACCTGGTCGATGAACTGCCGCGCAGCGCGATCGGCAAGGTGCTCAAGCGCGAACTGCGCGAGCGGCACCAGCAACTTTCAACCTGAACTCCCGAAAGCCAATCATGAAAATTCTCGTCCCTGTCAAGCGCGTGGTGGACTACAACGTGAAGGTCCGCGTGAAGTCGGACGGCACGGGTGTGGACATCGCCAACGTGAAGATGAGCATGAACCCTTTTGACGAAATCGCCGTCGAAGAGGCCGTGCGCCTGAAAGAAAAAGGCGTGGTGACCGAAGTCATCGCCGTCAGCTGCGGCGTGGCG
>JANJVG010000082.1 GCA_024710165.1 Burkholderiaceae bacterium
GCCGAGAAACCGCAGTTGGCCGCCATGTGCAGCTTGAGGCCCAGGATGCGGCCGCTGTCGTCATAGCCCACGTCCCAGCGGTAGGCGAAGGGGTGGCGCTTGCCGGTGACCACGAAGTCGTCGTCGCGGTCCAGGCGCAGCTTGACCGGATAACCGGTTTGGCGCGCGGCCAGCGCGGCCCACACGGCCAGGTGGCCGGCCTGCGTCTCCTTGCCGCCAAAGCCGCCGCCCATGCGCCGGCATTCCACGCGCACCGCGTGGCTGGCGATGCCCAGCGCGTGCGCCACCCAGTGTTGCACCTCGCCCGGGTGCTGGGTGCTGGCGTGGATGTGCCACTGGCCCTGTTCCAGCGGCAGGGCGTAGGCGATCTGGCCTTCCAGGTAGAAATGCTCTTGCCCGCCCACTTCCAGCGTGCCCTGCAACCGGTGCGGGGCGGCTTGCAGCGCCGCCTCGGGTGCGCCCCGGCGCACCGTGACGGGCGGCAGCACGCGGCTCTGCGCGGCCAGCGCCTGTTCAATGGTGAGGATGGCGGGCAGGGGGGTGATGTCGGGCCGCACGGCGCGCGCGGCGCGGCGCGCCTGCAGGGCGGTGTCGGCCACCACCAGGCCGATCACCTGGCCAGCGTAGTGCACGGCGTCCTGGGCGAAGATGGGTTCGTCGTGCGCAAACGCAGCCAGGATCGGGTCGCCCGGAATGTCTCGGGCCAGCACCACGGCGCGCACGCCGGGCATCTGCAGCGCGGCGGCGCAGTCCACGCCGTTCAGGCGCCCGTGCGCCACGGGCGAGAGGATGGGCGCGGCGTGCAGCGTGCCCTTCACCTCGGGCAGGTCGTCGATGTAGTGCGCGCTGCCCGCCACCTGCGCGCGGGCGCTCTCGTGCGGGTGGGATTGCCCTAGGGCGCGTGCTGCGGTTGTCATGCCAGGGCCTCCAGTTGCAAGGTGTCGAGCGACACATCCGCAAGCCCCTGGCTTTCCAGCCAGAAGCGCCGTGCCAGGTTGCCCAGCACGGCGTGCCGGTATTGGCTGCTGGCGCGCAGGTCGGACAGCGGTGTGAATTCGGCCTGCAGCGCCTGGGCGGCCAGGTGTGCTGCGGCCTCGCTCCAGGGCTGGCCGTGCAGAGCGGCCTCGGCCTGGCGCGCGCGCGCGGGCACGGCGGCCACGCCGCCCGCGCCGATGGAGGCGGCCGCGACCTGGCCGCCGTCCAGGTGCAGGTTCAGCACCAGGCAGACGGCGGAAATGTCGTCGTCCTGGCGCTTGGAGACCTTGTAGGCGCGCAGGAACTCGCCCGGTGCCGGGTGCGGCACGAGGATGCGCGCGAGCACCTCGTCGGGCGCGATCATGTTCTGGCGGTAGCCGGTGTATAGGCTCTCCAGCGCCAGCGTGCGCTCGCCGCGCACGCTGGCCAGCACCACGCGGGCGCACAGCGCGATCAGCAGCGGCATGGAGTCGCCAATGGGCGAGCCGTTGGCCACGTTGCCGCCCAGCGTGCCCGCGTTGCGCACGGGCAGGCCGGCAAAGCGCGCGGCAAAGGTCTGCAATTGCGGGCGGCGGCGCACCAGGGCGGCGAAGGCGTCCTCCAGGCGCACGGCGGCGCCGATGGCGGTGTGGTCGGGCGCCTCGTCGATGCGGCACAGCTCGGCCACGCGGGTTACGTCGAGCACCTGGGCGAACTGGCGGTGCTGCTTGGTCACCCACAGGCCCACGTCGGTGCAGCCGGCCACAAGCTGAGCCTGCGGCTGCGCGGCGCGCACCGTCAGCAGTTCGGCCAGGGTGGTCGGAGAAATATAAGCAAAATTGGGCTCCAGCGCTTGCTGGTCAAGCGCTAGCAGCTCCAGTTTTTGTAGCAAAACGGCTTCGTCCACCTGCCAGCGCGGCAGCTGGTCCATCTGCTGCGCGGCGTCGAGGATGGGGCGGTAGCCGGTGCAGCGGCACAGGTTGCCCGAAAGGTCCTGCACCGCCTGCGCACGCGTCACGCCACGGCCCTGGCAGACTCCGGTCTGGTACAGCGCGAACAGGCTCATCACGAAGCCCGGTGTGCAGAAGCCGCACTGTGAGCCGTGGTGATCGACCAGCGCCTGCTGTACCGGGTGTAGGCTGCCCGGGGGCGTGGCGGCGTCCAGGGGCCGGAGCAGCGGGTCGTGCGCCAGGTCCTCGGCGCTCCAGAGCGCCTTGCCGTCGATGGAGTGCGCCAGGGCGATGCAGGCGTTGATGGCGCGGTAGCGGATGCGACCACCCTCGGCCTCGCCCACCACCACGGTGCAGGCGCCGCAGTCGCCCTCGCCGCAGCCCTCCTTGGTTCCGGTGTGGCCCAGGTCTTCGCGCAGCAGTTGCAGCAGTGTGCGGTCTGGGGGAACATCGGCCAGTGCGACGGTCTGGCCACGGCGAATGAATTGCAGGGTAGGCAGCATGGCCCCTAGGTTACAGCGATTGGCGCCGATCCGCCCTCCGGGATTGCGCGCCCCGCCAGGCGGTGTGCCGCCAGGGCGCTGGTGGCCCCAGGCTTGTAACATGGTGTTTTAATGCTATAAAAATAGTAGCGCATTGCGCATGTCCATCCTGCCCTGCAGCCTTTTTGAGCCATGTCCCTGCGCATGCAATCACCACAAACTGAGAGACAATCGCCCCCATGAACCCCAACGCCACCCCCGATGCCCCAGCCCAGGCGCCCGAGCGCCTGCAGCTCTCGGGTATCACCAAGCGCTACCCGGCCGTGGTGGCCAACTGCGGTGTGTCGCTCACGGTGCAGCCCGGCGAGATCCACGCCGTGCTGGGCGAGAACGGCGCGGGCAAGTCCACGCTGATGAAAATCATCTACGGCACGGTCAAGCCCGACGAGGGCAGCGTGCAGTTCGATGGCCGGCCGGTCAGCATCCGCAACCCGCAGGAGGCGCGGCAACTGGGCATTGCCATGGTGTTCCAGCATTTCAGCCTGTTCGACACCCTCACCGTGGCCGAAAACGTCTGGCTGGGGCTGGACAAAAGCCTGTCGCTCACCGAAGTTACGCGCAGCATTGCTGCCAAGGCGGCCGAGTACGGTCTGGAGGTGGACCCACTGCGCCCCGTGCACACCCTGAGCGTGGGCGAGATGCAGCGCGTGGAAATCATCCGCGCGCTGCTGGCCAACCCACGCCTGCTGATCCTGGACGAGCCCACCTCGGTGCTCACGCCGCAGGCGGTGGACAAACTCTTCGTGGTGCTGCGCAAGCTGGCCAGCGAGGGTTGCAGCATCCTCTACATCAGCCACAAGCTGCACGAGATCCGAGCCCTGTGCAGCGCCTGCACGGTGATGCGCGCGGGCCGGGTGACGGGCGTGTGTGACCCGCGCGTGGAATCCAACGCCTCGCTCTCGCGCCTGATGATCGGTGCCGAGCCGCCCGCGTTGGAGCACCGTGCCGTGCGCACCGGTGACGCCGTGTTGCGCGTGCAAGGGCTGAACCTGGCGCGCGCAGACCAGTTCGGTGTCGATCTGGTCGATGTGCAGTTCGAGGTGCGCGCGGGTGAGGTCGTGGGCATTGCGGGCGTGTCGGGCAATGGGCAAAAAGAGCTGCTCTACGCGTTGTCGGGCGAAGACACGCGCGCTGCGCCGGCCATGGTGCAGGTGGCAGGGCAGAGCGTGGGGCACCAGGGGCCGCGCCAGCGGCGTGCGCTGGGCCTGTATTTCGTGCCCGAAGAACGCCTGGGCCGGGGCGCCGTGCCCAGCATGGGCCTGGCGCACAACCTCCTGCTCACGCGCAACGAGGCGCTGGGTGGCGGCGGCTGGATCCGCATGGGCGCGCTGCAGGCCCAGGCGCAGGACATCATCACGCGCTTTGGCGTCAAGGCCGGGGGGCCGCACGCGGCGGCGCAGTCGCTCTCTGGCGGCAACCTGCAGAAGTTCATCGTGGGGCGCGAGGTGTCGGCGCAGCCCCGGCTGCTCATCGTGTCGCAACCGACCTGGGGCGTGGACGTGGGCGCGGCCCAACAGATCCGGGCCGAAATCCTGCGGCTGCGCGATGCGGGCTGCGCCGTGCTGGTGCTCAGCGAAGAGCTGGAGGAGCTGTTCGACATCAGCGACCGCCTCCATGTGATGGCCAAGGGCCAGATTTCCCCGTCGGTGGATCGCGCCAGCGCCACCATGGAGCGCATTGGTGAATGGATGAGCGGCCTGTGGCATGCCCAGGTGCAGGCGCACCTGGCCCACAGCCAGATGACCCAGGCGACCCAGGCGCAAACCGTGGACGAGAATCCCGCATGATCAAGCTAGAACCCCGTCCCCAGGCTTCGCGCTGGTGGACCTATGGCTCGCCGCTGCTGGCGCTGTGCATTACCGTGCTCATCGGCCTGGCCTTGTTTGCCTTGCTGGGCAAGGATCCGGTGCGCGGGCTGGAGATTTTTTTCTGGGAGCCCTTGCGCTCCAAATACGCGCTGGGCGAGCTGATGGTCAAGGCCACGCCGCTGCTGCTCATCGCGCTGGGGCTGGCGGTGTGCTTTCGCTCCAACGTGTGGAACATCGGCGCCGAGGGCCAGTTCGTGATGGGCGCCATTGCCGCAGGTGGCGTGGCGCTGATGGCGAGCAAGGACACGGGCGCCTGGATCGTGCCCGCGCTGCTGCTGGCGGGCGTGCTGGGCGGTATGGCCTGGGCGGGCGTCACGGCGCTGCTGCGCGACCGCTTCAACGCCAATGAAATCCTGGTCAGCCTGATGCTGGTCTATGTGGCCACGCTGTTCCTGAGCTTTCTGGTGTTCGGCCCCTGGAAGGATCCCATGGGCTACAACTTTCCGCAAACGCGCACCTTCGAGAAAGTCACGCAGATCCCGCGCCTCATGGCAGGCTCGCGCGTGCACATCGGCCTGCTGATGGCGCTGGCCGGTGCGGCGGTGTTGTGGGTGTTCCTGTTCCGCTCGCGCGCAGGCTTTGCCCAGCAGGTGGGCGGGCTGGCTCCGGCGGCGGCGCGTTACGCGGGCTTCTCGTCGCGCCGTGCGCTGTGGACGGCGCTGCTCATCTCGGGCGGTGCGGCGGGTCTGGCCGGCGGGCTGGAAGTAGCCGGGCCCATCGGCCAGCTCACGCCCTATGTGCCTGCGGGCTATGGGTTTGCCGCCATCATCGTGGCCTTTGTCGGGCGCCTGCACCCGGTGGGCATGGTGTTCTCGGCCATCCTCATGAGCATGTTCTACATCGGCGGCGAGCTGGCGCAGTCGCGCCTGGGGCTGCCCAAGTCGCTCACCGGCGTGTTCCAGGGTCTGCTGCTGTTCTCGCTGCTGGCCTGCGACACCTTTATTGCCTACCGCGTGCGCTGGGTGCGTGCGCAACCCGCACGGCAGGAGGCCTGACCATGGAATCGTATGCACTCCTGATCGGCGCCACGCTCAACGCGGGCACGGTGCTGGCCATTGCGGCCCTGGGCCTGCTCATCAACGAGAAGGCCGGCATCGTCAACCTGGGCGCCGAGGGCATGATGCTGTGCGCCGCCATTGCCGGTTTTGCCACCGTGGTGCACACGGGCAGCCCTTGGCTGGGCTTTGCGGCGGGTATGGCCGCGGGGGCGGTGCTGGCGGCGGTGTTCGGCTGGCTGGTCATCTGGTTCAACACCAACCAGTACGCCACCGGGTTGGCCCTGTCGCTGTTCGGCGTGGGTTTTTCGGCGTTTGCGGGCATCAGCTACGTGCAGGCCAAGCTGCCCGAGTTGCCCAAGGCCACGCTGCCGCTGCTGGCTGATATTCCCTTCATCGGCCCTGCGCTGTTCCGCCAGCATCCGCTGGTGTACCTGACGATGCTGTTTGTGGCCGCGCTGGTCTGGTTTTTGTACCGCACGCGCGCCGGGCTGGTGTTGCGCTCGGTGGGCGAGTCGCCGCAGTCGGCCCATGCGCTGGGCTATCCGGTGCGGCGCATCCGCCTGGCTGCCGTGGTGGCGGGCGGCGCGCTGTGCGGGCTGGCAGGGGCCTACATCTCCACCGTGTACACACCGCTGTGGGTGGAGGGCATGGTGGCCGGGCGCGGATGGATTGCGCTGGCGCTCACCACCTTTGCCACCTGGCGCCCCGCGCGCGTGCTGCTGGGCGCCTACCTGTTCGGCGGCGTGACCATGCTGCAATTCCACCTGCAGGCCACGGGCGTGGAGGTGGCCAGCCAGTGGCTGAGCATGCTGCCCTATGTGGCCACCATCGTGGTGCTCGCTCTCATTTCGCGCAACCCGCAGTGGATCCGTGTGAACATGCCCGCTTCGTTGGGCAAACCCTTCCATCCCGGCTCATAATGGCCGTTTTTTCGCCCATCCCAACTTCCGCTCAAAGGACCCCGACATGACCGATCTGCACAAACGCGCCCTGCTGAAAGTGGCCGCCCTGTCTGCTGTTGCTGCTGCCGCACTCGTGGGCTGTGGCAAGAAGGAAGAACCGGCTCCAGCCCCCGCGCCTGCGCCGACGCCGGTCACCGAGGCCCCCGCACCCAAGCCCGAGCCGCTGAAGATCGCGTTTGCCTACGTCGGCCCGGTGGGCGACGGCGGCTGGTCCTTTGCGCACGACAACGGACGCAAGGCCATCGAGAAGGAATTTGGCGACAAGGTGGTGACCAGCTTTGTGGAAAGCGTGCCCGAGTCGGCTGACGCCGAGCGTGTGCTGCGCGACATGGCCAGCCAGGGCAACAAGCTGATTTTCGGCACCACCTTCGGCTACATGGAGTCGATCCAGAAGATCGCCCCCGACTTCGCCGACGTGAAGTTCGAGCACGCCACCGGCTACAAGACGGCCGCCAACGTGCGCACCTACGACAGCCGCACCTATGAAGGCGCCTATATGGCGGGCATCATCGCGGGCGCCATGACCAAGAGCAACACGCTGGGCGTGGTGGGCTCCGTGCCCATCCCCGAAGTGCTGCGCAACATCAACAGCTTCACGCTGGGCGCTCAGTCGGTCAATCCCAAGATCAAGACCAAGGTGGTGTGGGTGAACGAATGGTTCAGCCCCCCGAAGGAAACCGAAGCCGCCACCAGCCTGATCAACGGCGGCGCCGACGTGCTGTTCCAGAACACCGACTCGCCCGCCGTGCTCAAGACCGCACAGGAGAAGGGCAAGCGCGCCTTCGGTTGGGATTCGGACATGACCGCCTACGGCCCCAAGGCCCACCTGGCGTCGGCCGTCATCAACTGGGGCCCGTACTACATCAAGGCCACGCGCGACGCGCTGGAAGGCAAGTGGGAAACCGGCCAGGCCTGGTGGGGCGTGAAGGAAGGCGCGATCGACATCGTCTCCATCGCCGAAGACGTGCCCGCTGACATCAAGACCAAGGTCGAAGAGGTCAAAAAGGGCCTGGCAGACGGCAGCTTCGTGATCTGGAAAGGCCCCATCGCAGGCCAGGACGGCAAGCCCGTGCTGGAAAAGGACGTGGTGGCCGATGACAAGTTCCTGGGTGGTGTGAACTTCTACGTCAAGGGCGTGGAAGGCAAGGTGCCGGGCGGCGACAAGAAGTAAAGTCGCTGTCTCTGTATGCCAAGGGCCGCCTCAGTGCGGCCCTTTGCGTTGGGCGCGCGGCGGTGCATGATGTACCCCAGACATTTGATCCCCCACGAGGTCTGCCATGTTCAAGATTCCCCCGATTGCACCCGAGCGCCTGCCTGCGTTGCTGCGCGCCATTCCCAAAGCCGAGCTGCACATCCATATCGAAGGTTCGCTGGAGCCCGAGCTGATCTTTGCGCTGGCGCAGCGCAACGGGCAGATGCTGCCGTACCCCAGCGTGGAGGCCTTGCGCAGTGCCTATGCCTTCACCAACCTGCAGAGCTTTCTGGACATTTACTACGCCGGTGCCAGCGTGCTGCTGCACGAGCAGGACTTTTACGACATGGCCCGGGCCTACCTCGCGCGTGCCGCTGCCGACAACGTGGTGCATGCCGAGATCTTTTTCGACCCGCAGACGCACACGGCACGCGGTGTACCCATCGAGACCGTCATCAACGGCCTGCACCGTGCCTGCGAGGACGCGCGTACCCTGCTGGGCATCAGCGCCAGCCTGATCCTGTGCTTTCTGCGCCACCTCAGCGAGGAAGAGGCCTTTGCCACGCTGGAGCAGGCCCTGCCGCTGCAGGACAAGTTCATCGGTGTGGGGCTGGACAGCAGTGAGCTGGGCCACCCGCCCGAGAAATTTGCGCGTGTATTTGCCCGTTGCCGCGAACTGGGCCTGCACCTGGTGGCCCATGCGGGCGAGGAGGGGCCGCCCGCCTCTATCTGGAGCGCGCTGGACGTGCTCAAGGTCGAGCGCATCGACCATGGCGTGCAGGCGTTCAAGGACGCTACGCTCATGCAGCGCCTGGCGCAGAGCCGCACGCCGCTCACGGTGTGCCCGCTGTCAAACCAGAAGCTGTGTGTTTTTCCCGACCTGAAGGACCACAACCTGCGTCCGTTGCTGGAGGCTGGGCTTTGCGCCACCGTCAACTCCGATGATCCGGCGTATTTCGGCGGCTATATCAACGACAACTTCACCCAGGTGTTCGCCGCCACCGGCATGACGGCGCGCCATGCCTACCAACTCGCCAGCAACAGCTTCGAGGCCAGCTTTGCCAGCGAGCCAGACAAGCGCCGTTGGCAGCACCAGCTCAAGGAAGTGTTTGAGCGCTTTGTCGAGTACGACTGACGTTTCACGGCGTTGGGGCGATGGCTGCGGCCAGCCGGGCGGCATAGTCCTGCAGCGTGGCGGCGTCGGGGTTTTTGCGCGGCCATGTCAAGGCGATGCCATCCTGCGCATGGCGCGGCACCACATGGATGTGGAAGTGGAACACCGTCTGGTCGCCCTCGCGGCCGTTGGCCTGCAGCAGGGTGATGCCCGGCGGTTCGAACGTCGCCTGGATGGCGGCTGCCACGCGCTGCGCGGTCTGCATGACGGCGGCGGCTTCTTCGGGCGTGATGTCCAGCAGCGTGGCCGCATGGCGCTTGGTGGCCACCAGCACATGGCCGGGGTTGACCTGGCCGATGTCCATGAAGGCGAGGGTCAGTGCGTCTTCGTATACGCGTGCTGAAGGAATCTCGCCCGCCACAAGTTTGCAGAAGAGGCATTGGCCGGGCGGGGTGGGATCAACGAACATGGGCATGCAGCGGCTCCTATGAAATGGTGGGCAATGGCCGCATGGTAGCCCGCGCGGGTGCCGCAGGGTGCCTGCGGTAAAATCCTGCGCAAAGACCGCTGTCCCGGCGGTCTTTTGTTTTTTTGTCTTCGGGACCATGTAGAGGAACACCATGTACAAAAACCTCGCTGCCGCGCTCGCGGCCGCCTGTTTTATCGCCCCCGTTTTTTCCCAGACCAAGGCGCCTGCCGAACCCGTGAAGGCGGGCTTTGTCTATGTCTCGCCCATCACCGAGGCGGGCTGGACGCGCCAGCACGACGAGGGCCGCAAGGCCGTCGAGGCTGCGCTGGGCACCCAGGTGAAAACCACCTTTGTGGAGAACGTGCCCGAGGGGCAGGATGCCGAGCGCGTGATCCGTGACCTGGCCGCCACGGGCCACAAGATCATCTTCACGCCCAGCTTTGGCTACATGGAGCCCACGCTCAAGGTGGCGCAGGACTTCCCCGACGTGAAGTTCGAGTCCATCACCGGCTACAAGCAGGCGGCCAACGTGGCCACGGCCAACGCGCGCTACTACGAGGGCCGCTACCTCGCGGGCATCGCGGCGGCCCGCATGAGCAAGACCGGCGTGGCCGGCTACGTGGCGGGCTTCCCCATCCCCGAGGTGCTGCAGGGCATCAACGCCTTCACGCTGGGCATGCGCTCGGTGAACGCTAAGGCGCAGGTGAAGGTGGTGTGGCTGAACGTCTGGTTCGACCCGCCCAAGGAGCGCGATGCCGCCATGGCGCTGTTCAACCAGGACGCCGATGTGATCGCCTTCCATACCGCCTCGACCGCGGTCATGGCGGCGGCGCAGGAGCGCGGCAAGCTGGCGATTGCCTACCACTCCGACATGCGCCGCGTCGGGCCCGATGCGCAGCTCCTGGCTGTCACGCACCATTGGGGCGATTACTACACGGCCCGCGTGCGCGCCGCTCAGAGCGGCACCTGGAAGAGCGGCAATGTCTGGGGCGGAGTCAAGGAGGGCATGATCCGGGTGGGCGACTTCGGCAGCAAGGTGCCGCCCGCAGTGAAGCAAGAAGTGCTGGCGCGCCAGAAGGACATTGCCGCCGGCAAGCTGCACCCCTTTCATGCCACCCAGGCTGCCGTGCGCGACAACGAGGGCCGCGAGGCAATCGCCCGGGGCCAGACGCTCAGCGATACGCAGATTCTTGGCATGAACTGGCTGGTGGAAGGCGTACAGGGCAGGCTTGCCCGGTGATGCATGGCGGTAAGCTTGCACCATGCACATTTACCGCGCTGCCCTGCTGCGTTTTGCCGATGACGGCCAGGCCCTCCACGACGAGGACGGATTGCTTGCCATCGGCCCCGATGCCCATGGCCGCCAGCGCGTTCAGGCGGCCGGGGCCTGGCACCGGCTGGCGCCCGAGTTCGCCGGGCACCCGGTCACGCACTGGCCGGGGCGCATCATTGCGCCCGGCTTCGTGGACATGCATGTCCACTACCCGCAGACCGACGTGATCGGCTCGCCCGCCGAGGGCCTGCTGCCCTGGCTGGAGTACTACACCTTTCCGCATGAAAAGCGCTTTGTGGCGCACGGTTATGCCGCACAGGTGGCCGAATTTTTCCTCGACGAGCTGCTGCGCAATGGCGTGACCACGGCACTGGCCTTCGCTACCTCGCATCCGCCGTCGGTCGATGCGCTGTTCACCGAGGCACGGCGCCGGCAGCTGCGACTGATCACCGGCAAAGTGCTACAAGATCGCCATTCCCCCGACGGCGTGCGCGATGACACCGAGCAAAGCCTCATCGACACCGAGGACCTCATTGCGCGCTGGCACGGCGTGGACCGCCTGGGCTACGCCATCACGCCGCGCTTTGCGCCCACCAGCAGCCCGGCCCAGCTGCGCGGCGCGGGCAAACTGGCGGCGCAGTACCCGGACGTGTGGATCCAGTCGCATGTGGCCGAGAACCTGGACGAGGTCCGCTGGATGCGCGAGCTGTACCCGCGCTCGCGCAGCTACCTGGCGGTGTACGACGACTTTGGCCTGATGCGCGAACGTGCCGTGTATGCGCACTGCATCCATTTTGATGATGCTGACCGCGCACTGATGCGCCAGCGCCGCACCGCCGCGGCCGTCAGCCCCACAAGCAACCTGTTTCTCGGGAGCGGTTTTTTTGACTACCAGGCGGCCGACCGGGCCGGATTTGTCTACGGCCTGGCCAGCGACGTGGGCGGCGGCACGAGTTTTTCGCCCTTTCGCACCATGCTCGCGGCTTACACCGTGGGGCGCGAGGGCCAGACCAAACCGGGGCTGAGCCTCTCGCCCCGGCAGCTGTGGTGGCAGCACACGGCCGGTGCCGCCAAGGCACTGGGAATGGCGGGCGTGGTAGGCAACCTGCAGCCGGGCTGCGAGGCCGACTTCATCGTGCTCAACCCCCAGGCCACGCCGCTGCTGTCGCGGCGCACCGCCCAGGCGGGCAGTCTGGACGAGTTGCTGTTCGCCATGATCGTGCTGGGCGATGATCGCCTTGTTGAGCAGACCGTCATTTCTCAAGCAAAATACGGCCCTGGCGCTTGATGGTCAAGCGCTGATAGCTATCAAAATCGTAGTACTGGCGAGGAGCCTTCCACCATGAGCATCAAGAGTGACAAATGGATCCGCCGCATGGCGGCCGAGCACGGCATGATCGAGCCCTTCGAGCCCGGCCAGGTGCGCGAGGCCGAGGGCCGCAAGATCATCAGCTACGGCACCAGCAGCTACGGTTACGACATCCGCTGCGCGCCCGAATTCAAGGTCTTCACCAATATCCACAGCACGGTGGTGGACCCGAAGAATTTTGATGAAAAGAGCTTCGTCGATTTCGAGGGTGACAGCTGCATCATCCCGCCCAACAGCTTTGCATTGGCGCGTACGATGGAGTATTTCCGCATCCCTCGCAACGTGCTCACCATCTGCCTGGGCAAGAGCACCTACGCGCGCTGCGGCATCATCGTCAACGTCACCCCGTTTGAGCCCGAGTGGGAAGGCTACGTGACGCTGGAGTTCTCCAACACCACGCCGCTGCCCGCGCGCATTTACGCGGGCGAGGGCTGCGCCCAGGTGCTGTTCTTCGAGAGCGACAAGGACGACGTCTGCGAAGTCTCGTACAAGGACCGGGGCGGAAAGTACCAGGGGCAGCATGGCGTGACACTGCCGCGCGCATGACGAAAAGGCGCCTGCCCTGTGTTGCGCTGGCGACAAGGGGCGGCACCGGCGCAGCGGGTTCTGGCCCGGCGGCGCACACCGCCGATTTCTCTGATTCGCTGGTCTAGGGAGCAAGCCATGAAATGGGAAGGCAATCGTCAGTCTGACAATGTGGAAGATCGCCGCGGCGGTGGCGGTTTTTCGGTTCCGGGCCGCCGTGGCATCGGCATTGGCACCATCGTCATCGCCCTGGTGGGTGGCTGGGTTCTGGGGATCAACCCGCTCACCCTTCTGGGCCTGCTCAGTGGGGGTGGCATGCCGGCGCAGGTACAGCAGGCGCCCGCCCAGCGCCCGCCGGCAGACGACACCATGGCCCGATTCGTGTCCACCGTGCTGGCCGATACCGAAGATGTATGGCAAGGCCTGTTTCGCCAGGCGGGTGGCAGCTACCAGGAACCCAGGCTGGTGCTGTTCCGGGGCTCCACGCCCACGGCCTGCGGGACGGGCCAGGCCGCCATGGGGCCGTTTTATTGCCCGGCCGACCAGAAGGTCTATATCGACCTGGGCTTTTACGAAACCCTCAAACACCGCCTGGGCGCCCCGGGCGACTTTGCCCAGGCCTACGTGATCGCGCACGAGGTGGGCCACCATGTGCAGCACCTGCTGGGGATCAGCCGCAAGGTGGACCAGGTGCGCGGGCAGGTCAGTCAGGCTGAATACAACCGCTTGTCTGTGCGGCTGGAACTGCAGGCTGATTGCTTTGCCGGCGTGTGGGCCCACCATGCCCACAATGCGCGCCAGATTCTGGAGCAGGGCGATGTGCAAGAGGCGATGAACGCGGCAGCACAGATTGGCGACGACGCCTTGCAGCAAGCCAGCGGCGCAGCTGTGGTACCCGATTCGTTCACGCACGGCACCAGCGCGCAGCGCCAGCGCTGGTTCAACGCCGGTCTGCAACAGGGCAATCTCAAGGCCTGCGACACCTTCTCGGCCCGCGCGCTCTGAGGTTTTGAACCACTCCAAGGCAAGCCGTATGCCCAAGCGACAGGCCGCAGGCATGTGTTCTGCGCCGCTGCACCGGGGCGGGCCTGCAGGCGCGGCGCAGCCTTCGGCCATGGCTGCCGCGTGGTCTGCTGCTGCCGTCACGGTGCCCCATGCGGTGGGCCTGGGCGTGCTGGCCTTTGCGCCGCTGGCGGGCAGCCATTCGTTGGCGGCGCTGGCCCTGTGGTCGGCCGCACTGCCGGGCTTGCTGCTCACGCTGGCTGCGCCGCGCGCGGGCGTGGTGTATGCGCCCACCACCGTGGTGGCCCTGCTGTTTGCGGCCGTGCTGGCCACTGCCCAGGGTGCGGCGCCCTCCCTGAACCTGAGCGCCCGCCAGGTGCTGGCCGTGGCGGGGGGCACGGTGGCGCTGGCCTGCGTGTTTCAGTGGCTGCTGGGTGTATTGCGGCTGGCGGCGGTGGCGCGTTTTCTGCCCATTTCGGTGACGCACGGGTTTGCCGCCGGTGTCGGGCTGCTGATGGTGCTGGGGCAGGTGCGCAATGGTTTTGGCAGCGGCTCGCTGACCGATGCGCGCATGCCGTGGCATGCCCTGGCCGCTCTGGTCGTGGCGGCTCTGGCCTGGTGGCTGCGCCGGCGTTGGCCGCGCATGCCGGGGCTGTTGACGGCCGTGGCTGTGGTGGCCCTGGTGGTGGCGCTGGCCGGGCTGTGGGGTGCCGGGCTGGGGAATGTGTTTGTTGCCGCTGTGGCGCCCGGCAGCTTTGCCGGCCCCTTGTGGCCCGACTGGAGCGGTATCCCTTGGCTGGCGCTGGCGCAGCAGCACGGCCAGCCGTTGGTGGTGCTGGCGCTGCTGATGGCGCTGGTCAACAGCCTGGAGATTCTGGTCTTCAACCAGGAGCTGGAGCTGGACCACGGGCTGCGTGGCAATGCCAACGCCGCCCTGCGGCGCGAAAGCCTGCTGGGTGCGCTGTGCGCATTGGCGGGTCTGATCCCGGCGTCCACCAGTGCCTCGCGCTCGCGCATTGTGCTGGCGCAGGCGGGGCCTTCGCGCGATGCGCCCCGCTGGCATGCCGCCATCATGCTGGGGGTGTCCCTCACCGGCCCGTGGTGGCTGCATTGGGTGCCCATGGCGAGTCTGGCTGGCGGTTTGGTGCTGGCTGGTCTGCTGCAGGTGCCCCGCCTGATGTGGTCGCCCGCCTATGCACGCAAATCGAGCGCGACCTGGGCGCAAAGCTGGCTGGTGGCGCTGGTGTTTGCGGTGCTGGGCGGCGTGGCTGCCCTGGTGGCGGGGCTGGTGGTGGCCACCTTTGTTCTGCTGCACGATTCGGCGGCCAGGGTGCTGCGCCATGTGCGGCTTGATGGCGAGTTGCGCTCGCGCCGCCTGCGCCGCACGGCGTCCGAGGGCTGGATTGCGCCGCGCATGAACCAGGTGGCCGTTTTCGAGCTGCAAGGCGTGATGTCCTTTGGCGTAGCGGCCCACATGGCCGAACAGGTGCGCCAGATGCTGCGGCCGCGTCATCGCTGGGTGATTCTGGATGCGGCCCGAGTGCCCGCCTGGGACAGCACCGCAATGGCCCAGCTGCGTGCGCTGATGCGCGATCTTTCGCAACTGGGCGTGGCAGCTGCCGTGGCCGGGTTGGACCCCCAGGCGTCGGCCCATGCCGGCGAGGGGGTTCGTGCCTTTGCCGACCTCGACCGTGCGCTGGAGTGGGCCGAGGCGGCCATCCTGTCGCAGCGTCCGGTGCACCAGCGTCCGCCGCGGGCCCGGGGCGACCTGCTGGGGGAATTGGGTGACGGGGTGCCGCATGCAGCCCGCGTGGCGCTGGAATCGCTGCTCGTCCACCAGGCCGTGCCAGCGCAGGCGGTGGTGTTTCAGGCGGGTGACACCGATCAGGACCTGCTGATTGTCCAGTCAGGCCACATCACACTGTCGACGCTATGGCCCGCAGAACGCGGGATGCGGCTGGCCACGGTGGGGCCAGGCATGGTGTTTGGCGAGATGGCCTTTCTCAATGGCATGCCGCGCAGCGCCTGTGCGGGGGCTGAACGCGGCGCGGCGCGCCTGGTGCGCCTGGCGCGGGCCGACTTTGACACCTGGGCGCACCACCACCCCGAGGCGGCACTCAACCTGATGAATATCCTTGCCCAGATGGCCGCAAGGCGCCTGGCCGTCACCACGCGGCAACTGCGAGCCGTGCTCGAATGATTTTGGATCAAAAAAGGGTATAGCCCTTATTCAGCAATCGCAAGTAGCTATTGAATAAATAGCATCAAGTCCCTCTGCTTCGGGTGGCACCCCAGGGGCTTCGGTGGGTCCGCAGGCGAAAAACACCCCTTTTATCGTTGCAGTGCGACAATAGCGGGCTAAATGACAAGCTCCTTTTCCAATCTCTCGCTGGCAGAACCGCTGGCACGCGCCGTGGCCGAAATGGGCTACGAGTCCATGACGCCCATCCAGGCGCAAGCCATTCCGGTTGTGCTGACCGGCAAGGACGTGATGGGCGCAGCCCAGACGGGCACCGGCAAGACGGCGGCTTTCTCGCTGCCGTTGCTGCAGCGCCTGCTCAAGCACGAAAACAGCTCCACCTCTCCGGCGCGCCACCCCGTGCGTGCGCTGGTGCTGCTGCCCACACGCGAGCTGGCCGACCAGGTCGCCCAGCAGATCGCGCTGTACGCCAAGCACACCAAGCTGCGTAGCACCGTGGTGTTTGGCGGCATGGACATGAAGCCCCAGACCATCGAGCTCAAGAAGGGTGTCGAGGTGCTGGTGGCCACGCCGGGCCGCCTGCTGGACCACATCGAGGCCAAGAACGCGGTGCTCAACCAGGTGGAGTACGTGGTGCTCGACGAGGCCGACCGCATGCTCGATATCGGCTTCCTGCCCGACCTGCAGCGCATCCTGAGCTACCTGCCCAAGCAGCGCACCACGCTGCTGTTCAGTGCCACCTTCTCGCCCGAAATCAAACGCCTGGCAGGCAGCTACCTGCAGGACCCCATCACCATCGAGGTGGCGCGGCCCAACGAGACCGCCTCCACCGTCGAGCAGCATTTCTACAGCGCCAACGATGACGGCAAGCGCCACGCCATCCACCAGGTGCTCAAGTCCCGGGGCATCAAGCAGGCCTTCATCTTCGTCAACAGCAAGCTCGGCTGCGCACGCCTGGCCCGCAGCCTGGAGCGCGAAGGCCTCAAGACCACCGCGCTGCACGGCGACAAGAGCCAGGACGAGCGCCTCAAGGCGCTGGACGCCTTCAAGCAGGGCGCGGTCGATCTGCTGGTGTGCACCGACGTGGCCGCGCGCGGTCTGGACATCAAGGACGTGCCGGCGGTGTTCAACTTCGACGTGCCCTTCAATGCCGAAGACTACGTGCACCGCATCGGCCGCACCGGCCGTGCCGGGGCCTCGGGGCTGGCGGTGACGCTGGTCTCGGGCAGCGATGCGCGCCTGGTGGCCGACATCGAAAAGCTGCTCAAAAAGAAGATCGAGATCGAGGCGCTTGAATACGACGAAGACCGCCCGCGCGGCCGTATCAACGACGGGCGCCGCCATTGGCGTGAGGCCGAAGGGGCGGAAGAAGGCAGTTCAGCCCGTCCTGCTTCGCCCGAGCGTGCGCCCTATGGTGAGCGCGCTCCACGCTCGCAGCGCGGGGGCTTCCGCACGGCGCAGGCCTCGCGCGATCCGTTTTTTGACCGCCCTTACGAGGCGCCCGCCGCCCAGGCCAAGCCCACTTGGGAAGTGGCCGAACGTGCCGCTACCGGCCGTATTTCGCCCAACATCAAGCCCAAGCGCAAGGTGGCCGCGTTGTTCAAGTCCTCGGACACCATATCCTGACCCTGATGGCACCGTGTGGGTGTCATGCATTCAAAAATAACTCAAGCGCTTGCCAGTCAAGCGCTTTTTGCTATCAAATTAGAAGATCATCCCGGTGCCTGCGCCTGAGGGCAGGCCACCTGCAGCAGCTCGCGCTCGGCCAGCGTGGTACCAAAGCGCACGGCGCTGAGTTGCCCGCCCCAGACGCAACCGGTGTCCAATGCCAGCAGGTCAGGGCGGCTCATGTAGCCCAGGGTGGACCAGTGTCCAAACGCCACCAGCGTGCCTGCTGTGCGGCGCCCGGGCACGTCAAACCAAGGCAGCAGCCCTGCGGGGGCGCTGGCCGCACTTTCGGTGCTCTCAAAGTCCATGGTTCCCTCGGGGGAGCAAAAGCGCAGCCTTGTGAGGGCGTTGACGATCACCCGCAGCCGGTCGATGCCGGTCCATGCGTCGCTCCAGTGGTCGGGCTGGTTGCCGTACATCTGGTGCAAAAAAGCGGGCAGCGCGTTGCCGCGCAGCACGGCATGCACCTCGTCCGCCAGGCGCAGCAGGTCGGCGGCGTTCCAGGCGGGCAGGGCACCGGCGTGCAGCATCAGCAGGGTTTCGCCGCCGTGCTCATGGGCCATGGCCAGGGGCTGCTGGCGCAGCCAGTCGAGCAGGCGGTTGCCGTCGTCGGCCGTCACGATGCCCTGCAGCGTGTCACGGCGCGAGGGCTTGCGTGCCCCATGGGCCGTGGCCAGCAGGTGCAGGTCATGGTTGCCCAGCAGACAGCGCAGCGCACCGTCGGCCGCCATGCAGCGGCGCAGCACGGCGGCCGAATCCGGGCCGCGGTTGACCAGGTCGCCCAGCAGGTAGGCGGTGTCGCGACTGGGCGAAAAACCGACGAGTTCGAGCAGGCGCTGCAACGCACCGTCGCAGCCTTGCACATCGCCGATGCAGTAAAGAGCCATGCTGATCCTTGTGAGATGGGTCCGGCGGGAGCACCGAGGGCCATCAAGGGGCGCCCGGGAGTCTCGCCGCCAAGGCCCCGTGGGAAATCCGGATTGGACCGGCTGATTTTCGTCCAAATGTGTCTGCCGCACTCCCGGTACCGCAGTACCACTGCCGGTTGCACTGCAGCACGGTGTGCCGCAAGGCCATGGACCTGAAGGACATTCATTGTCCGGAAAATCAGGGCGGTCTCAAATCTGAAGTGCAACACCGCTGGTTGATATTCAATGAATGGTAGCGGAGTTCTTCTCGGCGATAGCCGCCATGAATCGCTGGAAAGCCTGATAGGGGGAATCCCAGCCAAGCGTCTGCCGAGGACGGTT
>JANJVG010000126.1 GCA_024710165.1 Burkholderiaceae bacterium
GATCGGCGCCACCGTGCAGCGCGAGCTGTTTGGCAGCACCGACGCCGTCGGCCAGCCGCTGCGCGTCAAGGCGTTTTCGTGCGAGGTCAAGGGCGTGCTCGGTTCGAAAGGGCAGGGCGCCTTTGGCAACGACCAGGACGATGTGGTGCTGGTCCCCCTCAAGACCCTGCAACGCCGCGTGACCGGCAGCACGCGGGTGCAGACCCTGCTGGTGTCGATGCAGGACGGCAGCGACCCCGAGCGCGTCAAGGCCAGCCTGACCGAGCTGCTGCGCGAGCGGCGCAAGCTGGCCCAGGCGGATGAAAACAACTTCAACGTTCTCGACACCAAGCAACTGGCCGACACCCTCTCGGGCACCACCAAGGTCCTGACCATGCTGCTGGGCGCCGTGGCCGCCGTGAGCCTGCTGGTAGGCGGCATCGGCATCATGAACATCATGCTGGTGAGCGTGACCGAGCGTACGCGCGAGATCGGCCTGCGCCTGGCGATTGGCGCGCTGGAGCGCGAGGTGCTGCTGCAGTTCCTGATCGAGGCCGTGGTGCTGGCGGCGCTGGGCGGGCTGATCGGCATCGTGCTGGCCACGGGGGCTTCGGTGCTGCTGGCCGGCCTGATGAAGGTTCCCTACCTCTTCAACCCGGGCGTGAACCTGTTGTCCTTCCTGTTCTCGGCGGGCATTGGCGTGCTGTTCGGCTACTTCCCGGCGCGGCGCGCGGCGCGCATGGACCCGATCGAGGCGCTGCGGCATGAATGAAAAAACCGCCCGCAGCGATTGCTGAACAGGCGGTTCAAGCTATCTAAAAGATAGCGATGCGCGCTTCAATGCACGGTGATTTCCACCGCCTTGGCGGCCGGGGGGCGCTTGGCCAGGGTCAGCGTGAGCACGCCGTGCTCCAGCCGCGCTGTGCTGGCGGCGGCGTCGATGTCTTCTGCCAGCTCCCAGGCGCGGCGCACCTGGCGCGGGGCGCCTTCCATGCTCTGCACCTGCACCTGTTTGCCCTCGATGGTGATTTGCAGCTGTTCGCGCGCCAGGCCCGGCACGTCAAGCTGCAGCGTGGTGGCCTTGTCATCCTGGGTCACCGTGACACCGGCGGGGCGGGCCGCAGGCCGTGCCTGGAGGGCGCCCACCAGAAAGCGCTGCAGTGCCACGTCGGAGGGGCGGGGGGCGCTGGTGGCGCGGCGGGTCATCAGGGGGGTGAAAATCATCAGGGTTAACTCCTATACACTGCGCGGCTGCCGTTGTGCTGCCCGCATGCCTCGCAGTTAGGTGTGCCTTTTCCGATTTCAAGGATAAAAAAACATGCTGAATTTTCACCTTGCCCCGTTGAAGTTCGCCGTCCAGGCCCCATGGCGCCTGGCGCTGGGGGTGGCGCTGTCCGTTGCCGCCGCGATACCGGTGGGCCATGCCCAGACAGCGGCACAGGGCAGCAGCGCCCCGGCGGCGCCCGCGCCCGCGCCCGTCAAGCTGGCGCTGATCGAAAGCCTTTCGGGGGCCTTTGCGAATACGGGCGAGGCGGTGTTCCGCAACATCTTCTGGGCTGTGGACCGCGTGAATGCACGGGGCGGTGTGCTGCTGCCAGCGGCGGCGGGCGGTGCCCGCCCGCTGGCGCTTGCGCGCTACGACAGCAAGGGCCAGAACGAGGAGGCGCTGTCGGCCCTGCGCGCGGCCATCGACGATGGCGCGCGCGTGGTCATGCAGGGCAATTCGTCGGCCACGGCGGCGGTGCTGATCGACGCCATCAACAAGCACAACGAGCGCGAGCCCGGCAAGCGCGTGCTGTTCCTGAATTACTCGGCCGTGGACCCCATCCTGACCAACGAGAAGTGCAGTTTCTGGCATTTCCGCTTCGACGCCCATGCCGACATGCGCATGGCCGCCCTCATGGACGTGCTGCGCGCCGACAGTGCGCTCAAGAGCGTCTATCTGATCGGGCAGGACTACAGTTTTGGCCAGGCCGTGCTGCGCGAGGCGAAGAAGCAACTTTCTGCCCAGCGCCCCGACGTGGCCGTGGTGGGCGACGAGCTGCACCCCGTGGGCCGCGTGAAGGACTTTGCGCCTTATGCGGTGAAGATCAAGACCAGCGGCGCGCAGGCCGTCATCACCGGCAACTGGGGCAACGATTTGACGTTGCTGGTCAAGGCCGCGCGCGAGGTGGGCTTCAACGGCAGTTTTTACACCTTCTATGGCAACGCGCTGGGCGCGCCTGCGGCCATTGGCGATGCGGGCGTGGGCAAGGTGGTTGCGGTGGCCGACTGGCTGCCCAACGTGCCGGGTGCGCAGAGCGAGGCGTTCTACCAGTCGTTCCGCGAGCGCTTTTCCAAGCCGCAGGACGACTACGTGCATATGCGCATGCAGCTCATGGTGGAGGCGCTGGCCCAGTCCATCGAGGCCGCCGGCAGCGTGGATGCCACGGCCATTGCACGCCAGATGGAAAAAGCCAGCGTGCGGCTGGCCGGGCGCAGCGGCCGCATGCGCGCGGCCGACCACCAGTTCCAGCAGTCGCTGGTGGTGGGCGTGATGGACAAGCAGGGCGCGCCGGGTGTGCGCTTTGACGTGGAGGGCTCGGGCTACGGCTTCCGCGTGGTGCGCGATATTCCGGCCGACAAGGCACAGCAGCCGCACAGCTGCACCATGCAGCGTTTCTGACAATCTTGCTCTTTTATTGATAGCTGCCAGCGCAATCCGGAAAAGCGCTCGCAGCTATTTTTTTATAGGTGGCATCAAACGGCGGAATGGGTGTCTGTGCGCTCCGCGCGGCGCGCGATACCCTGCGCGAACCGCTCCAGCAAGGCGTCGGGCAGGTCATGCCCCATGCCGGGAATGAAGTCGGTTTCTGCGCCAGGAATGTGCCGTGCCAGATGCTGGCCACAGGCCAGGGGCACCAGCGGGTCGGCCATACCGTGCACGATGCGCGTGGGCGCCGTGATGCGCGCAAGCAGTGGCGTACGGTCACCATCGGCCACGATGGCCAGCAACTGGCGCATCGAACCTGCAGGGTGCCAGGCGCGCTGCACCGATTCGAGGGCGCGCTCGCGCAGGGCTTCGGCATCGGCCGGGTAGCCGGGGCTGCCGATGGTGCGCAGCATGTGAACAATCCATTCGACCGCGGCTTCCTGGCCCGGGCCCCGGGGGCGTGACAGCAGCGTGCGCTGCACCGCCCAGGAGGGCCGGGGCAGCGAGCGAGCGCCGCTGGTGGTCATCATCAGCGTCAGGCTGGCCACCCGCTGCGGCGCGCTGGCCGCCAGGTGCTGCGCAATCATGCCGCCCATCGAGGCGCCGCACACATGGGCTTGCGCAATGCCCAGGGCATCGAGCACGCCCAGCGCGTCCTGCGCCATGTCGCTCAGCCGGTAAGGGGCGCGCACCGGCAGGTGCAGTGCGTGGCGGAGCCCTGCCAGGGCCAGGTTCGGCACCCCGGCGTGGTCAAAACCCTGGCTCAGGCCGATATCCCGGTTGTCGAAGCGCACCACCCGAAAGCCCCGGTCCCGCAGCTCTCGCACCAGCGGCTGGGGCCAGGCGATGAGCTGCATGCCCAGGCCCATGATGAGCAGCACCACCGGGGCGGTGGGCGGCCCCTGGTCGTCCACCGCGATGCGCAGCCCGTTGGCCTGAACGTGCATGGGGGTCAGTGCGCTACCTGCAGCGTATGAAACGGGCGCGGCCAAGGCCAGCGGCCCCCGCGCAAGGGCCGCCAGCATTCCCCTGTTCGGGCGCTGGGGGCGTCCCCCTGGGGGGAAGACGCGCAGCGGCTCAGGGGGGTCAATACCACTCTGTGACCATCTCGGGCTGGTGCGCCACCTTGAAGAACCAGCGGCGTGCGCCCTGGGCATCGAAGCGTTTCCAGTGCGCCGGGTCCTGGCGCAGACGGTCGGCAATGGCGTACATGGCCAGCGGGTTCATGCCCATGCCGATGTGGCTGGCGTGCACCTCGATGTTCTCGGTGTGGGCGTGCCGTGGCGGGTTGATGCTGCATTGCCAGGCCACGATGCCGTCGGTCTTGCTGTAGATGGAGGTGGTGGGCACGGGGGGCGGCTTGCGCACCTCGGCCAGCAGCTCCTCGTCGTGGGCCTGCTGCTTGCTGACCCACTGGTAAAAGCGCCAGGCATTGGTTGCCTTAGGGTGGCCGGTGAACGGCGTGCCCAGCGTGATGACGCTGCGCACCATGTCGGGCATTTCCTTGGCCATTTCGCGGGCGTAAATGCCGCCCAGGCTCCAGCCGATCAGGCTGATCTTGCCGCCGTGTTGCGCGTGCAGCTGCTCGATGCGCTCGCGACAGCCTTCCAGCACGCCGTCGCGCGGGCCGAGGTTCAGGCCCTGTTTCCAGCCATGGGCCTGGTAGCCATGCTGCTTGAGGAAGCGGCGCAGTGCCAGCGTGCTGATGTCCGACGCGCCCAGGCCGGGGAAGACCAGCACGGCATGGCCGTCGCCCGATGGCATGCGCGAGAGCCAGGGTGACACTGCCGCCATTGCCATGGCCTCCCAGGGTGCACGGGCCTCCAGCATGACCAGCCCGAGGCCGGGTGGCACCAGGTGCAGGCCGGTGTCGTCGCGGCAGGCGGGTTCTGGCCGGGTCTTGCGGTGAGATCGGGAAGTCATGCGTGCGCCAAGGTTGAAAGCCATGCAAACATGCTAGCGACTGCGTGCGCGGGGGCCGGGCGTGCTAACCCTAGAGGCCAGTCGCTTGCGCGACACCTTGCCTGCGGGCGCCGTCGCCTGGGCCGCGGCGCTCTTGCGGGCGATGCGCCGGGGCTGGGGGGTCTCGGCGGCTGCAGGCAGGGGGAGTGTCTGCAGTTCGTCAAAGGCGCCATCCAGCGCCGCTGCCAGGGCCTTCACGTCGGGCAGGGCGGCCGCGTCGGCCATGAGGCCGAAGTCCATGTGGGCGTCGAAGCTCTGCACCGTGATGTTCAGTGCCAGCCCATGCACAACGATGCTGGTGGGGCAGCTGGCTCGCACGCGCGCACCGGCCAGATAGATCGGTACCTGCGGGCCGGGCACGTTGGAGATCACCACGTTGGCCACCTGCGGCAGGCGGTCGGCCACCCGGGCCTTGCCGTAGAGAGAGGCTGCCGCTTCCATCAGCCAGGGCACGCCAATGGATGGAAAATCGGTGGGCAGGATGCTTTTCATCTGGCCCATGGTCGTGTTCATGGCGCTGCTGGCTGCACGGATGTGCGCCAGGCGCCGGGCCGGATCGGCCAGGTGCGTGCCCAGGCTGATCAGGCTCATCGAGGCCTGGTTGTCGGGCCGCGTGTCGCCCGACGGGCGCAGCGAGATCGGCACTGCGGCCACCAGGCTTTTGCGCGGGAGTTGCTGGCGTTGCTGCAGGTAACGGCGCAGCGCGCCCGCGCAGAGCATGAGCACCAGGTCGTTGAGCGTGGCCTCATGCGCCTTGGCCAGCGCCTTGAGTTCCTTCAGCGGCACGCTGGCCGAGGCAAACGCCCGGGTGCAGCCGACCGTGACGTTCATCGGCGTGGCGGGCGCCAGTGTGACATTGCCGCTGCCCTTGCCGAGCAGGGTCCTGATGCTGAACGTGCCCCTGGCGGTGCGGGCCACTGTGCCCAGCGCGGCGGGGAGCGCGCGTGCCATGCGCACCACCTGGTCCACTTCGTTGCTGAGGGCGCCGCGCAGCATCTCCGCCATGCCGATCTCGAAGGTCTTGCGCCGCGTGGAGGGTCGCAGCGCGATGTCGCGCGGCTCGGGGCTCAGGTCAAACAGCACGTTGGCCAGTGCCACTGCGGCCTGGCCGTCCACCGCCGCATGGTGGACCTGTGTGTACACCCCCACCTGTTTGTGTCCGCTGGCGCTGCGCGGCAGGCCCTCGATGACATACAGGCGCCACAGGGGCTTGCTGCGGTCGAGCAGTTGCGGATGCAGGGCCGAGATGGCTTCTTCCAGCAGCGTGCGGGCGTCCGGTGTTGCCGTTTCCTTGCGGCGGCGGCTGGGGAGCTTGTGTTCCACGATGTGGTAGGCCAGATCGGGCTCGGCATCCACCCAGGCCGGGTTGGCCAGGTTCAGCGGCATCCACCACAGGCGCCGGCGCAGGGCCGGGGTGGCGGGCATGCGCGCGGCGTAATGCCGTCGCAGGTCGTTCACATAGCGGCCCCGGTAGCCGGCAGGCAACTCCAGCAGGACCATGGCGCCCACGTGCATGGGCATTTCGGGTTTCTCCAGGTAGAGAAAGCTGGCGTCCAGTCCTGAGAGCTGTCTCATGGGCATGCAGGGTCTCCTTGGGGCTCTACAGCCATTGTGGGTGTGCGCGTGGCGTTTGCGTGGCGCCCGTGTGACCCAAGGGCCCAGGGTATGCCCCGGGGGCATGCACAGCTCTCCGGGCTCAGCGTTCTCGCGCCGCCTTCACGGCGTTTCCCAGCTCGATCACCGCCATGGCGTAGTAGCTCGACCAGTTGTAGCGGGTCACCGCATAAAAATTTTCGGTGCCCGCCACGTAGCTGGGCGGGCCGTCGCCGTTTTGCAGCTCGACCAGGGCCAGCGGGCCGGGGTGGCGGGTGCCGGCGTCGTCGAGCACGGCGCCACGGGCCTGCATGCCGGCAGCGTTGAAGGTGGGCAGGATGTCGGGCACCAGCAATTCGTCGGTCTGCTCCGGCGTGCCCTGGAGCTGCACACCAAAGTGCGTGGGCATGCCGGGTTGCCAGCCATGGCCGATGAAGTAGTTGGCGACCGAGCCGATGGCGTCCTGCGGGCTGGAGAAGAGGTCTACCCGGCCGTCGCCATCAAAATCCACCGCGTGCCGCACCCAGCTCGAGGGCATGAACTGCGACCAGCCCATGGCCCCGGCAAAGCTGCCGCGCGGCGTGAACGGGTCGGTGTGGGTGCGGTGCATCAGGCTCAGAAACTGCTCCAGCTCGCGCCGGAAGAAGGCCTGGCGTTCGGCAGAGCGCGGGTGGGCTTCGGGGAAGTCGAAGGCCAGGGTGGCCAGGGCGTCCATTACGCGGAAGTTGCCCATGTGCTGGCCGTAGAGGGTTTCCACGCCCAGGATGCCGACAATGATCTCTGCCGGCACGCCATAGTCGCGCTCGGCACGCGCCAGGGCCTCGGCGTGATCTTGCCAGAAGCGCACCCCCGCGCGGATGCGCACCGGTTCGATGAAGCGGGCGCGGTAGGCCTGCCAGTTCTTGGCTGTGCCTTTGGGTGGCGGCAGTACCAGGCGCGGCACCCGTGCCAGGAATCGGGCCTGTCCGATGGCCTGGCGCACCCATTCACGATCCAGGTCGCGGCGCTGGGCCAGGTCGTCGGCAAACAGCATCGCCTCGGGGCGGCTGGCGTAGGCCGGGCTGCTCTGCGTTGCCGCAGCGGTTCGAGAGGTTGGTTTTTCAGGGTGTTTTTGGTTGCTAGCCCAGGTAGGTGTTGCGCAAGCAGCTATCAATAAAAGAGTGGTTGAGGCGGTCTGGAAGATCATGGGGAGGCAGGGGGGCGGGGCCAGCGCAGCCTGCGCAGATCGCGCTGCAGCTGGCGCAGGGCCTGGCGGGTTTGGGGGGATGCGGGAGCGTAGCGCCATTGTTCCAGGCGCAGCAGCCAGGCACTGATGTCGTCCGCGCCATCGCCAAAATGGGCATGCGCCTGCGCGGCCAAGGTGCGCGGCGGGGTGCTGGGCGGGGTGGTCAGGCCGGCGCGCTTCAGCCGGGAGCGTGCGTGGTGCAGCATGCGCAGCCAGGGGTCGTGTTGCAGGCGCTCCCACAGTGTCCAGAGCGCCCCGGCCAGCACGGAACCGGCCAGCAGGCCGGCCAGGATGCGTGCCAGGTCGTGCCAGTCGGGGGTGTCAATGCCCAGGGCACGCAGCAGGTCGAGCTGGCGGCTCTGGGTGTAGTTCAGCACCCACTGATTCCACGAATTGTTGGCGGCTTCCCACACGGCGCGCAGGCGCTGGGCCATGTCGGGGCTGATGACGGTTTGCACGGCGTTGGCCAGGGCGCCGCGCGGGGCCTGCAGGCGCTGGAAGGCCCCCACGCGCCCGGGTGCGACGGCGCCTGTCGGGTCCACGCGCACCCAGCCGCGTTCGTTCATCCAGACCTCGGACCAGGCGTGGGCATCGCTCTGGCGCACGGTCCAGTAGCCATCGACCGGGTTGCGGTCGCCCCCCTGGTAGCCGGTGACGATGCGGGAAGGAACGCCCGCAGCCCGCATCAGCACCACAAAGGCCGAGGCAATGTGTTCGCAAAAGCCTTGCTTGCGGTCGAACCAGAATTCATCCGCTGTGTGCTCGCCATACACCCCAGGCTCGAGCGTGTAGGTGTAACCGCCCGTGCGTAGGTGCTGCAGGGCGGCATCCACCACGGCCTGCGTGCCGCCGGCGGCCACGGCCGGATCGGCCAGCAGCTGGGCGGCCAGCGCCAGGGTGCGTGGATTGCTGTCCTGCGGCAGGCGGGTGAATGCACGCAGCCGCGGTGTGTCGGCCTGGGGGCCGTGGCGGAACTGCGGGTAGCTTTCGGCGCGCAGGCGCACCACGTCGGTCAGGGGGCGGGCGCTGAGCCATTGCAGGTCCTGCGCCATTGAAAACGACAGGCCCGGCAGCTCCGGCTTGACGGGAGTGGCTTCGAGCAGCAGCAGCCAGGGGCGCTGGTGGGCCTCCTGGGTGATCTCGTAGCGCAGCGGCGTGCCCTGCACCTGCAGGTTGGCCGCCATGTCGGTCTGGGAGCTCAGACCCAGGTCTTCGCGCACCGGTTCGGCCTGCCATTCGCGGCCATCAAAGCGGCTGAGTACCGGGCCACGAAAATACAGCACCGATTGCGGCGGCACATAGGCCGGGTCGTCAAAGCGCAGGCGCAGGGCAATGCGTTCGTCCAGCGCCAGTTCGGCAATATTGCCCACCTGCATGCTGCCCGATAGCCCGCTGCGGCCGGTCAGCCCGTCGCTGGGCACGCCCCACAAGGGCGCCACGCGCGGAAAGAACATGAACAGCGCCACCATGATCGGTGTGCCCAGCAGCGCCAGGGTGCCCGCCGTGCGCATGGCCTGCGCCAGGGGGGGACGGCCCACCGGCATGTGGGCGTTGATCAGCGCGGTCAGCAGGCCCAGCAGGGCCACCAGCATGGCCACGGCGGTGGGCAGAGACTGGGAATAGAAAAAATTGCTGAGCATCGTGAAGAAGCCCAGAAAAAAGATGACCAGCGCATCGCGCTGCGCGCGGGCCTCCAGCGTCTTGAGTGCCAGCAGCACCACGATGAGCGTGACCCCGGCATCGCGCCCGAGGATGGTGCGGTGCGTCAGCAGCGTGCCTGCCACCGCCAGAACCAATCCCAGGCGCAGCAGCCACACATGGGGCAGGGGGCGCCCCGTCCAGGCCAGCATGCCGCGCCACAGCAGCACGGCGCCTGCCATCAGGCTGGTCCACAGGGGGAGCACGCTGGCTTGCGGTGCAATCACCCAGGCGATGACAACGAGCAGAAAGAGTGTGTCGCGTGCGTCCCGAGGCAGCGAGCTGAGGGTCTGGCGCAGCATCATGGCAGCTCCCGGGTGCTATTCATTAAATAGCTGTATACGCTTGATGAGTAAGGGCTGGATGCGTTTTTCATGCTGAAAATCGACCCCAATCATCCCCACAGGGCCAAGGCCTCCAGGCAGCGTCGCCGCTGGGCCGGGCCGTTGCCCTGGGCGATGTGCTGTCCCGCCAGGCGCAGGCCGTAGTCCAGGCCCAGCCGGTCGGCCTGCAGCACCCAGGCGGTCAGGCGCGAGATGCGGGCCTCCGGGTCGGCCAGGCCGGTGGCGGCGGCATCCAGCCACAGCTCGTGGTGCTGCGACGCTTGCGTATCGCGGCTGACCAGCGCATCCGAGCCAGTGGCCAGGGCCTGCGCGGCTTTCTTCCATACCACCCGTTGCAGCGGATCGCCCCGGCGGTAGGCACGCACACCCTCGAGCTCGCCCGTGCCGTGGGGGGGTGCGCTGCCCGTGCCGCCTGCGCGTGGTTCGGCCGGCGGCAGGGGCGGCGCACCGGGCTCGGGCGCCGGGTACACCAGCACTTCGGCGGCGGGACGCCACAGTGTCCAGACACGGAAGGTGCCCAGCGGGTAGCGCGTCTCGGCGGTCAGGGTGGGCACATGATGCAGCCCCCGCCGCGAGGGGGCAAAGGCCACCTGCACCGTGGCGGCTCCCTGGGCGGGCACGTCGGTCCAGGCCCAGTGCCGGCTGCCGTGTACGGCCAGCGCGATGCCCAGGCGCGGCGTGCGTCGCTCGTTGGCCAGCTGCACCTCCAGTGTGGCGCCCTGGCCCAGAAAGTGCGGCTCGGGTGGCCGCAGGTGCAGGCTCAGTCCGCGCAGCGTGCCATGGCACACGTGCATGCCTGCCCCGGCGCTGCCCGCCAGCAAAAAAGTCAGCAGGTAGCCCAGGTTGAGCTGGAAGTTGATCGAGGCCACCAGCAACACCAGCAGCGTGAGCGCCAGCATCCAGCCAGCACCGGTGGGCAGGATGTAGACATTGCGCTGGGTCAGCACGGTGGTGTCGGTCAGCGGCAGGCGTGCCTGCCACCAGCGATCGAAGCGCCGTCGTACGGCCCTCCCCGGGTGCAGGGCCCAGGGGCGTGGCCACGAGCGCGGAGGGGGGTTGGCCATGGGCTGAGTCTGTAACACCTTCTCAGGGCAGCGCCACCGCGGCCACCATGGCGTGCACCTGCTCCACGGCGCCACGTCCGGCATCGCCCACAGGCATGAGGCGGTGGGCGATGGTCTGGGCCACAATGGCCTGCACATCGTCCGGGGCCACGTAGTCGCGGCCGCTGATCAGCGCCTGCGCCTTGGCCGCACGCACCAGCGCAATGCCGGCGCGCGGCGACAGGCCCTGCAGAAACCACCGGCCCGAGCGCGTGGCGGCAATCAGGTCCTGCACGTAGTCCAGCAGGGGGTCGGAGGCGTGCACGGCCAGCACCTGTTGCTGCAGTGCAGCCAGTTCGTGGGGTGACAGCAGTGACTGCAGCGCGTGGGCCCTATCGCGCCGGTCGCTGCCCGCAAGCAGCTGGCGTTCAGAAGCGCGGTCGGGGTAGCCCAGCGAGATGCGCATCAGAAAGCGGTCGAGCTGCGATTCGGGCAGTGCATAGGTACCCAGCTGGTCGTGCGGGTTTTGCGTGGCAATGACGAAAAATGGCTCGGGCAGGTCGCGGGTGGCGCCTTCGACCGACACCTGCTTTTCTTCCATGGCCTCAAGCAGCGCGCTTTGCGTCTTGGGGCTGGCGCGGTTGATTTCGTCGGCCAGCAGCACCTGCGCAAACACCGGGCCGGGGTGGAACACGAAATCTTCCTTGCCGCGCTCATAGACCGACACGCCGATGAGGTCGCTGGGCATCAGGTCGGCCGTGAACTGCACACGCGCAAACTGCAGCCCAAAAGTGTGGGCCAGGGCGTGGGCCAGCGTGGTCTTGCCAACCCCCGGTACGTCTTCGATCAGCAGGTGGCCGCCCGCGAGCAGGCAGGCCACGCAATCCTGAACGCGGGCGCTCTTGCCCACGATCACCGTGTTAAGCTGATCCAGTATGGATTTGATTTTTTGAGGCGTTTGCATGGTGCGACGTTATCCCGAATTCTGAAGCGTGGAGACAAGGCAATGGGCAAGACGGGTTATTTTTCCCACCGCGACTGCTGGGCGCATGAAATGGGGCCGGGCCATCCTGAGTGCCCTGGCCGGCTCGATGCCATCGAAGACCGCCTGCTAGTGACGGGCGTGACCGATGCGCTGGAGCGCTTCGAGGCGCCGCAGGCGGCGCTGGCCGATATCGAGCTGGCGCATTCACGACTGCACATTGCGGCTATGCGCGGCCTGACCGACTGGTTGCGTGAGGAGGTGGAGGCCGGCGGCCCGGCCTACACCCAGGTTGACCCCGACACCTCCATGAATGTGCACACCTGGAACGCCGCGCTGCGTTCGGCCGGTGCAGCCCTGGCTGCCACCGACGCCGTGATGGCCGGCGAACTGGAAAACGCCTTTTGTGCCGTTCGCCCGCCAGGCCACCATGCCATGCGCGACAAGGCCATGGGTTTTTGTTTTTTCAACAACGTGGCCGTGGCTGCCAAATACGCCCTGCAGCGTTACAACCTCAAGCGTGTGGCCGTGGTCGACTTTGATGTGCACCACGGCAACGGCACCGAGGACATCCTGTCTGGCGACGAGCGTGCGCTCATGGTGGGCATCTTCCAGCACCCGTTCTACCCGTTCAGCGGCGACCACAATCCCGCGCCCAACATGGTGAATGTGCCGGTGGCAGCCTACACCCGCGGCATGGACATCCGCGAGATCGTCGAGATGATGTGGATCCCGCGCCTGGAGGAATTCAAGCCCGAGATGATCTTCATCAGCGCCGGCTTCGATGCCCACCGCGACGACGACATGGGTCAGCTTGGCCTGACCGAGCAGGACTACACCTGGATCACCCAGCGCATCAAGGACGTGGCACGCCGTTACTGCAAGGGCCGTATCGTCTCGTGCCTGGAAGGGGGCTATGTGATGAACGCCCTGGCCCGCAGCGTCGAGGCCCACGTGCGCGTGCTTGCGGATCTGTGAAGCACAAACCCTGCCCTGCTGCGTTGCAGGGCAGGCTGCACCCTGAACGGCCGGTAGCTGAAGCCCGCGCAGCCGGGACCATCTCACGTCGCCGCGCCACGTGCATGACCCCGAATCCCGCAAGGGCTGCGCGTGGGCGGCTTGCTGCGCCCTACTGGATCAATTGGTCTGGGCCAATTGATCCAGGATGGCCGGATTCTCCAGCGTGCTGGTGTCCTGGGTGATCTGCTCGCCCTTGGCGATGGAGCGCAGCAGGCGGCGCATGATCTTGCCGCTGCGGGTCTTGGGCAGGTTGTCGCCGAAGCGGATGTCCTTGGGCTTGGCAATCGGCCCGATTTCCTTGGCCACCCAGTCGCGCAACTCTTTGGCAATCGCCTTTGCCTCATCGCCCGTGGGGCGCGAGCGCTTGAGCACCACAAAGGCGCAGATGGCCTCGCCGGTCACGTCGTCGGGGCGGCCCACTACGGCAGCTTCGGCCACGAGGTCGGTCTTGGCCACCAGGGCCGATTCGATTTCCATCGTGCCCATGCGGTGGCCCGAGACGTTGAGCACGTCGTCGATGCGGCCGGTGATGCGGAAGTAACCGCGGTCGGCGCTGCGTACGGCGCCGTCACCGGCCAGGTAGTAGCCCTTGAGTTCTTCGGGGAAGTAGCTCTTTTTGAAGCGCTCGGGGTCGTTCCAGATGGTGCGGATCATGCTGGGCCAGGGGCGCTTGATGACCAGGATGCCGCCCGAGCCATTGGGCATGTCGTGCCCTGCCTCATCCACGATGGCCGCTGTGATGCCCGGCAGCGGCAGCGTGCAACTGCCGGGCACCAGGGGTGTGGCACCGGGCAGCGGGGTAATGACGTGGCCGCCGGTTTCGGTCTGCCAGAAGGTGTCCACAATCGGGCAGCGCTCGCCGCCCACGTTTTTGTAGTACCACATCCAGGCTTCGGGGTTGATGGGCTCGCCCACGCTGCCCAGGATACGCAGGCTGGAGAGGTCCGAGCGCGCAGGGTGCACGGCTGCGTCGCCCTCGGCCGCCTTGATGAGCGAGCGGATCGCCGTGGGCGCCGTGTAGAAGATGCTGCACTTGTGGCGCTCGATCATTTGCCAGAAGCGGCCTGCATTCGGGTAGGTGGGAACACCCTCGAAGATGATCTGTGTGGCGCCCGCTGCCAGCGGGCCGTAGGCCACATAGGTGTGGCCGGTGATCCAGCCGATGTCGGCCGTGCACCAGAAGATGTCGTCGGCGCGCAGGTCGAAGGTCCAGTCCATGGTCATCTTGGCCCACAGCAGGTAGCCGCCCGTGCTGTGCTGCACGCCCTTGGGCTTGCCCGTCGAGCCCGAGGTGTAGAGGATGAACAGCGGGTGCTCGGCCCCTACGGCCACGGCGGGGCACTCGGTGCTCTGGCCCTCGAGCACCTGGGCAAAGGTGCGGTCGCGGCCTGCCACCATATTGCAGGGAGTTGGAGTGCGCTCGTACACCAGCACGTTGCGGATAGTGTCGCAGCCGCCCATGGCCAGGGCTTCGTCGATGATGCCCTTGAGCGGCAGTTCCTTGCCGCCGCGCAGCTGGTAGTTGGCGGTGACCACGGCCACGGCGCCCGCGTCGATGATGCGCTCCTGCACTGCCTTGGCCGAGAAGCCGCCAAACACCACGCTGTGCGTGGCGCCGATGCGCGCGCAGGCCTGCATCGCCACCACGCCTTCGATGGTCATGGGCATGTAGATGAGCACGCGGTCACCCTTGCCCACGCCGCACGATTGCAGCGCGTTGGCAAACTGGCTCACGCGGGCCAGCAGCTCTTTGTAGGTGATGCGGGTGACGGCGCCATCGTCGGCTTCGAAGATGATGGCGGTCTTGTTCTCGGTGGGCGTGCCTATGTGCCGGTCGAGGCAGTTGGCCGAAGCGTTGAGTTCGCCATCACCAAACCAGCGGAAGAACGGGGCGTTGGATTCGTCGAGCGTCTGGGTGAACGGCTTGTTCCACTGCAGGTGCTCGCGCGCCAGGCGGGCCCAGAAGCCCTCGAAATCACGTTCGGCCTCGGCGCAAAGCGCCTCGTACCCTGCCATGCCGGATACCCGGGCTGCCTGGGCAACCGCCTCGGCGGGGTGGAAAACGCGGTTTTCCACCAGGGTGGATTCGATGGCATTCGATGGCGCACTCATGGGTGTGTCTCCTGAAAATCGGTGAAAGATCACCCGAGACTCTCCCTCCGTGCACTTACATGCCACTGACTGACAGCCGGCAAGCTCGCAGCGGCGGGCCGCAGCCGGACTGTCCGCAGGGGTTCAGCGGGCCAGCAAGCGGGCGCGTGCCGCCTCGTATTCGCTGCGAAGCCGGGCCACCAGTTCGGCGGTGCTGGTCACCGCGCGGATGGCACCGATACCCTGGCCACAGCCCCAGATGTCCTTCCAGGCTTTGCGGTCGCTGCCGAAGTTCATCTTGCTCGGATCGGATTCGGGCAGGTTTTCAGGGTCGAGCCCCGCGGCGCGGATGGAGGGCGCCAGGTAGTTGCCATGGACGCCGGTGAAGAGGTTGCTGTAGACGATATCGTCCGAGGAGCACTCCACGATGGCCTGCTTGTAGGCTTCGGCGGCGCGCGCCTCCTCGGTGGCGATGAAGGCCGACCCGATGTAGGCGAAATCGGCCCCCATGGCCTGGGCCGCCAGAATGGCGCCGCCTGAGGCGATGGACCCCGACAGGGCCAGCGGGCCATCAAACCATTCGCGCACCTCCTGGATGAGGGCGAACGGGCTTTTGGTGCCCGCATGACCGCCAGCGCCAGCCGCCACGGCGATCAGACCGTCGGCACCTTTTTCAATCGCCTTGTGCGCGAACTTGTTGTTGATGATGTCGTGCAGCACGATGCCGCCCCAGGCATGCACAGCCTGGTTCACGTCTTCGCGTGCGCCCAGGCTGGTAATGACGATCGGCACCTTGTACTTGGCGCAAACCTGCATGTCGTGCTCCAGCCGGTCGTTGCTTTTGTGCACGATCTGGTTGATGGCGAAGGGCGCCGACGGCTGCTCGGGGTGTGCCTTGTCCCAGGCAGCCAGGGTTTCGGTGATTTCGGCCAGCCAGTCTTCGAGCTGCTCGGCCGGGCGCGCGTTGAGCGCAGGCATGGAGCCCACGATGCCGGCCTTGCATTGCTCGATCACGAGCTGGGGGTTGCTGATGATGAACAGGGGCGATCCGATGACAGGTAGCGTGGGCTTCTGCAAAACCGGGGGAAGCGTGGACATGGTGGTTTCCGTTACATCAATATGAATGAAAACAGCCTGCAGCCCTTGATATACAAGCGCTGATAGCTATCATTTTTATAAGTCCTGCCCGTGGCGCTGGCGAAGGGCAGGACCGGTGTCAGAACGACTCCAGCGCCAGTTCGGTGACGCTGGCCGCGCCCTCGACGATGCTGTCGCGCAGCCCGGGCGCCTTGACCAGGATGTGCTCGGCATAGAACTGCGCCGTGGTGATCTTGGCACGCATGAAGGCCTCGTCCTGTCCCTTGTGCAACAGCTCCTGCGCCACCAGCAGCGCGCGGCCCAGCTGCCAGCCCGCCACCAGATTGCCCGTCAGCATCAGGTAGGGCACGCTGCCTGCGTACACCGCGTTGGGCGAACCTTTGGCACCGCTGCAGACAAAATCCACCACGTCCAGGAACGCGTGCCGCGCGGTGGCCAGGCGCCGGGCTACGGCCTGGGCTGCAGGGGTCCCGCTGGTGGCCAGTTCGGCCTCGGTTTTCTCGATCTGGGCGGCGATGGCGCGGGCCGACTGGCCGCCATCGCGCGCCGTCTTGCGGCCCACCAGATCGTTGGCCTGGATGGCCGTCGTACCTTCGTAAATGGTCAGGATCTTGGCGTCGCGGTAGTACTGCGCGGCGCCGGTTTCCTCGATGAAGCCCATGCCGCCATGCACCTGCACGCCCAGGCTGGTGATCTCCAGGCTCATCTCGGTGCTGTAGCCCTTGACCAGCGGCACCATGAATTCATAGAAGGTGGCGTTGTCCTTGCGAACCTGCGCATCGGGGTGGTGGTGCGCGGCGTCGAAGGCTGCGGCGGCCGTGCTGGCCATGGCGCGGCAGCCTTCGGTAGTGGCGCGCATGGTCATGAGCATGCGTTTGACGTCGGGGTGATGAATGATGGCTGCGCTGGCGTTGATGCTGCCGTCCACCGGGCGGCTCTGCACGCGGTCCTTGGCGTATTGCACGGCCTTCTGGTAGGCGCGCTCGGCGATCGCTATGCCCTGGATGCCCACGCCATAGCGCGCGGCGTTCATCATGATGAACATGTACTCAAGGCCGCGGTTTTCCTGGCCCACGAGGTAGCCCACGGCGCCGCCATGGTCGCCAAACTGCAGCACGGCCGTGGGGCTGGCCTTGATTCCCATCTTGTGCTCGATGCTGACGCAGTGCACATCGTTGCGCGCACCCAGGCTGCCGTCCTGGTTGACCATGAATTTGGGCACCACGAACAAACTGATGCCCTTGACCCCCTCGGGCGCACCCGCCACGCGGGCCAGCACGAGGTGGACGATGTTCTCGGCCATGTCGTGCTCGCCCCAGGTAATGTAGATCTTGGTGCCGAAGATCCTGTAGGTGCCATCGGGCTGCGGCTCGGCCTTGGTGCGCACCAGCGCGAGGTCGGAGCCGGCCTGCGGCTCGGTCAGGTTCATGGTGCCGGTCCACTGGCCGGAAATCAGCTTTTCGAGGTAGATCGCCTTGAGCTCGTCGCTACCAGCCGTCAGCAGCGCCTCGATGGCACCGTCGGTCAGCAAGGGGCACAGCGCAAAGCTCATGTTGGCGCTGTTGAGCATTTCCATGCAGGCCGCGCCAATGGTCTTGGGCAGGCCCTGGCCGCCGAAGTCTGCCGGATGTTGCAGGCCCTGCCAGCCGCCCTCGGTGAGCTGCTGAAAGGCTTCCTTGAAGCCTGGCGTGGCGGTGACCACGCCGTCCTTCCAGGACGAGGGGTTCTTGTCCCCTTCGAAGTTGAGCGGAGCCAGCACGCCTTCAGTGAACTTGGCGCATTCTTCCAGCACGGCGGCGGCCGTTTCCAGGCCGGCGTCTTCAAAGCCTGGGATCTGTGCGACCTGTTCGATGTGGGCCAGATGCTCGATGTTGAACAGCATGTCCTTGACGGGGGCGGTGTAGCTCATGGGGTTCTCCGGGAGATGCAAAAAGTCAAAAAAAAGGCATCGCAAGCGATGCCTTTTCGCGCACGAAAGTGCTTTACAGGGCCTTGACCAGTTCCGGCACGGCCGTGAACAGGTCCGCCTCCAGGCCGTAGTCGGCCACGCTGAAGATCGGGGCCTCAGGGTCCTTGTTGATCGCCACGATCACCTTGGAGTCCTTCATGCCCGCCAGG
>JANJVG010000136.1 GCA_024710165.1 Burkholderiaceae bacterium
AGGCCCTGCTGCTGCAGATCCTGTTCTCCATCCGCAGTGAGCGCCAGTTGGTCGAAGCGGTCAACTACAACCTGCTGTACCGCTGGTTCGTGGGCCTGAACATCGAGGACAAAGTCTGGGACCACTCCACCTTCAGCGCCAGGCCTGCGCGTGATCCAGTCAGTGGTGATGACGCTCGAGGCTGACCTGGTGACCGCTCAGCAGGCCAACCAGGACTTGATTGCCGAGTCTGAGCGACTGGCTGTGGCTCTGCAACGAGAGCAGTCGACCGTGGAGACCTTGCAGGCTGACAAGGCGGAGCTGTCAGGTCGCTTGGGGCAATTGACCAAAGACCTGGAAGAAGTGCGGGCAGAGGCTGCCGCACAGCGCGAGGCCGCCGAGCATGCCAGGACGGAGAAGGCCAAGCTCGATCTCCGCCTGGAGGGTGTCCCTCGCCTGGAAACAGAGATTGAGCGCTTGAAGACGGTTCTTGAATTGGAACGCAACGCCAAGGTTGTCGCCGAGCAGCAGGCAGCCGTGTCCCAGGCCCGGCTGGAAAAGACCGAGGCCCAACTCAAAGAGCTGGTTGCCAACAATGCCGTGCCCCGCCTGGACGCAGAGCTGGGCAAGCTCAAGACGTCCCTGGACCAAGGTATCCGTCCGGCCAACCCATCTACCTCGAATGAGCAATTGCAAGCACCATCGTGTCCACGTAAACCATCGTGCACACCATGTCTCAAGAGATCCCCCATTCGCGCTACTCTGTCCCCCGCACGCGCCGGGTCTACAGCGCGCAATTCAAGGTTGAACTGATCGCCGCGTGCCAGCAGAGCGGCGCATCGGTTGCCGCCACGGCGCGCGAACATGGCATGAATGCCAATGTGCTGCATCGCTGGCTCAGGGAGCATCGTCTGGGCATGCACCAGAGCGCCAGCGATACGGCGCATGCTGCTGCCTCCAGCATCGCCCCGCACTGCGACGAGGCAGCGGCCGAGCCAATGGCCAATGCACAGCCTGTTCGTGCCCCGGCGCATCAGGCTCATCCGGCACTTGCCAGCACCGTACCCGCCTTCATCGCCATGGCGCTGGGCTCGCCGGTGATGGGGCCTCAGCCAGCGGGTGCGCAAGCTGCCCCAAGTGCTGCATCGGCAACTCCCTCATCAGACATCCGCATCGAGTGCTGTCATCACGGCACCCTCGTGACGGTCCATTGGCCGCTGGCCGCTGCTGGCGAGTGCTCCCGCGCATTGCAGGGTTTGCTTCAGGTGCTGCGGCAATGATCCGTATCGACGCTGCCTGGCTTGCCACGGCCCCGCTGGACATGCGCGCCGGCACCGACACGGCGCTGGCCCGGGTGGTCAGCGTGTTCGGCGCGGCCCACCCGCACCATGCCTACCTGTTCGCCAACAGACGCGCCAACCGCATCAAGGTGCTGGTGCACGACGGCATCGGCATCTGGCTGGCCGCTCGCCGCCTGCACCAGGGCAAGTTCGTCTGGCCGGCGCCAGGCAATGATCAGTGGCAGCTGGAGCCTGTCCAGCTTGACGCCCTGGTGCTGGGCCTGCCCTGGCAACGCATGGGAGACGCCGGCACCATCACCATGGTCTGAGGCCGGTGCGCAATCGGTGGATCTGCGCATGACAGCGCAGTACCTTGCTTGGCACACTGCCTGTCATGTTGATGCAGCCGCAATCCCTGGATGATCTGAGCGCAGAGCAGTTGCGCGAGATGACCACACGCCTGCTCACCGAGCTGCGCCACAGCCAGGCGCTCAACGCCAAGCTCACCCACGAGAATGCGCTCTTGAAGCGCATGAAGTTCGCGGCCCAGTCCGAACGCTTCAACGCCGAGCAGCGCAGCCTGCTTGAAGACGAGATCGAGGCCGACCTGGCAGCGGTCACCATCGAGATCGAGCAACTCCAGCCACCGAAGGCGGCCTCGCAAGCCAAACAGCAACCCAAACGCCAGCCGCTGCCCGCCCATCTGCCGCGCCGCGAGATCCGCCACGAGCCTGAGTCGACCACCTGCGCCTGTGGCTGTGCGATGAAGCGCATCGGTGAAGACGTGGCCGAGAAGCTGGACTATGTGCCCGGTGTCTTCACGGTGGAGCGCCACGTTCGTGGCAAGTGGGCGTGTGCCCAATGCGAGACCATCACCCAGGTGCCAGTGGACGCGCATGTGATCGACAAGGGCATCCCGACTGCGGGCCTGCTGGCCCAGGTGCTGGTGGCCAAATACGCTGACCACTTGCCTTTGTTCCGCCAGGAAAGCATCTTTGCACGCGCAGGCCTTGCCATCCCTCGCTCGACCCTGGCGCAGTGGGTGGGCACCTGTGGCGTGCGGCTGCAACCACTGGTCGATGCGCTCAAGGCCGAGATACTCAGCCAGCGCGTGCTGCACGCCGACGAGACGCCGGTAGCGATGCTCAAGCCCGGCAAGGGCGCGACCCACCGGGCCTACCTGTGGGCCTACGCGCCAGGCGCCTTCGAAGACATGGAGGCCGTGGTGTACGACTTCTGCGAGTCCAGGGCGGGCGAGCATGCTCGCCGCTTCCTCGGAGACTGGCGCGGCAGCCTGGTGTGCGACGACTTCGGCGGGTACAAAGCGGGGTTTGCGCAAGGCATTACGGAGGCGGGCTGTCTGGCGCACGCCCGGCGCAAATTCCTTGTCCTGCATGCGACGAACAAAAGCCAGATCGCCGGCTTCGCCTTGGAGCAGTTCGCCAAGGTCTACGACATCGAGCGCGAGGTCAAGGAGCTGAATGCTGATCAACGCCAGAGCATGCGGCAGCAGCACTGCAAGCCCGTGCTCGATGCGCTGCACCAGTGGATGACGCTGCAGCGGCAAAAGCTGCCAGACAGTTCAGCGACGGCCAGAGCCCTGGATTACAGCCTGCGGCGCTGGACAGCGCTGACGCGCTTCGCAGGAGACGGGCAACTGCCCGTGGACAACAACTGGATCGAAAACCAGATCCGGCCGATTGCCATTGGCAGAGCCAATTGGCTGTTCGCCGGCAGCTTGCGCGCGGGCCAGCGGGCGGCGGCGGTGATGAGCCTGGTTCAGTCGGCACGCATGAACGGGCACGACCCCTATGCGTACCTCAAGGACGTGCTCACCAGGCTGCCCGCGCACAAGGCCAGCCGTATCGACGAGCTCTTGCCGCACCGCTGGCAGCCCACTGACATCTGATCGCCAGCCATGGGCGCCATCGGCGGTCAACATGGGTTTGCCGTGCGCTTACGGACCAAGAGCGAGCAGCACGGGTCAGTGCTGAGCAGCAGGCCGCGGTGGCGCTGGCAAAGCTGGAGAAAACCGAGGCTCAAGCGACCGACTTGGCGGCTCGACTGGCCAAGGCGGAGGCCTGGCTTGAGGAGGCTCGTGGCAAGGCGCCCTTGAAGCCTTGACGGGGCGCCCCGGCGAGTCAAATCCTATATCGAAGCTTGCCCCCCATTTGTACCCGGTGCCTGGAGCAATGGCCCTCTCGTGATGAGCGCCCGGAAGACGCCCGGTCTTTGTCGAGAGACGCGTGAAGCTTCGGAGACACGGCTAACTGCACCACCAGCCCGCTTTGAGCGGGCTTTCATTTTTTTAATAACGTAACGTATCAAAACGCATTGATAACAAAACGCGCAACCTGTAAGATAGGTGCTCCCTTGACACCAAACAGGTCAGCGCATGCACGTTCGTTGGGAGTCTCCCTCTCGGTACTACGAGGCAGTTCTGCAGCGGGATTTGCTGGGAGACTGGGTGCTCAGCACAGCGAACGGGGGTCTGCGCAACAGGCTGGGTGCCTTGCGGCACCTGGCTTTGCCATCAAGGGACGCGGCGGTCAAGGAGCTGGCCAGCCTGCACAAGCTGCGCCTGAGGCGGGGGTACCGTTTGGTGGCAAGCAGGGATTTGCCAACAGAGGCCGCCACCCTGTTCGAGGCGGCCAAGGGTAGGCAGTATCTCGGTTGACGGGAACGAAGCGGCTCATCGCAAAGCAGTCCTGAATGCACTGCCGCAACTGTCTCGGATCGCGTCACCCTTGGGGAGCAAGGAAAGCCCGACAGCCTCCTACG
>JANJVG010000138.1 GCA_024710165.1 Burkholderiaceae bacterium
TGCAGCCGCAGCGGCTGCGCAAGCGGCCCCCACAAGGGGCACCAAACAAGGCGAAACCGCCGGAAAGACGGTCTCCATTGCGCCAGCTGAAAAACTCAGTCTCGTAGCACGCGCGAAACCGAGTTGTTCAGGACATCCCTAACCGTCCTACCAAAGTAGAACGAGAGGACCGCTACCACACCCAACAAGCAGCCAACTCTGACAATTTCATATTGCTGGCCGCCTGATCTGTGCGACAAAAGGACTGACAGAGGCAACAACCAACCCAAATTAGGATATGCCCATGAACATCTTCCAACGCATTCAAGGACTGTTCAAAGGAAGCCCAGCACGCGCCACCCGGGCGACTAGGGACGCGCCGACAGCACTCGCGACTGAGCGGGCCGGAGGTATCTGTCCTGAATGGGGTAAGGACAAAGTGGCGCACTGGTCGGGGCGGCGACTGGTGCCAATCGACGAACAGCAGGCCACAACAGCGCCGTGGCCGCCACGGTCACATAGCGCAGCACCTGCCACCGAACCAATACCAGAACCGCCAGCGTTCTTGCGCAAAGGCTACCAAGCGCAGCAGCAGCAGGAAGACACTTTGCCCCACTTCCCGCACGGCATGAGCACACTGCCATCGACCGGGCAGTCAGAGCAGCGACACCCACCAACCAAGCCAGACGAGGGCGCTGTCTGGATTCATGCGACGTGGCGTGACAAACCGCAATTCAAGGCCATGGAAGCCGACCCGGAAAAGTCGGAACCGATGCTGGCATCAGCCCTGCGCTGGCTGCGCAGTTGATTTAAATCTACCTGTCTCTGCCACCCATTATCGAAGCAATCACGATTGCCGGAATGGCCAGACCGAGAACCCAACCGACGGCAATTGATATGACGGTGCCGAGAACACCTGAACCTGCGTAAAGTCCAGCCACCAACGCACCCGCTGCACCTGCAGGAGAAAAAGATTCAATGGCGATTCTTGGCTCATCCAGCGAGCGCGGCGCTAGGCTAAACAAACCGGAAACGACAGCACCGACCACTGCCCCTGCCATTAGCCCGTCAAACGCAGATGCACCGAACAAACCAGCCAGTAGTCCCGCCAAAGAACCTATCACGGCACCAAAGATTGCAGATTCCACGACACCCTCCCACTTAATTGGTATCTCATGTTACAGAGGAAAACCAAAACAGTGCCTGAGAACGTTGGCGTGTCGAGGTGATGGCCGCTTGGGCGGATTTTCAAAATTGGGTTTCCGCCACGACGCATCTTATTAAGGGTAGGGGCGCGGGCCAAACCTCGCAGTCCCACCCGGCAGGGGGTACCCCCACCCCCTCGTTGTCCGCCTGTTCCCTGCTCCGGCACATCACCTGCACGTCGCCCTGCGGCACCGCCAAGCGACTAAATATCTCACCTCATATCTTAGTTTGACAAACTAATTTATATCAGGCAAAGTAGAGGCTCACTTAATCAACGGAGCCCCGAAATGACAGCAGACAATCACCTGATCGCCCAGCGCCTGCAAAGCTGGATGTCCTTCTATTCCAATGCCATGTGGATGCACGAACAGGCACAGCGCCCGCTGGCCGACGCACTAGATGCCATCCTGGCAAGCCCGCCCGCATGGGCTACAGCCGACCCTCTACCCGAGACCGATGAAGAAGAATTGCGCAGCGGCGGCTGGATGATTGAAACGCTGCTGATCGCGGCATGGGCAAGTGGCGACGCCGAGCTGACCGCCCTAGCAGACCATTGCGAAGAACTGGGAGCCCACTACATGGAACACCTCGACAAGGCCCAGCACTGACCCCACAAGCCCCCCGCAAGGGGGCTAACCACTGGCACCACGCACTACAGCACCATGACCACACCAGACACCACACCACGCCATGAGGCCCGAGCACTCACCAGCCAAGAGCGAGCCGACTTAGAGCGCCGCGCTCTAGCGGCATGGTTCAAAGACCCCGATAGCACCCAGCACAAGCCCGCCGCACCAGTACAGGCACGCTGCGCCAGCAAGGCCAAAACAGACAAGGAGACAGGGGAGACGCACCCGCTGCACTTTGTGGTGATCCATGCCGGGGCTGACATCCTGGCCGTGTACCGGGTGCGCCCGGTCAAAGACTATTTCATGCTGCGCAGACTGGCACGCTGGCCGCGTGATTTGGTGCGGTTGAAAGCGCAGTGATAGCCACGGCAATCGGCCAAATGAGACGTTTGAACCTCCCATCCCTGAACCCGCAAAAGACGTAAGCGCCCGGCTCACTGTGGGTCTAGATGTGGGACAAATCAAATTTATTTTAATTTTCCCGCGAGGTTCTAATGACACAGTCTCCGCCACCCCCCATCCATGCAGGGCTCCCAGGCCACCCGCGTGGCGCACCCCCTTGACACCCGATGCCACGCGGCTGCCGTACTGGTATGTCGTCTGACTCCAGCAATACGACCCGATGCGGTGCTCCGTATCGCATGACTTGCTATACGCCCGTGCGTTCCCGGCCTCACCGGCTGGGGCCAGCCATCAGAAGCTTCCCGTGAAACGGTACCGGGAAGCGGGGTGCCACATCGTCGCGACCGATGCCACAGCACCCTGGGAATGGGTCTGGCGACGCAGCACCAGGCAGGGCTCGTTGCGGTCCATGTGCAGCATCTCTGCGACGGGCCTGGGCGCCTCGCAGGCCTCGATCTCGAAACTGACACCCTGCAATGGCGCCACGCGCATGAGGTAGGCATTGGGGGTCTGGGTGGTGAAGTCTTGCGCCAGGTACTCGGGGGCGGTCTGCGGGTTGACGAAACGGTCTTCCACCTGGATCGGCTGGTCGTTTTCGAAGTGCACCACCACCGAGTGGAACAAAGTGGCCCCGGTTTTGAGCCCGAAGCGGCGCGCCATGCCCTCACCTGCCCGCGTGCGTTCAAGCAACTGCAGCTCGCTGCGGTGGCGGTGCCCCCGGGCAGCGATTTCATCCGCGATATTGCGGATTTCGACCAGCGTGGCCTGGTACTTCTGCTGCGCAACAAAGGTGCCTGATCCCTGGATCCGCTCAACGATCTGCTCATCGCTGAGCTCACGGATTGCACGATTCACCGTCATGCGCGAGACGCCAAATTCCCTTGCGAGGGCCTCCTCACCCGGAATGGTGTCGCCCTGCTTCCAGGTGCCATCCTGGATACGCGCAAGCACATGCTGCTTGATGGTGAGGTAAGCGGGTTGTTTTTGGTTCATAGGGTTTTCACCGATGTTTCAGGGCTTCGGCTGCCTTGACAGCGCGCATTGTGGCCCATAAAGTTGTCTATACATTACAAACAAATAAATGGTTATCTGTATAGCCATATAAACAAGGAGCCTTGCATGAACGCCAACGTCCTTTCCACCCGGTCCAGCAGCCGCGCCACGGCGCTGCTGCGCCTGGTTGCTTACAGCAGCCTGGGGCTGGTGATGTTCTTCCTGCCCATCGATATCGGTGGCAAGTCCACCATCATGTTTGACCATGCCGCCACCTGGCTGGCCACCAAGCAGCGACCCCTGGCCATTGCCTTCGTGCTCGCCCTCATGGCCTGGGGCGCTGCACAGCCGTTCATCACCGGTCGCTGGCGCGAAAACCTCACCACCACAGTGTTCAGTGTGCTCAAGGTGCTGGGCCTGGTGCTGGCCCTGATGTACCTCAGCGGCACGGGGCCAGCAGTCCTGTTCCAGAAGGACATGCTGCCGTTCCTGTTCGACAAGCTGGCCCTCACGGTGGGCCTGATCGTGCCTTTGGGTGCAGTGGCTCTGGCGTTCCTGGTCGGTTTTGGCCTGCTCGAGCTGGTGGGCGTGCTGATGCAGCCCATCATGCGCCCCATCTGGCGCACGCCGGGGCACTCGGCCATCGACGCGGTGGCATCGTTCGTGGGGAGTTATTCGGTGGGCCTGCTGATTACCAACCGCGTGTACCTTGAAGGCAAATACACAGCGCGTGAGGCGGCCATCATCGCCACCGGTTTTTCCACAGTGTCGGCGGCGTTCATGATCATTGTGGCCAAGACGCTGAACCTGATGCCGGCCTGGAACTTTTACTTCTGGTCCACCTTCGTGATTGCCTTCGCGGTCACCGCCATCACGGCCTGGATCCCGCCGATCTCGCGCATGGACAACACCGGAGGCGTGAGCGACACCCTGCCCACAGGCCGCAACCGCTGGCAGGCCGCCTGGGATGCGGGATTGAACCAGGCCCAGGGGGCGCCGGCCCTGTGGCGCGTGCTGCGGGACAACCTGCGGGACGGCATCGCCATGGCCAGTGCCGTGGTTCCCACCATTCTGGCCGTGGGCCTGATCGGCCTGCTGCTGGCGCGCTACACGCCCGTGTTCGATGTGCTGGGCCTGCTGCTGGTGCCCTTTGTGTGGATCGGTGGCCTGGCCGAACCCATGGCCACCGCCAAGGCCCTGGCATCGGGTCTGGCCGAGATGTTCCTGCCCGCCATCCAGCTCAAGGGCGCCGACCCGGTGGTGCGCTACGTGGCTGCCGTGGTGTCAGTCAGCTCGGTGCTGTTCTTCTCGGGCTCGATTCCCTGCGTGCTGGCCACACGCATCCCGCTGTCGCTGCGCCAGATGATCACCGTCTGGTTTGTGCGCACCGTTCTCAGTCTGCTGCTGGCAGCCGCCATCGGCCACTTTGCCCTCGCCCAAGGCTGGATTGCCTGACATCCACTATCAACCTACAGGAAAAGCCATGACCACCTCGACCGATCCCCGCTTCGATCCCACCCGCGTCATCCGCGCCCCGCGCGGCAACCAGCTGAGCTGCAAGAACTGGATTGCCGAAGCCGCCTACCGCATGCTGCAAAACAACCTCGATCCCGAGGTGGCTGAAAACCCGCAGCACCTGGTGGTGTACGGCGGCATCGGCCGTGCTGCGCGCGACTGGGCCTGCTTCGACCAGATCCTGGCTTCGCTCAAGGAACTGAATGATGACGAGTCGCTGCTGATCCAGTCCGGCAAGCCGGTGGGCGTTTTCAAGACCCACGCGAATGCGCCGCGTGTGCTCATCGCCAACAGCAACCTGGTGCCCAAGTGGGCCACCTGGGAGCACTTCAACGAACTCGACCGCAAGGGTCTGTTCATGTACGGCCAGATGACGGCCGGCAGCTGGATCTACATCGGCAGCCAGGGCATCGTGCAGGGCACCTTCGAGACCTTTGTCGAGGCCGGCCGCCAGCACTACGACAACGACCTCTCGGGCAAGTGGATTCTCACCGCCGGCCTGGGCGGCATGGGCGGCGCCCAGCCCCTGGCTGCAACGCTGGCCGGCGCCTGCTCGCTCAATATCGAATGCCAGCAAAGCAGCATCGACTTCCGTCTGCGCACGCGCTACGTGGACAAGCAGGCGCGCGACATCGACCACGCGCTCGAACTCATCCAGGAACACACCGCCAGGAAAGAGGCCGTATCGATCGCCCTGCTGGGCAATGCCGCTGAAGTGCTGCCCGAACTGGTCCGGCGCGCCAAGGCGGGCGCCATCCGCCCCGATCTGGTGACCGACCAGACCTCGGCGCACGACCTGATCAACGGCTACCTGCCCATCGGCTGGACCGTGGCGCAGTGGAAAGCCGCACAGCAAGACCCGTCGCAGCACGCCCGGCTGACGGCCGATGCCGCGCAGGGCTGCGCCGTGCATGTGCAGGCCATGCTCGACTTCCAGGCCATGGGCATCCCCACGGTGGACTACGGCAACAACATCCGCCAGGTGGCGTTCGACCAGGGCGTGAAGAATGCCTTCGACTTCCCTGGTTTCGTGCCCGCCTACATCCGCCCGCTGTTCTGCGAGGGCAAGGGGCCGTTCCGCTGGGTGGCGCTCTCGGGCGACCCCGAGGACATCTACAAGACCGACGCCAAGATCAAGGAGCTGTTCCCCGACAACAAGCACACCCACCGCTGGCTGGACATGGCTCGCGAACGCATCGCCTTCCAGGGCCTGCCCGCGCGCATCTGCTGGCTGGGCCTGGGCGAGCGCCACCGCGCCGGCCTGGCCTTCAACGAGATGGTGAAGAACGGTGAACTCAAGGCCCCCATCGTCATCGGCCGCGACCACCTGGACACAGGCAGCGTGGCCAGCCCGAACCGCGAGACCGAATCCATGAAGGACGGCACCGACGCCGTCTCCGACTGGCCGCTGCTCAACGCCCTGCTCAACACCGCCGGCGGCGCCACCTGGGTGAGCCTGCACCACGGCGGCGGCGTGGGCATGGGCTACAGCCAGCACTCGGGC
>JANJVG010000150.1 GCA_024710165.1 Burkholderiaceae bacterium
GCCCGTGCCGTCCCGCAGCCCGACCGTTCCGGGTGTTGCACCTTTGGCATGGTTCCAGTGGTAGGTTTGCAGCAGCGTCAACACGCGGGGTTCGTGGAGCGTGAAGGTGCTGGGCTTGGTGGGCGCATTGTCCACGCCAGAGATGTTGCCAATGGTCTGCACGGCCGGTGTCGGTGCAATGGCGGTCGGTGCTGCCGGCAGGCTTGTACCGGCGGGTCCCGGTGCAGCCTGGGCCAGCCCGGCCTCCAGATTGCGAATGAAGGCTTCCAGCTCCGGATCGGGCCAATAGCTCAGGCTTTGTTTGTAGCCCGCAATGGCCTCGGCAATACGCCCTTGCTGCTGCAGCGCATGGGCCTGTTCACGCAGTTGCCTGGCCTTGGCTTTGCGCGCCTGCTGGTCTGCCAGGCCCTGCTCCAGCTGTGCCACGAACGCCTCCAGCTCCGGATCGGGCCACAGTGCCAGGCTTTGCTTGTAGCCTGCAAGGGCCTCCGTGATGCGGCCCTGCTGCTGCAGCGCATGGGCTTGCTCGCGCAACTGCCTCGCCTGCGCCTTGCGCGCCTGCTGGTCGTGCAAGCCTTGCTCCAGCCGGGATACAAAAGCCTGCAGGTCAGCGTCGGGCCATAGCACCAGGCTTTGTTTGTAGCCCGCAATGGCTTCGGCAATCCGGCCCTGCTGCTGCAAGGCCTCGGCCTGTTCACGCAGCTTTCGGGCCTGGGCCTTGCGCGCCTGTTGGTCCGCCAACCCCTTCTCCAGCTGCGCAACAAAGGTCTCCAGCTGGGGATCAGGCCACAGATCGAGGCTTTGCTTGTAGCCAGCGATGGCCTCGGCAATACGCCCTTGCTGCTGCAACGCATGGGCCTCGTCGCGCAATTGCTTCGCCCTGGCCTTGTTTTCGATCTGGGCAGCCTGCAGGCGCTCCACATGCGCCTGGAGTCCCTCGTCACGTTGCTCTTTCAGACTGTCGGTGTAGAGCTTGATGGCCTGCGGGATGTTGCGCTGCCCTTCGGCCTCCTTGCCGAGCTTGCGTAACTCGTCGGCTCTCGCGATCCGGTCACGGCCATAGGCAATCGTTCGGCGGAGATCCTGCGCCTTGTAATCCGGATGTTCCCAATCGTTGAGCACCCGCTCCAGCAGCGGGATGGCCGCCCGCATGTCATTGGCCTCTCGCAGCTCGGATGTCTTTCGCATGACTCCGTCAACCGACTCGGCGTAGGTCTTCTGAAGTTCCTCCAGGCGCTTCTTGATACGCACGAATTCAGGGTCTTCGACAGCAGGTGGAAGCGAGCGCACCGGATCCTTGAGCATCTGGTACTCAAGTGACTCAAGGTGGCCGCGGGCCTGAATGATCTGGTGCTTGCCCAACATGGTGTCGATCGGCCGCAGGCGTTTTTCCTTGGTCTCCCTCCAGACCGGGTCCCAAGCCTTGTATCGCTCGCGCCATTGCTTGAAGTCGGCTTCATTCTGGGCACCGCGAATGCCAACCTTGTCAATCGCCTTGTCCATGTTCTCGACGGCACGCGGCAGGTTGCCCGCCAAGACCTGCTTGTGTCCATGATTGATCAGGTGCGGGCCAACCATCGCCTTGACCCAGTCAGCGTCGTCGGACATCAAGAGCGGCTGAATGGCCGCAAACTGATCGGCAAGGCTTCGCGCCAGCTCTTCATCTTTTTCCAGAGTGCCTTTGGCGATTTCCTGTTTGATTTTTGCAAGGTCCTCGGCCACCGAGTGGGCGTTCTCCTTCAGCGCCTGCTCACGCCATTTGTTGAAAATCTCCTGTGCCTCGTCGTAGCGCATCTTCGTGATCAGATTGAAGCAGCTGTACTGCACTTCTTTATTCCCCGTGGGCAGCGGCGTCTTCCAGATCGTCAGGGGGCCGTTGCACTGGCAGGGCCCATGTCCGTACTCACCCTTGAACGGCGGGTTGTACAGGCCGCCCAGAGAGCCGCCACAACTGCGGCACAGACAATCCAGGAAAGGCCGGACATCGGCGTCGTGCAGGCCCAGCTTCTTCATGCGGGTCATCATCTCGTCGAATGCCCTGCGCTCCAGGATCATCTGCCGCATGGCGCGTGCCAATTCGTTCTGCATGGCGGCGTAGGCTTCCATCTCCTTTTCCTGGGTGAATGCTTCCCAGATGGTGTCAGGCAGCGTGAGAATGCCAATAATGGCGTCCTTTCCCATGTAGACACCTGTTTTGAGGATGGTGAAGGTCACGTGTTTGAACATCGAGGGATCTTTGCCCTCGAGGATCGCCTTCGTGTATTTGTCGATTTCTTCCTGCTGCGCCCCTTCGAACGCAGGCCCCAGCCCGGTGCCCTCCCATGCCGCGTGGTAGTACACGTTTTTCAGAAAGTCGAGGAACGTGTCATCGGCCTTGACTTCGGTGAGCGCAATCTGAACGCCCTGGTATCCGATCAGCACGGCGCCGCCGGCGGTCATGACCGCCGAGAACTTGGTCGTCGCGTTGAGGCCGGAAAGATTTTTCGCCCCCTCTTTGAACGCAGCCCATTTCGCAGCCGAAGCAATGTGTTTGACCGCATCATCGAGTCTTGCTGCCGCCTTGGCTGCTCCGGCAGCAGACAGGGCTCTCGACTCGGCGGCGATGATCTGGCGAATTTGCGGCATGCTCGCAGGATTCTTCTTGGCAATATCGAGCATGCTGCCAATCATGTTGTCGGCAGAGTTCTGCAGTGCCTTGGCGTGCAGGCTGCGGATCATGTTGGCCTCGGCGGCACTGTAGGGATTGCGGCCGATATTCGCAATCGCCCGGCTTACGTCATCCATGGCACCGGCTTTGTTGGTCAGGCCGTACTGGCCTCGCAGCTGGTTGTTGACGTCGGTCAGGCGTGCATGGTATTTGGCGGCCTGGTATTCATAGTTGGATGCTGCGGCTTCCAGGCGTGCCGCCTCGCCCGGATTGGACGACCGCAGGGCTGCAGCTTTTTTGCGGGCATCGTCGGCGGCGGCCATCTTGGCATTTGCCAGGTCCTTGACCTCGTTGCTGAAAGCGCCCGCTTCCTCCAGAGTGAGCTGGGCCCCTTTGTTCCCGAGCTTGGCCTGGGCCGACGCAGCCTTGGGGTCGGTGTACATCGTGCCCCCGTTGTTGTTGATGTGCCCTGCGATTTTCTTGAACTCCGCAGGATCCACATGATCGGGGTGGGGCATGAAGTCGGTGCTGGTATCCACCCGCCCGGTGGGCAGCTTGGACTTGTCAATCCCTGGCTGCTTACCGAAATAGTCCTGGATGGCCTTTTGGTATTTGCCCTCGGCCTTCGTGATGTCCTCCAGGGTGATCTTCTGATTCGCACCGCCACGGGGCTTGACGTTGATGTCGGTGTCCGTCCCAGGATTCATCTTCAGATCGCTGGAGTGCGGTTCAAAGCCCGAGCCTTCGAAGGCTTCCCTGACGAACCGCTGGTTCAGATCGTTGAACTGTCGCTGCGCAGACGTGTAAGCATCCAGGTTGATCACGCCCTTCTGGGCCATCAGGTTGACTTCGGGGTTGTTGAGGAACACCGCCATTTGCTGGGTCGGCGTTGCCCTGCCGGCCGCAACCGCGTGGATCGCCTCCAGCAGATCCTCGGTCCACGCCCAGCTGCTGCAGGGCAGCAGCAGCAAGACGAGGAGACCCAGCCTCAGCCGTCGAAACAGGTACGCGATCATGTCAATCTCCCCAAAGTGCCCCGCCGGCCCACCTGCCCCCCCGAGCCCGTTACCGGACGATGAACACCTTGTGTTTCTCCAGCACCTTGCGGAATTCCGGGCTGCGCCGCAGGTTTTCGAGGTCAGGGTCACGCCTCAGTGCGTCGTAGTCGGAGAAGCCCTTGGCAAGCGCGGCATCGATTTCGTCGAGGGCCAGGTCGATGTCACCGCGCAGCGAGTAAAGGCTCGCGAAGTTGTAGCGGACGGACGGACTGTCGGGGTTGAGGTCTCGCGCCTTGCGAAGATCTTCATCGGCCTTGTTGAACTTTCGCTGCAGCATGTAGGCGACCGCCCGATTGGAATAGGCTTCGGCGTAGCTGGCGTCTTTCTGAATCGCCAGCGAGAACTCTTTCACGGCGTTTTCAATGTTTTCGTCCCGAATGGACACCTCGCGCGCATTTTTGGCGTTGCTGACGTAGCTGAACGCCTGCTTGATGTGTGACTGCACTTCCAGGCTGGGCTCGCCCTTGGCAGCCACCGGCGCGGCGGCGGGGACAGGGGCGGGCGCCGCTGCAACTGCGGGTACCGGTTCAGGTGCGGGTGCCGCAGGCGCAGCCGGGGCCGCCACCGGAGCGGGCGCAGGAGCCGTTGCGGAGGTCGTCTGCAGCCGGTCACAACCGGTGGCAAGGAGCGCAACGATCAGCAATGCGACCGGTGTGGAGGTGAGGTGTTTCGGGCAAGACATGGCAATCCTTTTCCATTCAAAGATCTGACAACGTGAACAGTTCTATCGGCTGCGACGGGTCAAGGGCATGTCCCAGTCGGGAACCGTCGACATGGCTTGCGGGTTCTGGTCGATGTCGGCGCCTTTTTCCTGCTTGACATGGCTGGCCACCCTGGGCTTGGCGTAGTTGAAGGCCTGCTGCAGCGATCCGTTGTGGCGATTGAGCCCATCCACCAGGTAGTAGGTGAAAATGCTGCTGCGCAGACGATCGGACTCCCACGATTGCTCGCCGGAGCCGCTGGCGCCAATCAGCACCCGCCCCCAAGGCTCCACCGCTGCGCCGCCTGCGGACTTGGCCGAACTGCGGGCCGGCGCGTCCGATTCCAGCACCAGATCCTTGGACCCGATCAGGCGGCGGCCATAGTCATTGCTGAGGCCATAGCCTTCGTTGTCACCGGCCCCGAGTGACTTCCCTCCGGGCGGAAGAAAGCCCGGAACCGCCCGGTACGCACCGTTGCTGTAGCAGGTATCGAGCACCATGACGAGCCGCCTGGCCCGCACCCCATCCACGAACTGTCGCAGCATTTCCTCGTTGATGGAGGTGTGCCAGATCCGCTCTCGCGGCTTGACCTCCGTGTCGTGGGTGACGATGTTGACCGCCCCGCGCTTGTCCGGCGGGCTGCCGTGACTGCTCATGTACACCACCACCAGGTCGTCTTCGGTGGCCACGCGCTGAATCCGGTCCAGCGCAATGGCCACGTTGGACCGGGTGGCGTTCTCATCCGTGAGAAAAGTGACATTGCCGGCCGGAAACTGGCCCCTGCCAGGGTCCGTGAGGAACTGGTAGAAGTTCATTGCGTCCCGCGCAGCGAATTCCAGCGGCTGGATGCCGAAACGGAACTGCCCCACGCCCACCACGACCGCATAGCGATTGCGGATCGGTCCTGGTGCACCATCGCTGCGGGCGGGAGGCTGGATAACACTGGAGCGCGCAAACAGGTTGCCCAGCCGACGTTCCCAGGCCTTGACGCGAATGCTCTCGGGGGTGACCGGCGACACCCAGCGAATACCCACCACCACCTGCGCCAGGGAAAAGGCGCGGTCCACTTCCTGTTCATCGGCGTAGTCGCCCTTAAGGACCACCCGCCCATAGGGATCACGCTCCACCCGCCCTGCAACGATGCCCTCGCGCGCAAAGGTCTGGTTGATGATCTCGATATGCTGCGATGTCACGGGCGCCTGCCCGCTTTGGGCCCTGGCAGGCGCCCACGCACACAGGACCACCGCACAGACCAGCTGAACCAGGCAGGCCCAGAGCGGCGGCCTCCGTGCAAAAGAGCGCTTTTCCATCTGCAACCTCCGTTGTCGCAACACGTCCACAGGTCACGCCTTGCGAATCACGATCTCTTGCGAGGCCTGGTCTTCACGCCCCAGGGCAGCCACCTTGAACGTGACACGGTAGCGCCCTTCCGCCACCTCCCGCGGCATGCCGGTGCGGCCGTCGGATCGACGTGTTCCCTGCGCAACCACCACGGAGGACTCTTCGGACCCCAGCTCTTTCCAGGCCTTTTCCTGCGGATCGTAGAAATGGACCGTCCGTGTCTCCACCACCTTGACATCCCGCTGCCCGTCGGGAGACATGACGTAGTAGGAACCTGCCAGATTCAGGGTTCCGCCAGGAGCGACGTGATCGGGGGTGACGCTGAAGCGCTCGATACGCACCAGATTCCCTTGCCGCGCATCGTAGCCAATGGTCGCCGCCGTCTGACGGGCGTCGGCCACCGGGAAGCTGTTGACGTCAGAGTAGTACTTGAGGCATTTACCCCACGCAATACTGTAGGCCAGCGCCCCGCCGGCCGCCGCGCCCACAAACGCCCCCTGGGTCCGGTCCTTGCTGCCCGAGAGCAGCATCCCCAGGATCGCGCCGCCCACGGCACCCACGGCCGTGTACTGTGCAACACAGGTTTTCTGGGCTTCGGCGCGCTGGTCGTTGGTGAGCGCCGTTCCCTCCACCGGCAGCTGGGCACACGAGGCCAGCATGACGGGTACGAGCGATGCGGCAATCAGACGTTGGGTGAGTAACTTCAAGATGATCCCCTTGCGAAGCGTCAACGATGACGGAGGTTGATTTCAAGAGTGAGAATGCCGCCACCGACGATGGCACCGACCGGCACTACACCGTAATTCATGCCGTCGGCCGTGGACTCGACCACCAGATCCTTGGCACCCCCGGCAACAGCCTGGTAGCCCTGCCTGGATGAGATGACGGCGTACGAACTCTGGAGCTGGTCCTCGACCATCAAGTCCTTGGCCCCTCGGGCCTTCAGGCTCTTGGCGCCGTCGAGCGAAGCCACCATCGCGGAATCAGGTGACGCCACCTTCATGCCGGGGGGCGGCAGCATCGCAAGGTTTTCCACCCCAGCTCCGGCGCCCGAAGGGGCCGGCAGCGGTGCGGTCTGTGCCAGGACGGGCGATGACTCCGGCGAATAGACCGGGGCAGGTGGTGGCAGCGCGGGTGCAGGTGCCGGCGCCGGCGCAACTGCCTGCTGCACCCCGGGTTCGGGGCCTCCCAAGGGGATGGGATCGTTGGAGAGCATCAGAAGAATGCGCTCCGTACCGGCGGTATCGTCAAACCGGAGGTTGCCACTGGCCGGAATCTGGGTCAGACGACGGGCGTCGACATATTCGCGAAAAAGGATGTTCATCCGGCCGGAGCTGCCAATGTTGGCCACGGTGAGATACCCAGGGCGATTGGTACTGGCCACGATCCGGATGCGCTCTCCCGATTTGAAAGTGCGGCTCCTGGGGACCGCCTTCATCTGGCCATCGGGACCGATGGCCAGAATCTGGTAAGAAATACCGACATACCGCTCGGGCGCGCGCGCCGTGGTTTCCACCTTCGCTGCCGGTGCGCGGGGGGCTTCTGCCGACATGCCGATGGTGCCGCCGCTGCCGCTGTCAAAAATGGCTTTTGCGCCCTTGGGCGACGCCAGTGCCGACATCGAAAAGACCAGCAACCCACCCGCGAAAAGAGCGGTTGCCCGCTGCATAGTGAACGTTTTCATCAACTGATCTCCTGTTGCATCACTGTCAAAAAACCTGCGTTTCCATTTCATTCTGAACCTCGGGCCCAGGCAAAAGGTTGACGTAAATCATGCACTCTGAATCCGTGGCGTGCATGGCACACGAGGGTCTGCAGCGCGTTTTGTCGCGGCTCCCGGGGCACTCTGGCGCTGTGCCACCAGGTGCCAAGAGGCGGCACATCAGCCTCGCAGGTCGGTCCCGCGCTGGGCCATGCCCAGCCGGCACAGCATCAGGGCCAGCCGCTGCAGCGCCTGCCAGGGCTGGGCCGGCCAGTCGGGGAGCTTGAGGCCCTTGACGATGCCGTCCACCTGGTGCGCCGCCTGCAGCAGGCGCGCGAGCTGCGCGTCGTTGGCGCGCGGCAGGATGCGTTCGTACAGCCGCTCCTTCACACCCCAGACGCGGTTCTCGCGCAGCGCCATGGGCAGAGGCTTGCCGGCGTTCATGGCGTCCTTCACGCGCTTGAGGGCGCGGATGTCCTCGGCCAGCGCCCAGTGCACCAGCACCGCAGCCTCGCCCTCGGCCTCCAGGCCGTCGAGCATGCGCTGCACGCGCAGCACCTGGCCGCCGAGCACGGCTTCGGAGAGCTTGAACACGTCGTAGCGCGCCACGTTGAGCACGGCGGCCTCCACCTGCGCCCACGACAGCTCCCCCGGCGGGTGCAGCAGGCCCAGTTTCTGGATTTCCTGGTGCGCCGCCAGCAGGTTGCCCTCCACCCGGTCGGCAAAAAACTGCAGAGTGCGTTGCCCCTCCTCGCCCGCCGCCACGCGCTGGCCCTGCGCGGCCAGGCGCTGGGCGATCCACTGCGGGAGCTGGGCGCGCTCGATGGGGTCGATCTGCACGGACACGCCCGCGCCGTCGAGCGCTGTGAACCAGCCGCCGGTCTTGGTGGCCTTGTCCAGGCGCGGCAGCTGCACCAGCGTGAGCGTGCTGTCGTTGCCGCGCGCGCCGTCTGCCACCTGCTGCAGCGCCACGCTGCCGTCCTTGCCGGGCTTGCCCGAGGGGATGCGGATCTCGATGATCTGCCGGTCGGCAAACAGGCTCAAACTGCCACCCGCCGCCAGCACTGCGCTCCAGTCGAAATGCGCCCCCGCCACGGTGAAGCTGCTGCGCTCGGTGTAGCCCTGGGCGCGCGCCGCAGCCCGAATGGCGTCGGCCGCCTCCTGTTGCAGCAGGGGCTCGTCGCCATACAGCACATAGAGCGGCGCAAGGCCACGTTGCAGCTGTGCGGGGATCTGGGCCAGGGCGACTTGCATGTCCGGCAGTGTATCGCCGCGCCTGCCCGGGGTATCGAATTGAACAGATTGCCATTTATTGATAGCGATCTGCTCTACAAGCTGCATAAATTGCGCAGGCTTCTCACTTTTCTTTGGCTGCGCCCCTGCGGAGAATTCTTCCCAGAACAGACAAAGGAGATGGTCATGGTGAATTACCTGGGCGTGAACAGCGTGCGCGAACTGGTGCGGCAGGTGGGGCTGGCCCGCTTCCTGCAGCAACTGGTGGACGCCATGGACAGCGACTACCGGCGCTGGGAGCAGTTCGACAAGTCGGCGCGGCACGCCATTCACTCGCCCGTCGGCGTGATCGAACTCATGCCCACCAGCGACGGGCAGCTGTACTGCTTCAAGTATGTCAACGGCCACCCCAAGAACACGGCCGAGGGGCTGCTCACGGTCACCGCCTTTGGTGTGCTGGCCGACGTGGACACGGGTTACCCACTGCTGGTGTCCGAGCTGACGCTCACCACCGCGCTGCGCACGGCCGCCATGTCGGTGCTGGCCGCGCGCCACCTGGCCCGGCCCGAGAGCCGCCGCATGGCGCTGATCGGCAACGGCGCGCAGAGCGAGTTCCAGGCGCTGGCGTTCCACCACCTGCTGGGCATCCGCGAGTTGCGTCTGTTCGACACCGACCCCGGCGCCAGCCTCAAGCTGGAGCGCAACCTGGCGCGCCTGGCGCTGCCGGATCTGCACATTGAGCGCTGCGCCAGCGCAGCCGAGGCGGTGCGCGGCTGCGACATCGTGACCACGGCCACGGCCGACAAGCGCAACGCCACCATATTGCTGCCGGAGATGATCGAGGCGGGCATGCACCTCAACGCCGTGGGCGGCGACTGCCCGGGCAAGACCGAGCTGCATGCCGACATCCTGCGCCGCCCCGATGCCCGCGTGGTGGTGGAGTTCGAGCCGCAGTCGCGCATTGAGGGCGAGATCCAGCAGATGCCGGCC
>JANJVG010000217.1 GCA_024710165.1 Burkholderiaceae bacterium
CGGCCCCGAGGTCATCAACGAGCAGTCGCGCGCCGCCATGCGCAACGCCCTCAAGCGCATCCAGAACGGCGACTACGCCAAGATGTTCATCCAGGAAGGTCGCCTGAACTACCCGAGCATGACGGCCCGCCGCCGCAACACGGCCGACCACAGCATCGAAGTGGTCGGTGCCCAACTGCGCGCCATGATGCCCTGGATCGCCAAGAACAAGCTGGTGGACCAGACGCGCAACTGATGAGCCCTTGCGGGCCAGCCACTGCAAAGGCCACTTCGGTGGCTTTTGCTTTTTGTGGAGCGCAGTGCCGCGCAATGGCTGGCGAGGCTACACTGCAGGCGCCTGGTAAAACCAGTTTTGCTATTATGTTTATAGCTAGTTGCGCATGCTGGACATGCGCTGGAGACCCAATTGATGCATGACGGCGAAGAATCGGCTGCGGATGACGGCGTGGTGGTGCGCAAGCGCCGCAAGGGCATCTACATCCTGCCCAACCTGTTTACGCTCGCGGCTTTGTTCGGCGGTTTCTATGCCATCGTCATGGCCATGAACGGGCGTTTCGACATGGCGGCCATTGGCGTGTTCTGTGCCATGGTGCTCGACAGCCTGGACGGCCGCGTCGCCCGCATGACCAATACGCAGAGCGCCTTCGGTGAGCAGATGGATTCGCTCTCGGACATGGTGTCGTTTGGCGCTGCACCAGCGCTCATTGCCTATGTCTATGCCTTGCAGGGGCTGGGCCGCTGGGGCTGGATTGCCGCTTTTGTCTACTGTGCCTGCGCAGCGCTGCGGTTGGCGCGCTTCAACGTCAACACGGCGGTGGTCGACAAACGCTATTTCCAGGGGTTGCCTTCCCCGGCAGCAGCGGCGCTGGTGGCGGGCTATATCTGGCTCCTGACGGAGCTGGGCGTACAGCGCGGCGTGGATGACTGGCTGACCTGGCGCCAGATCACCTGGACCATGTTTGGATTTACCTTGTATGCAGGGCTGACCATGGTGACCAATGTGCCGTTTTACAGCTTCAAGGACGTGCAGATGAAAAAGAGCGTGCCGTTCGTGGTCATCGTGCTGATCGCACTGGGCATCGCCATCATCAACATCCACCCGCCCATCGTGTTGTTCGGCGTGTTTGTGATGTACGGCCTCAGCGGTTATGTCATTTATGCCTGGCGCAAGTCGCGGGGTATGCACACCAGCGTGATCAGCATGTCCACCGACGAGCCTGACGAGCGCGGCCTGCACAAGTGAGGTGCCTTCGGGTCGAACCCTGGATTTGTGCTACATTGCAACCCATGAAATCGTTTGCCTTCGCACTACTGCTAGCCTCCCACGGGCGGAGACAGTAAAGCGCGCGCGCTCACTTTTTCCACACAGGCCCGTATGCAACCGCAACGGGCCTTTTTTTTGGGCACCAAAAATTGTCGTTGCGGGCCACCCCCACCACCAGGAACCAGGAGAAACCACATGGCTGACCAATTGATCATTTTTGACACCACCTTGCGCGATGGCGAGCAGTCGCCCGGTGCCTCGATGACGCGCGACGAAAAGCTGCGTATTGCCCGCCAGCTGGAACGCCTGAAGGTGGACGTCATTGAGGCGGGCTTTGCGGCCAGTTCGAACGGAGACTTCGAGGCGGTGCAGCTGATTGCCAACACGATCAAGGATTCCACCATCTGCTCGCTCTCGCGCGCCAATGACCGCGACATCGCACGTGCTGCCGAAGCCCTCAAGGGTGCCAACCGTGCGCGCATTCACACCTTCATTGCGACCAGCCCCCTGCACATGGAAAAGAAGCTGCGCATGACACCCGAGCAGGTGTTGGAGCAGGCCAAGCAGTCGGTGCGCTTCGCACGCAACCTGGTGGGTGACATCGAGTTCAGCCCCGAGGACGGCTATCGCAGTGAGGTGGATTTTCTCTGCCGCGTTATCGAGGCCGTGATCAATGAGGGCGCCACCACCATCAACGTGCCCGACACCGTGGGCTACGCCGTGCCCGAGCTGTACGGCAACTTCATCAAGACGCTGCGCGAGCGCATTCCCAACAGCGACAAGGCCATCTGGTCCGTGCACTGCCACAACGACCTTGGCATGGCGGTGGCCAATTCGCTCGCCGGTGTGAAGATTGGTGGCGCGCGCCAGGTGGAATGCACGATCAATGGTCTGGGCGAGCGTGCAGGCAATTGCTCGCTCGAAGAAGTGGTCATGGCGGTCAAGACCCGCAAGGACTATTTCAATCTGGAGGTCGGCATCGACACCCAGCACATCGTCGCCGCCAGCCGCATGGTGAGCCAGACCACGGGCTTTGTGGTGCAGCCCAACAAGGCGGTGGTGGGCGCCAACGCCTTCGCCCACGCCAGCGGCATCCACCAGGACGGCGTGCTCAAGGCACGCGACACCTACGAGATCATGCGCGCCGAGGATGTGGGCTGGAGCGCCAACAAGATCGTGCTGGGCAAGCTCAGCGGCCGCAATGCCTTCAAGCAGCGCCTGCAGGAACTGGGCGTGCAGCTCGACAGCGAGACTGAAATCAATGCGGCGTTTGCGCGCTTCAAGGAGCTCGCCGACCGCAAGAGCGAAATTTTCGACGAAGACATCCTCGCTCTGGTAAGCGAAGACAGCCAAAACGGTGAAAGCGAGCAGTATGGTTTTGTTTCCTTGAGCCAGCACAGTGAAACAGGAGAGCGTCCGCACGCGGCCATCGTCTTCACGGTCGATGGCAAGGAAGTGCAGGCGCAGTCCGATGGCAATGGTCCGGTCGATGCATCGCTCAAAGCCATTGAATCGCACGTCAAGAGCGGCGCCGAGATGGTGCTGTATTCGGTGAACGCTATCAGTGGCTCCACCGAAAGCCAGGGCGAGGTCACGGTTCGACTGCAGAACAGCGGACGTGTCGTCAACGGCGTGGGCGCCGATCCCGACATCGTGGTGGCGTCGGCCAAGGCGTATCTGCACGCCCTCAACAAGCTGCAGAACAAGGTGGATCGCGTGGCTGCACAAGGTTGACAGCGACGGGCCGGGCGGGCGTTTACAATCTCGCCCATATTGTTCAATTTGCCGCGCAAGGTCTTGATCTTGCGCGTTTTTTTTTATGGAACTACACTGCGACACAATTGTTGCCGTTTGGAGATGATCTTGATTTCACATCGTTCCATGACTGCAGTGCGATCCATGCTTCAACTCTGCGCCCTGGTGGTGCTGGGCGTGGCGCTTGCGGTGCCAGGAGCCCATGCGGCGCAGCGCAAGCCCGGTCCGGACAAGAAGCAGCACGCGGCGGCAAAACGCCCTGCTGCCAAAGCAGCCGCCGTCCACCGCAAGGTAGTGTCGCGCTCCAGGCCATCACGCGTGGCGGCGGCGTCCGCACGTGCGCCCGTTCGCATGGCCGCGCCGCGCCATTCGTTTGCCAAGCTGGCAGGCCTGCACCATCTGAGCGATCCGCTGGATTTGCAGTCCAGCGTGGCGCTGGTCATGGACCAGGATACGCACGAGGTGCTCCTGAGCAAGAACGACCATGCAGTGTTGCCGATTGCATCCCTGACCAAACTCATGACGGGGCTGATCATCAGCCAGTCGGGTTTGTCCATGGATGAACCCATCACCATCACCGACGAGGACATCGACACCGAGAAAGGTAGCCGATCCCGTCTGAAGGTGGGCACAACCCTGAGCCGCCGTGAGATGCTCCATCTGGCACTGATGTCCAGCGAAAACCGTGCCGCCAATGCGCTCGGGAGGACCTACCCAGGAGGTCTTCCAGTGTTTGTCCAACAGATGAACATCAAGGCGCGCCTCCTTGGCATGACCGACACGCGGTACGTCGAGCCCACCGGACTCTCCAGCAAAAACCAATCCAGCGCCCGCGACCTGGCAGTTCTCGTCAACGTGTCCCATAGCGATCCGGTTCTGCGCGAGTTTTCCACCTCGCCTGGCTACGAGGTGGCCGTGGGAAACCGCACGCTGCAGTACAACAATACCAATCTCCTGGTCAAAAACCCGTCCTGGGATATCGGGCTGCAAAAGACCGGGTATATCTCTGAGGCCGGTCGCTGTCTCGTCATGCAGACCCAGATTTCGGGCCGCAAGCTCATCATGGTGTTTCTCGACTCGACCGGAAAACTCAGCCGGATCGGAGATGCCGTCCGGGTACGCAACTGGCTGGAGTCGCTGACCGGCCCGCACTCGCAGCTATCCGACGTACTGCCGGGCAAGGGCTGAGGCCGTTCGTCCGCAGCTTGCTGTTCTGCGGGTGTAACCGCCGGGTCCTTGGGTGGCTTGTGTTCATGCCGAAAGCGCGTGCAGCAACTCTGTCTCGATCTCGATCTGCCGCAGGTTGTTCTGCAGTTCCGGGCCTTGCACGAGGAAGGTGTCTTCCACCCGCTCGCCCAGCGTGCTGACCTTGGCCAGTTGCACGCTGAGCCCGTGGCGGGCCAGCACGCGGGCCACGAGGTAGAGCAGGCCGGCGCGGTCGCTGGCGGAGATGCCGAGCAGCCAGCGCTGCGCCTTTTCGTCGGGCCGCAGTGTGACGCGGGGCGTGATGGGAAAGCTTTTGACGCGGCGCGAGACGCGGCGGCGGCCGGGTTCGGGCAGGGGGCCGCCCTGCACGATGGCCTGCATCAGGTCGTTCTCGACCATGTGCGTGAGTTCGCGGTAGTGCCCCTGCAGCGCATCGCTGACGACCTGGAAGGTGTCGAGCGCGTAGCCGTTGTTGGCGGTGTGCACGCGGGCGTCGAGGATGGAGAATCCCGCGCGGTCGAAATAGCCGCAGATGCGCGCGAACAGGTCGCTCTGGTCGGCGGCGTACACCAGCACCTGCAGGCCTTCGCCCGCGAGCGATTGGCGTGCGCGCACCACGGGCTGCGGCGTGCCCACGTGGCGCGAGAGGTGGCGCGTGTGCCAGGCGATGTCGGCGGCCTCGTGGCGCATGAAGTAGCTCACGTCCAGCGTGTCCCACAGCTTCTTGTGCGCCTCGAAGGGCAGGGCGCTCAGGGCCAGCAGCACCAGGGCTTCGCGCTTGCGCGCCTCAATCATGGCCTCTGCGTCGGGGGCGCGCCCGCCCAGCACGCGCAGCGTGGCGCGGTACAGGTCTTCGAGCAGCTTGCCCTTCCACGCATTCCACACCTTGGGGCTGGTGCCCCGGATATCGGCCACGGTGAGCAGGTACAGCGCGGTGAGGTAGCGCTCGTTGCCCACGCGCTGGGCAAAGGCAGTGATGACGTCGGGGTCGGAAAGGTCCTGCTTCTGCGCCACGTTGCTCATGGTCAGGTGCTCGCGCACCAGGAA
>JANJVG010000070.1 GCA_024710165.1 Burkholderiaceae bacterium
TCTGGGCCAGCAGTTCCTGTTTGCGGGTCTTCTTGGTGCTCAGGTTCAGGTCAAGGCTGCTTTGCTTCATGGCCTGTGAGGATGCCATTGCATGCTGACATGTACCAAACACTGCGGGGGGTTTTGCAGGATTTCCCTAGCAGCTATTAAATCATGAGCATTTTCACCCGCTGAACGCCCAGTGACGCTGCGCCGCAAACACCGCGTTCGGGTACGGCGCCCGCCCCCGGCTACCGTTGTAGCGGCCCAGGGTCATGAAAAGATCGCCGCGCTCGCGATCCATGTAGTGGCGCAGGATCACGCAGCCAAAGCGCAGGTTGGTCTGCATGTGGAACAACTTGCCCGGGTCGCCGTCGCCGATCACCCGCGTCCAGAACGGCATGACCTGCATGTAGCCGCGCGCGCCCACGCTGGAGACGGCGAACTTGCGAAAGGCACTTTCGACCTGGATCAGACCAAGCACCAGCGACACATCGAGCCCGGCACGCTTGCTTTCATACCAGACGGTTTGCAGAAAGTCGCGCCGCACCTCCCAGTCGGGCTTGCGGCGGCGCAGGCGGTCGCTCATGGTGCCCAGCCAGCGCAGGTAGTGCAACCGTGCCTCGGTAGTGACAAATTCAGGCTCGGGTGGTGCCTGGTTGGCGATGGCGGAACTCAGGGCCGTACGCACCGAATCCATCAGCGGCTCTTCGAGCTGCCCACCCGCATGGGCCGCCCCGGGCACAGCCAGCCATGCGGCGGGCCCGGCGGCCAGCGAGACAAGGCAGTGGCGCCGCGAGATGCCTGGGATCATCGGGCCAGACGGCCCAGGACATGGGCCAGGATATCGGCAGTGGCCACCTTGGTGGCTGCGCTGTCGCGGCGGTGCTGGTATTCGACCTGGCCTTCCTTGAGGGCACGGTCGCCAATGGTGACGCGGTGCGGCACACCGATCAGTTCCCAGTCGGCGAACATGGCGCCGGGGCGCTCGCCCCGGTCGTCCAGGATCACGTCCACGCCAGCAGCCTGCAGCTGCGCATACAGCTGCTCGGCCTGGGCCTTGACCTCGGGGAAGCGCTCGGGGGTAATGGGGCACAGTACCACCGTGAAGGGCGCGATGGCGTCGGGCCAGATGATGCCGCGCTCGTCGTGGTTCTGCTCAATGGCCGCTGCCGGCAGGCGGGTGATGCCAATGCCGTAGCAACCCATCTCGAAGTAGGCGGGCTTGCCGTCTTCGCCCAGGAAGGTGGCGTTCATGGCCTTGCTGTACTTGGTGCCGAGGTAGAACACATGGCCCACTTCGATGCCGCGCTCGATGGCAAGTTCCCCCTGGCCGTCGGGCGAGCGGTCGCCAGCGACCACATTGCGCAGGTCGGCCACCAGGGCGGGCTCGGGCAGGTCGCGGCCCCAGTTCACGCCGGTCATGTGGAAATCGACGGCATTGGCGCCGCAGATCCAGTCGGCCATCACGGCCACCTCGCGGTCGGCGACGATGCGTACCGGCTGGCGCAGCCCGATCGGTCCCAGGTAGCCCGGCGTGCAGCCAAAGTGCGCTTCGATCTCGGCCACGGTGGCAAAACGGAAGCCCGCATCCAGCCCCGGCACCTTGGAGACCTTGATCTCGTTCATGTCGTGGTCACCGCGCAGCAGCAGCAGCCAGACCGTACTCTTGAGGATCTCGCCCGCCTCGTTGGTCTCGTCGGTGGCCAGCACCAGCGACTTCACCGTGGTCTGCAGCGGTGCGCCCAGCAGTTCGGCCACGTCGGCGCAGGTGGCCTTGCCCGGCGTGGGCGTCTTTTCCATCGCCTTGGCCGGTGCGGGACGCGGGCCGGTCGGCGCCAGGGCCTCGGCTTTTTCCATGTTGGCGGCGTAGTCGCTGTTCGGGCAGTAGACGATGGCGTCCTCGCCGGTGGCGGCGATCACCTGGAATTCCTCGCTCAGGTCACCACCAATGGCGCCGCTGTCGGCGGCCACGGCGCGGTAGGTGAGGCCGAAGCGGTCAAAAATCTTGCGGTAGGCACCCGCCATGATCTGGTAGCTGGCCTTGGCCGACGCTTGGTCACGGTCGAAGCTGTAGGCATCCTTCATGGTGAACTCGCGCCCGCGCATCAGGCCGAAACGCGGACGGCGCTCGTCACGGAACTTGGTCTGGATCTGGTAGAAATTCTTTGGCAGCTGCTTGTAGCTGCGCAGTTCCTGGCGAGCGATGTCAGTGACCACTTCTTCACTGGTGGGCTGCACGACGTAGTCGCGCCCATGGCGATCCTGGATGCGCAGCAGCTCGGGGCCCATGCTGCCAAAACGCCCCGTTTCCTGCCACAGCTCGGCCGGTTGCACCACGGGCATGGTCAGCTCCACGGCGCCTGCGCGGTTCATCTCCTCGCGCACGATGGCCTCCACCTTCTGGATCACGCGCAGGCCCATGGGCATGTAGCTGTAAACCCCGGCGCCAAGCTTCTTGATGAGCCCCGCGCGCGTCATCAGCTGGTGGCTGACCACCTCGGCATCGGCCGGTGCTTCCTTGAGGGTGGAGATAAAGAACTGAGTGGCTTTCATCGGGCGATTTCGGGGTGTTGGTGCTGGTCCCCTTGCCGCACGCGAGGTGCGGTGCATAATGGACACAGTTTAAAAATTTGGGGTTCGATTATGCTTGACCGGGACGGCTTTCGGCCGAACGTCGGCATCATCCTGCTCAACCAGAAGAACCAGGTGTTCTGGGGCAAGCGCATACGCACCCACA
>JANJVG010000076.1 GCA_024710165.1 Burkholderiaceae bacterium
TCGCCGGTGATGGCATCGGCCACGGCGGGCTCGACCAGCAGGATCTTCTTGTACTCCTCGGCCACCGGCAGCAGTGCCAGCGCCACGCCCGAGCTGGTGGGGCCGACGGCAATGTCGGCCTTGTCGTCCGAGTAGGCCGCCGCCAGCAGGCTCTTGCCCAGGTCGGGCTTGCCCTGGTCGTCCTTCTCGATCACGACCAGCTTCTTGCCGCCCACCATCATGGTGCCGCCGGTGGCGTAGTCCAGACCCATCATCAGGCCGGTCTGCGTCTGCTTGCCGTAGGCCTCCAGCGGCCCGGTCTTGCTGTAGACGTGGGCAATGCGGATTTCTCCTGTCTGGCCAAAGGCCGGTGCAGCCAGGGTGGTGGCCAGGGCGGCCAGGGCGATCAAGGTGCGTCGTTGCATGGAAATGCCTCCTGTTGTGATGCCTGCATAGTGCACAGTTCGTGCCAATCTGCAACCCATTGATTTATAAAAGATTTTTATTTTCTTTTACCAGAATGACCAATTATTGAACACAATAATTGTTTGATTTTCAGGCAATTGTCTGTGTTTTTATCAGGGTAAACACGGTCTGGTTACCTGCGATTGCGAATGGGCAAATCCATCTCGTGCGGCTTGATTTCGCGCACCAGGTACAGGTCGGCCATGGTGCCTGGCCGGGCGCCCGGCGCGACACGGAAGTGGTACATGCTCTGCAGCGCCTGGTGGTCTTCGCGCCGGAAGGTCATGCTGCCCTTGGGGGTGTCGAAGCTCATGCCTTCCATGGTCTTGATGAGCCTGGGGGTGTTGGTGTCGCCGTTCGTGGCCTTGAGCGCCGTGACCAGCGCCATGGCCGAGCTGAATCCGCCCGCCGTGAAGAAATCCGGCGGTGACTTGTGCTTGAGGTAATGGTGGGTCACCAGCCACAGGTTGGCCTGGTTCCTGGAAAAGCCGAAGTAGTAGTAGGTGGCGCCCTCCATGCCCGGGAACTGGTTGTAGGCCACCATGGCGGGCAGGATGTTGCCGCCCGTGGCGATCTCGATGCCGTGGCGCTTGAGGTCCAGGTCGGCGATCTTGAACGGGTTGCCCGCGCCCGCCCAGACGATCCAGAGGACCTTGCGGCCCGGCTGGTCCTTCAGCCGCTCGATCAGGCGCTGGGCCGCCGCAGTGAAGTCGGTCGTGGCCGCAGGCAGGTATTCCTCGTGCACCAGCCGCGCCTTCCTGACGGCATCCTTGAAGGCCTTCACGCCGTCGCGGCCGAAGGCATTGTCCTGCGCCAGCGTGGCGATGGTCACGCCCTCGCGGTCCACGGCCACGGCGTTGGAGATGGCGTCCTGGCTGCTGTTGCGGCCCGTGCGGAAGATGTACTTGTTCCATTTCTCGCCCGTGATGGAATCGGCCACGGCGGGCTCGACCAGCAGGATTTTCTTGTACTCCTCGGCCACCGGCAGCAGTGCCAGTGCCACGCCCGAGCTGGTGGGGCCGACGGCAATGTCGGCCTTGTCGTCCGAGTAGGCCGACGCCAGCAGGTTCTTGCCCAGGTCGGGCTTGCCCTGGTCGTCCTTCTCGATCACGACCAGCTTCTTGCCGCCCACCACCATGGTGCCGCCGGTGGCGTATTCCAGGCCCATCATCAGGCCGGTCTGCGTCTGCTTGCCGTAGGCCTCCAGCGGCCCGGTCTTGCTGTAGACATGGGCGATGCGGATCTCGCCTGGTTGTCCGAAGGCGGAAAACGAGAAGGCGGCGGCCAGTGCGGCCAGCCCGGCCAGGGTGCGTCTTTGCATGCGTTGTCTCCGGAAGTTGTGAGCAGATGTTGCAGTTAGCGTGCCAACACCACTCCCCTGCGGGCGCAGAGCTTCGGAGGAGCCGCATGGGGCTCTTTTGTCTGGATTTCAGTCAGCTTGCGTGACTGATCTGCGAACAGTTGCCTGGTTTTTAATCAGGGTTTTCCAGCCTGCCGTAAAGCGTTGCGCGCGAGATGCCAAGCTGCCGCGCGGTGGCGAGCTTGTTGCCCCCGTGGGCCGCCATGGCGGCGGCGATGGCGCGCCGCTCCAGTTCGGCCACCTGCACGGCCAGGGGCCGCAGCAGGCCATCCTGGCCGGAGGCTGCGCCGCCCGTGGCGGCCACCTCGGGCACTGGCGCGGCCGGCTCCACACCGGCCTCGCGCAGGATCATGCGCAACTGCTCGGCGTCGATGGACTGCGAATCACTGCGCATGGCGGCCTGCTCCAGCACGTTTCGCAGCTCGCGGATGTTGCCGCGCCAGGGCTGGCCGGCCAGCAGCGCCAGCGCGTCGGGCAGCAGCTCGGGCGGTGCCGTGCCGTTGCGCAGGGCCAGGTCTTCGCCCAGCACTTCGACCAGCGCGGGGATGTCGCCCGGGCGCTCGCGCAGCGGCGGCACGCGCACCGGCAGCACATGCAGGCGGTAGAACAGGTCTTCGCGAAAGCGCCCCTCACGCACCAGCGCGGACAGGTCGCGCGAGGTGGCGGCGACCACGCGCACATCGAAGGGAACGAGCTGGTTGCTGCCCAGCGGCTCGATCTCGCCCTCCTGCAGCGCGCGCAGCAGCTTGGCCTGCAGGCTGGCGGGCATGTCACCGATTTCGTCCAGGAAAAGCGTGCCGCCGTCGGCGAGCTTGAACTTGCCGTCGCGCCCCTTGCGGTCGGCGCCGGTGTAGGCCCCGGGGGCGACGCCGAAGAACTCGGCCTCCAGCAGCGTGTCGGGCACGGCGGCGATGTTCACGCCCACGAAGGGGCCGCTGGCGCGGTTCGACGCCGCATGGATGGCATGGGCCAGCAGCTCCTTGCCGGTACCCGTCTCACCCAGCAGCAGCACCGGGCTGGCCGACTGCGCCGCGCGCCGCGCCTGGCGCTTGACCTCTGTGGCGGCCGGGCTGGAGCCGACGAAGCTGGCAAAGGTGTACTTGGTGCGCCGGTCCCCCGTACCCGCGCCACGCAGCTGCTGGCTGCGCTGCGCCGCCAGCTCGCGGCGAGCATCATCCAGGTCGCGCTGCAGCAGCGCGAACTTGCTGATGAGCGGCTGCAGCGTGGTCTCGGGGTGGTCGAACAACACGATGCCGATGGCTCCGATGACCTTGCCCGCGTCATCGCGCAGCGGGATGCGGCTGACCACGAAGGTACCGGCCTTGTTGGTGAGCAGATCAATGAGCACGGGCTGGCCGGTCTCCAGCACGCGGCGCATACCGGTGTTCGGAATGACCTCCTCCACCGTATGGCCGACGAACTGGTCCACAGAGCTCAGGCCCAGGTCGGGCAAAAACCGCTGGTAGCCCTCGTTCACCCAGACAATGCGCCCGCGCAGGTCCACCAGAAACATACCCTGGCTGACGCTGGAGAAAAGCTGAAACATCGAACGCGCCGCCAGTTCCAGGATGCCCTGGGCATCCAGCGGCAACGCAGGGATCGGATCGGTGGGCTCGTGCATGGGCCGTGATGGTAGCGCGCAGGCCCCGGCGCCGCACGGCACAATGCCCCCATGAATACCCTGGAGTCCATGCGCATCGACAAGTGGCTGTGGTGCGCCCGCTTCTACAAGACACGCAGCCTGGCAGCCGAGGAAATCGGCAAGGGCCGCGTCACCATCAACGGCCAGGCCATCAAGGCTTCACGCGAAGTGCGCCCCGGCGACACCGTGGCTTTGCGCCAAGGCCAGGTGCCGCGCACCGTGGTGGTTCGGGCACTGAGCAACATGCGCGGCCCGGCCCCCGTGGCCCAGCAGCTCTACGAGGAAACCGCCGAGAGCATCGCCGCGCGCGAGAAGGCCCAGGAGTTGCGCCGCCTGGCGCCCGAGCCTGCCGCCGCCTTGCAGGAAGGCCGCCCCACCAAGCGCGACCGCCGCGACATCGACCGCGCACGCGACTGGGGCAGCCGCTGGAGCGTCTCCATCGACGATTGAAGGCCTGTGAACAGATCCCTCGCCCCCTCTTGACTACCCCAACCGCCCAGCTTGCCGTAGTAAATGTCCGCCGTAGCCCGGGCCAGGGCTGCGCTTTGCGTCTCGATCGGCGGCATTGTGGCGGCCCGCTCGGCCACGCCAGATTCATTTACGCCTTGTGAGTCTCTCGTCCCGCCGCCAGAACGTCACTCCCCCGGGTCCGGACGACCATGGCGTCCAGCGCCACCGGCAAACCGCGCAGCACCATTGCGCCCCTCCCGCGCCACGATGGGGACACCCTGTGCCCCTTCCCTGCACAGGGCCTGCGCCAACGGCAGATCCCATTGCGCGTAGGCACTCGCCCGGTCTGCAAGCATGCAGGCCTGGGGAAACGCCGCGATCTGGCGTGCCAGTTGCTGGGCGGCCGCCAGGGCCGCTCCCGGCGCCACCACGCGGTTGACCAGCCCCATGGCCAGTGCCTCGGCAGCAGCCACCTCGCGGCCCGTGAGGATCAGATCCAGCGCCCGGCCCATACCCACGATGCGCGGCAGGCGGACCGTGCCGCCATCGATCAGCGGCACGCCCCAGCGGCGGCAGAAAACACCCAGCACGGCGTCCTCGGCCGCCACGCGCAGGTCGGCCTGCAATGCCAGCTCCAGCCCGCCAGCCACGGCATAGCCCTCGATGGCCGCGATCAGCGGCTTGGACAGCACCAGGCGCGTGGGCCCCATCGGCCCGCTGCCCAGGCCCTGTGGATCGAGTTCATTGCAGCGCACAGGATCAGCGATGGCACCCAGATCGGCGCCGGCGCAGAAATGTCCGCGCGCGCCCGTGAGCACTGCCACCTTCAGGTGCTCGCTGCGTTCAAAGCGCAGGTAAAGGTCACGCAGCACCTCGGCCGTGGGCCGGTCCACTGCGTTGCGGCACGCGGGCCGGTCGATGGTGATGGTGCAGACGGCGTCGCCTTCACTCCAGTGCACGGTGTCCATGGGTCCCCTCCGAGTTCAGAGGCACCATGCTAGCGCCGGAAAACAAAAAAGCGCCCATGGGGCGCTTTTTGCTTGTCTGGCGGAAACGGAGGGATTCGAACCCTCGATGAGGCTCTACACCCCATACTCCCTTAGCAGGGGAGCACCTTCGGCCACTCGGTCACGTTTCCAATCCCGCTATTATGCCTCAGATTGAGGGCCGTTTCACTCTGCGGGCTTGTCCAGATCGAAGGCGGTGTGCAATGCGCGCACTGCCAGTTCGAGGTACTTTTCGTCGATGACGACGGAGGTCTTGATCTCGGAGGTGGAGATCATCTGGATGTTGATGCCCTCTTCGCTGAGCGTGCGGAACATGGTGCTGGCCACGCCCACATGGCTGCGCATGCCGATGCCGACGATGCTGACCTTGCAGATTTTGGCGTCACCCACCACTTCCTGGGCACCCAGGGCAGGCAGAACCTTGTCCTTGAGCAATTCAATGGTGCGCGCATGATCGTTGCGGTGCACGGTGAAGCTGAAGTCGGTCTTGCCGTCCTTGCTCAGGTTCTGGATGATGACGTCGACTTCGATGTTGGCATCGGCCACGGGGCCGAGGATGCGGTAGGCGATGCCGGGGGTGTCGGGCACGCCGAGCACGGAAATCTTGGCTTCATCGCGGTTGAATGCGATGCCGGATACGACGGCTTGTTCCATTTTTTCGTCTTCCTCAAAAGTGATCAGCGTGCCGGACTTGGCTTCTTCGTGGATGTCGATGTCCCAGGGCGTGAAGCTCGAGAGCACGCGCATGGGCACCTTGTATTTGCCGGCAAATTCAACCGAACGGATCTGCAGCACCTTGCTGCCGAGGCTGGCCATTTCCAGCATTTCCTCAAAGCTGACCGTGGTCAGGCGGCGGGCAGCGGGCGCCACGCGGGGGTCGGTGGTGTAGACGCCGTCGACGTCGGTGTAGATCAGGCACTCGTCGGCCTTCATCGCGGCTGCCACAGCCACAGCCGAGGTGTCAGAGCCGCCCCGGCCCAGCGTGGTGATGTGACCCTGCTCGTCGATGCCCTGGAAACCGGTGACGATGACCACCTTGCCGGCGTTCAGATCAGCGCGCACGCGCTGATCGTCAATCGATTCGATGCGTGCCTTGGTGTAGCTGCTGTCGGTGCGGATGGGCACCTGCCAGCCTGCATAGCTGACGGACTCCATGCCCTCGGCCTGCAGGGCGATGGCCAGCAGCGCCGAAGACGCCTGCTCGCCCGTGGCGGCCAGCATGTCGAGTTCGCGGTTGTAAGCGGGCGATGTGCGCGATGGGGCCAGTTCCTTGGCCAGGGCCAGCAGGCGGTTGGTCTCGCCGCTCATGGCGCTGGGCACCACGACCATCTGGTGGCCGGCACGCGCCCACTTGGCCACGCGCTTGGCGACGTTGCGGATGCGCTCGGGCGAACCCATCGAGGTGCCGCCGTATTTGTGAACGATCAATGGCATGGGATAGCTTGGTGACGAAGCCGTGGTCCGCGGCGCGGGGTGGACACTGTTTTGGGGCGCCGCCGGCTCTCGTGCGAATTGGGGCCAAAACCTAGGGATTGTACCAACGCAGCACCGCCCCCTCGCGCGCGACAAAGCCGCGCCCCACCTTGATGTGGATTCGGTGGCAGCGCGTGGTACAGGCGGTGATCTGCACGCGCAGCGCATCGAGCTGCGCACTCGACGGTGTGGTCTGGTGCGCCTGGCGCAGCCAGAGGCGCAGCACGTTGCCCTGGCGCGCCGGGCTGAGCGGCTGCAGTGCCGCGATACGGGGCGGGTCACCGACCTCGGCCAGGTCCTGCCGGGCCAGGTCGTCGAGCAGTTCGCTGGCCTGGGCCGCATGGCGTGCACTGCGCGCGAAGGTGTCGCGGAACTGCGGAAATGCAGCCTCCAGCGCGGGCAGCAGGCGCGCACGAATGCGGTTGCGCGTGTAGCGCTCGTCTTGGTTGCTGGGGTCTTCCACCCAGGCCTGGCCACGTGTACGCAGCCAAGCACGCACCTCGGCCCCGGGCACGGTCAGCAGCGGGCGGTGCCAGTCCAGGCCGCCGCGCCGCCAGAAGGCGGGCATGGCCGCCAGCCCGGCCACGCCTGCGCCGCGCGAGAGCGCGAGCAGCAGCGTTTCCACCTGGTCGTCGGCATGCTGCGCCAGCGCTATAGATTGAATAGCCAATTCCGCTGGACCAGCTTGCGCTGCAGCCTCAAAAGCCTTGTAACGGGCGATGCGGGCGGCATCCTCGGGGCTCTGGCCGGGGGCGTGGCGCGCGTCCACGCGTTGCACCTGCAGCGGCACCTGCAGGCGGGCGCACAGGTCCACGCAGTGGCGCTCGAAGGCATCGGCCGCGCTCTGCAGCCCGTGGTGCACATGGATGGCCCGCACCTGGCCGGGCCAGCGCTCTGCGCAGCCCAGCAGCAGGGCGGTGGAGTCGGCGCCGCCGCTCAGGCCCACGGCCAGCGGCAGGGCCGGGGTGAAGGCGTCGAGGGCCGCGTCAACGGTCTGCGTCATGGCGGGGGGCCCGACCGCGCAGGTGCGGGTCAGCGGCTATCGGCTTTGGTGTCGGTAAAGCGGCCGTAGCTCTGCAGGCGCTCGTAGCGGCGCTCCAGCAGGTCTTTGACCTTGAGGTCGGCGACCTGGCGGAAGGCGTCGCCCAGGGCGCGCTTGAGCAGAGAAGACATCTGCTTGGGATCGCGGTGCGCGCCGCCCACGGGCTCGCTGACAATCTTGTCCACCAGACCCAGCGCCTTGAGGCGGTGCGCCGTGATGCCCAAGGCCTCGGCGGCCTCCTGGGCCTTGTCGCTGGTCTTCCAGAGGATGGAGGCGCAGCCTTCGGGGCTGATGACGGAGTAGATGGAATACTGCAGCATCAGCAACTGGTCGCCCACACTCAGCGCCAGTGCGCCACCCGAGCCGCCCTCGCCGATGATGGTGGTGACGATGGGCACTTCGAGCTGCGCCATCTCGTAGATATTGCGGCCGATGGCCTCGGACTGGCCACGCTCCTCGGCGTCGATGCCGGGGAAGGCGCCGGGGGTGTCGACGAAGGTGAACACCGGCAGGTGGAATTTCTCGGCCGTCTTCATCAGGCGCAGCGCCTTGCGGTAGCCCTCGGGGCGCGTCATGCCGAAGTTGCGCAGTGCACGCTCCTTGGTGTCACGCCCTTTTTGGTGGCCCAGCACCATGCAGGCGTGGCCGTTGAAGCGGGCCAGGCCGCCGACGATGGATTTGTCGTCGGAGAAATGGCGGTCGCCGTGCATCTCGACGAAGTCGGTGAACAGGTCGCGCACATAGTCGAGCGTGTAGGGGCGCTCGGGGTGGCGGGCAATCTTGGTGATCTGCCAGGGGGTCAGATCGGAATAGATGTCTTTGGTGAGCTGCTGGCTTTTCTTGCTGAGCAGGTCGATTTCATCGGATATATCGACCGCGCTTTCGGTCTGTACGTAACGCAGTTCTTCGATTTTGGATTCGAGGTCGGCAATCGGGGTCTCGAAATCCAGAAAGGTCTTTTTTGCCAAGATGGTTCTCCTCTTGTCTTTCAGATATTCATTGCACTGCGCACCACCCGCGACACGCGAAACTGGCGCTGCCCAAGCCAGGGCTCACGCGCAAGGGCCGCGCCGCCGCGCTGGGAGCGTCCCCCAGCCCGCAGCGCACAGCGCTGCGAGAGCGGGGGGATGGCCCGCAGGGCCTCAGGGGGAGTCCACCTCAGTAGGTCACCGGCAGGGGGTCCAGCGAGCGCCAAATATACCAAGTGGCGACGCTGCACCATGGCTTCCAGGCCTCGGCGACCTCGCGGGCATCGCTGCGGCTGACCGGGTCGCCGGAAAAATAGTTCTGGCTGATACCGTTGATCAGCCCCACGTCGTCCAGCGGCAGCACGTTGGGCCGCATCAGGTGGAAGATGAGGAACATCTCGGCCGTCCAGCGGCCGATGCCGCGGATGGCCACCAACTCGGTGATGATGGCTTCGTCCTCCATGCCGTGCCAGCCGTCCACGTGCAGCTTGCCGGCGTCGAAATGCAGGGCAAGGTCGACCAGGTACTCGACCTTGCGGGCCGACAGGCCGGCGGCGCGCATGTCGTCGATCTTGAGTTTGAGCACGGCCGCGGGGGTCATGGCGGGAGGCAGGGAGGAAAAACGGTCCCACACCGTCTGCGCAGCCTTGACCGAGATCTGCTGGCCCACGATGCTGCGCGCCAGCGTGGCAAAGGCATCCCCACGCGACTGCAGCGAGGCGTCGCCATAAAGCGGGATCAGGCGCTTCATCACCCGGTCTTTCTTCATCAGGTGCTTGCGCGCCTCGACCCAGTACCCAGGCGAGGCCAGGCCCGATGCCTCGATTGCTATCTTTTTAGTAGCCGACACCGCTTGCTCCATATGCGGCGAAGGCCATTTTTACTGCAAAGACCTTCACTGCGCGGCTTCCCAGGTCGTGCCCGTGGGCGAGTCCTTGAGCACGATGCCCTGCTCCAGCAGTTCCTTGCGGATGCGGTCGGCCTCGGCGAAGTTCTTCGCTGCCTTGGCGGCGGCGCGCGCGGCGATCTGGGCCTGGATGGCGACCTCGTCAAAACCGGCGCCTGCCTGCAAAAAGGCCTGCGGGTCGCCCTGCAACAGGCCCAGGCAGCCGCCCAGCGCCTTGAGCAAGCCTGCGGCCTGCGCCGACTGGCTGCGGTTGACTTCGCCCGCCAGGTCGAACAGCACCGCCACCGCCTCGGGCGTACCGAAGTCCTCGTCCATGGCCGCCTTGAATCGCGCGGCGTGGGGTTCTTTCCAGTCGATGGTCACATCGACGGGCGCAACGAGCGAAAGCGCGGTGTACAGGCGCTTGAGCGCGGCGCGGGCGTCATCCAGATGCATGTCGCTGTAGTTCAGCGGGCTGCGGTAGTGGCTGCGCACGACGAAGAAGCGCACCGTTTCGGCGTCGTACTCTTTCAGCACATCGCGGATGGTGAAGAAGTTGCCCAGGCTCTTGGACATCTTCTCGTTGTCCACGTTGATGAAGCCGTTGTGCATCCAGAAGCGTGCCAACGGCTGCCCGTGGGCGCCCTCGCTCTGGGCGATCTCGTTCTCGTGGTGCGGAAACTGCAGGTCGGCGCCGCCGCCGTGGATGTCGAAGCTTTGCCCCAGCAGCTCGCAGCCCATGGCCGAGCACTCGATGTGCCAGCCCGGGCGGCCCTCGCCCCAGCGGCTGGGCCATTTCACCTCGGCGGGCTCGGTGGGCTTGGCGCTCTTCCAGAGCACGAAGTCGAGCGGGTCTTGCTTGCCCTCCTGTACGGCCACGCGCTCGCCAGCCTGCAACTCGTCGAGCGACTTTCCCGAGAGCTTGCCGTAGCCGGGGAACTTGCGCACGGCGTAGTTCACGTCACCGTTGCCGGCCTGGTAGGCCAGGCCCTTGCCTTCGAGCTGGCCGATCAGCGACAGCATCTGCGGCACGTAGTCGGTGGCGCGGGGTTCATGGTCGGGGCGCTGTATGCCCAGGGCGTCGGCGTCCTCGCGCAGCGCGGCGATCATGCGATCGGTCAGGCTGCGGATGGTCTCGCCGTTCTGCACGGCGCGCTGGATGATCTTGTCGTCGATGTCGGTGATGTTGCGCACATAGGTCACGCGCAAGCCGCTGGCACGCAGCCAGCGCTGCACCACGTCAAAGGCGATCATCGAGCGCGCATGGCCCAGATGGCACAGGTCGTACACGGTCATGCCGCACACATACATGCGCACATGGCCGGGTTCGAGCGGGGAAAAATCCTCCAATGCACGCGACAGCGTGTTGTAGATACGCAAGCTCATGGAATGTGGAATACGGAAATCTTGGGTCGTGGGAAGGGTGCTGCGGAACACCCGGTAGCACAGGACACGGAGCCCCGCCGGGGGTGCGCCCGGCACCGGGCGCCCTGTGAAATCACCAGCGGTAACAGCGCACCGTCATGACAACCCCCCTCAGCTACAATCCGCCGCAGTATAAGCCCGGCCCGGGTCCGGGCGCACTCCCTACCACCGCACGCCCATGAAGCAAGTCCGCCGCAACCTCCTGCGTCTCCTGCGCCCGCTGGCCCTCGCGGCTCTCGCGGGCACGGGCCTGGCCCAGGCCAACGACTACGCCGAAATCACCCAGCTGCTCAAAGCAGACAAACCCGCCGATGCGCTGGCCAAGGCAGACCAGCGGCTGTCCACCGCCCCGCGCGACCCGCAGTTGCGCTTTTTGCGCGGCGTGGCCCAGGCCGATGCAGGCAAGCAGAACGACGCCATCGCCACCTTCACCCAGCTGACGGAAGAGTACCCCGAGCTGCCCGAGCCCTACAACAACCTGGCCGTGCTGTACGCAGGCCAGAACCAGCTCGACAAAGCGCGTGCCGCACTGGAAATGGCGATTCGCACCCATCCCGGCTATGCCACGGCCCACGAAAACCTGGGCGATCTCCACATCCGGCTGGCTGCCCAGGCCTACGAAAAGGCCTTGCAGATCGACGCGGGCAAAGCCGGCTCGATCAGGCCCAAGCTCGCGCTGATTCGCCGCCTCTCCGCTGCAGAAGGCAGCACCGGCACGCCACCGTCCGCTGCGCCCAAAGCCGGGGCGACCGCACCCGCGCCCGCACCGGCAAAAGCGCCCGTCAGCGACGCCGGCACGGGGCAATCGGTCAACGCCGCCCTCTCGGCGCCCCTTGGCCACGGGCCGCTGACCCAGCTGGCCCCGAACCCGTCTTGAGACGGTCCAGGCAGGTGGCCGCGGCCCCGGCCGCAGGGGGCTGGCTGGCGGGTGGTTCGGCCAACCGGACCCCTGCAGGCCCGGCGATGAAAATCCGGCCCTGCTGCTGGCCACCCTGTCTGTGCAACCGCCCCACCAACCGCACATCGCCTGCCAGAGCACCCGCAACTGTGCGGACGCAGGTGGACAGTTTTTGAAGGAGTGATTGAATGATTTCAAGAAGAAAATCGACTCTGGCGCTTGCTGGTATTGCGCTGACAGCTATGATTTCAGTAGCTTCCGTGCACGCCCAGGAAGCCCCCAAGGTCAAAATTTCCACCTCGATGGGGGACATCGTTGTACAGCTCGACCCCGCCAAGGCGCCCAAGACCGTGGAAAACTTTCTCACCTATGTGAAAGACAAGCACTACGACGGCACCGTCTTTCACCGCGTGATCGACGGCTTCATGATCCAGGGCGGAGGCTTTACCGCCGACATGCAGCAAAAGCCCACCAAGGCGCCCATCCCGCTCGAAGCCGCGAACGGCCTGAAGAACGACACCTACACCATCGCCATGGCGCGCACGGGCAACCCGAACTCCGCCACGGCACAGTTCTTCATCAACGTGAAGGACAATGCAATGCTTAACGCGCCCCAGCCCGACGGCCACGGCTATGCCGTGTTCGGCAAGGTGGTGAGCGGAACCGAGGTGGTGGACAAGATCAAGGCCGTGCCCACCGGCAACAAGGGCCCGTTCCAGAACGTGCCCACCACGCCCGTCACCATCACTTCCGCCACGCTGGTGAAGTAACCCATTCTTGAAAGAAAGAACCATGAGCAACCCCCAGGTCGAACTGCACATCACCGGCTACGGTGTCATCACCCTCGAACTCGACGCCGAGAAGGCCCCCAAGTCCACGGAAAACTTCCTGTCCTACGTGAACAAGGGCCACTACAACAACACCATCTTCCACCGCGTGATCCCGGGCTTCATGGTCCAGGGCGGCGGCTTCGAGCCCGGCATGAACCAGAAGGGCACCGACGCGCCCATCGAGAACGAAGCCAAGAACGGCCTGAAGAACGCCAACTACACCGTGGCCATGGCCCGCACCAGCGACCCGCACTCGGCCACCGCGCAGTTCTTTATCAACGTGGCCGACAACGGCTTCCTGAACCACACCGCCCCCAACGCCCAGGGCTGGGGCTATGCCGTGTTCGGCAAGGTGGTCGGCGGCACCGACGTGGTGGACAAGATCAAGGCCGTGAAGACCGGCCGCAAGGGCTTCCACGACGACGTACCCAAGGAAGATGTGGTGATCGAAAAGGCTGTAGCCCTCTGATCTGATCCCGATCTCCGTGACCCCGACCGTGCCCCGGTGCGAGGAGTTTGCTGCTCCTTCGCACTGGCGCACGGTCGATTTTTTGTCGGACCTGCACCTGCAGGCCGGCGAGCCCCACACCCTGGCCGCCTGGCGCCACTACCTGCAGACCACGCACGCCGACGCCCTGTTCATCCTGGGCGACCTGTTTGAAGTCTGGGTGGGCGACGACGCGCTGGACGACCCTGCCAGTTTTGAATCCCAGGCCTGCGCCCTGCTGCAGGCCGCCAGCTGCCAGCGTGCGCTGTTCTTTCTGCACGGCAACCGCGACTTTCTCATCGGCCCCGGCTTTGCCCGGCACACCGGCGCCACCCTGCTGCACGACCCCACCGTGCTGGTCTGGCAAGGCCAGCGCCTGCTGCTCAGCCATGGTGATGCGCTGTGCCTCGATGATGTGGACTACCAGCGCTTTCGCCTGCAGGCGCGCAGCGTGGAATGGCAAGAACGCTTTCTCGCCCAACCCCTAGCGCAGCGCCGCGCCCAGGCGCGCGGCATCCGCGCCGAAAGCGAGGCGCGCAAGCAGTCCGGCGCGGTGTATGCCGACGTGGACGGCCCCGCCGCCATCGCCTGGCTGCAAGCGGCCCAGGCCACCATCCTGGTCCACGGCCACACGCACCGCCCGGCTGAACACACCCTGGCGCCCGATGTGCGCCGCGTGGTGCTGAGCGACTGGGACGCTGCCGCCCACCCGCCGCGCGCCGATGTGCTGCGCCTCACGCCCCAGGGCTTGGAACGCATCGCCATCGTCCCCACCTGACGGCGATGCCCGCCTTTTTGAACCGGCTGCGCAACCGCTTGCGCAGCACCCTCGCCCCCGTGCCCGACATCCCGGCCGAACGCTGGCTGGAGACCCTGCGGCGCCACCCCTTCCTCGCCGCCCTGGGCCTGCCCCAACAGGCCAAGCTGCGCGCCCTGAGTGCCCTCTTCCTCGACGGCAAGCAGTTCCACGGCGCGCATGGGCTGGCGGTGACCGACGCCATGGCCATCGACATCGCCGCCCAGGCCTGCCTGCCGCTGCTGCACTGGGGCGAGCCCAGCGATGCGCTGGGCTGGTACGACGACTTTGTGACCATCGTCGTGCACCCCGGCGAGGCCGTGGCCCGGCGCGAGCACATGGACGAAGCCGGGGTCATGCACCGCTACACCGAGGTGCTGGCCGGTGAGGCCATGGAACGCGGCCCGGTGATGCTGAGCTGGCCCCATGTGGAAGGCGCGGCGCACAGCGCCCAGCACGGCAGCAACGTGGTGGTGCACGAGTTTGTGCACAAGCTGGACATGCGCAGTGGCCCCCCCAACGGCTGCCCGCCGCTGCCTGCCGGATTCATGGGCACGCGCAGCGCACGCGCCGCGCACGAGGCCTGGTGGGCCGCCTGGGAGCCCGCCTACCAGCATTTCCGCGAGGCCGTGATCAAGGCCGAGCGCTTTGGCACCGACTGGCCGTGGCTGGATGCCTATGGAGCGACCGCCCCGGCGGAGTTCTTTGCCGTAGCCTGCGAGGCCTACTTTGTGAACCGCGAGCGGTTTGCGCTGGAGTTTCCGGGGTTGGTGCCGGTGCTGGATGCCTTCTTTCGCCCCGCCACGGCCGGCCCGGCATAAGGCTGCTTCTTTGCAGACACGCCCCATTTCCCGTGGGGCGCGGCTTTGGTGCTGCCGGGACAACAGCGGTGCCTCCGGGGCCTGAGGCATTCGACGACAAAAATAGAGACGAAAAACGGCTCAAGCCCTTATTAATCAAAGGCAATAAGCTATCACATCAATAGCGAAAAGATGTTCCATCTGCCCTACAGGCCGGCTCGTGCGGCCTGCGAGCAGCATCAGTAGGCGCTGGGCTGGGTGGAAAGCGATTCCAGCCAGGCTACGGTGGCTGCGAGTTCGGAGGGGCGGATTTCATGCTCACTGGGAAACTCGTGGTAGCTCACAGACACGGGCAGGGTTGCCATGTGGTGCGCGATGGCCTGGGCGTTGGCCAACGGGATGATGTTGTCGTGGGTTCCGTGGCTCAGCCACAGCTTGCGACCCCGCAAGGCATTGTGCTGGGCCTGCAGCGGCAGCACCTGCGCCAGCAGGCGGCTGTGCCACACCAGGGCAGCGTGCATCAGTTCGGGCCGCGTCAGCAACAGCGATAGCGCCATGATGCCCCCCTGGCTAAACCCGCCCACCACCGTGCGCTCGGGGGGAATATCCAGTTGCTTTGCGGCGGACTCCACCGCTTGCGCCACCAGCGCACGGCTGGCGGCCTCCTGCGCCTCGTTGATGCTGCGGGCACCGCCTGGCTCGATCGAGAAATCAAACCATGCGTGCGAACCCGGTCCCATACGGTGCGGCGCACGCAGGCTCAGCACATGAAAACGCTCCGGAATCTGCGACGACAGGCTGAACAGGTCGTGCTCGTTGCTGCCCACGCCATGCATCAGCACCAGCAGCCAAGGCCTCGGGGTGCCCGAGGCTGCGGGGCGCTGAAGAAAAGTGAGCGGCAGTTCCAACATGGCTAACCCCTTTACGGACTGGTAAGGCGCGATTCTGCCACCTTGACTGCGCCGCTCAGACTGCAGGATGCAGGGCCAACGTATCCATGGCGAGCATGCCGTACATCACCTCGCGGCTGATGTACCGGGCGTTCAGGTCATCGCCCGCCGCCCCCAGCGCGAAGAACAGGGGCAGAAAGTGGTCGTCGGTCGGGTGGGCGCGGTCGGCATGCGGCGCCTGGTTGCGGTAGGCCAGCAGCGCGGGCAGGTCGGCGCGCTCCAGGGCCGCCTCGATCCAGCGGCTGAACTCCAGCACATAGGGCGCAGGCTCGCGCGCGCCGCCAAAAAACTCGGCCAGGTTGTGCGTCATGCTGCCCGAGCCCACCACCAGCACACCCTGGTTGCGCAGGCCGCGCAGCGCGGCGCCCAGTGCATAGACATCGGCAGGGCCGGCACCCACGGGCAGCGACACCTGCACCACGGGCAGGTCGGCCTGCGGAAACAGGTGCATCAGCGGCACCCAGGCGCCGTGGTCGAACGGGCGCTCGGCGTCGCCCTGCGCGGCCACGCCAGCGGCCTGCAGCAGCGCCAGCACCTCCTGCGCCAGCGCGGGTGCGCCCGGCGCGGGGTATTGCAGCGCGTACAGCGCGGGCGGAAAGCCGCCAAAGTCGTGCCAGGTGGCGGGCTGCGCACCTGTCATCACGCGCACACCGCGCGCCATCCAATGCGGCGACAGGATGACCACGCCGCGCAGGCCCGGAAACTGCGTACGCAGCGCCTGCCCCCAGCGGGTCAGCGCCGGACCGGTTTCGCCCGCTTCCACGGCGAACAGCGGTGCGCCGTGCGACACGAAAAGCGCGGGCACGGTGCTGTGGGTGGCATGGGCGGCGGGAGGGGCGGAAGCATTCATGACGGCACTCCTTGAAGACTCCAATGTAGAAGTTATCGGGGCATGCATAAAGCCCCGATCAGGAGATGGTTCGTTCCAGAATTGGAACCAATTCTGCAGCCCTGTCCCTGCGCCGCAGGAAACCAAGTTTTACTCTTGCACCTTGCCGCGCAGGGCTTTCGTCTGGCCGCGCTGGTTTTTGGACTCCAGCCGGCGTTGTTTGGAGCCGTAGGTGGGCTTGGTGGGCCGCCGCACCAGCGGCGGGCGGGCCACGCTCTGCACCAGCGCGTTGAGCCGCGCCAGCGCATCGGCGCGATTCTGCTCCTGGCTGCGGTATTGCTGTGCCTTGATGACCACCACGCCGTCTTGCGTGATGCGGCTGTCGCGCAGCGCCAGCAGGCGCGCCTTCACGTCGATGGGCAGGGACGATGCCCCGATGTCAAAGCGCAGGTGCACCGCGCTCGACACCTTGTTGACGTTCTGCCCGCCCGCGCCCTGGGCGCGCATGGCGGTGATCTCAACCTCGTCCTCGGTGATTTCGGGCAGCGCCGCAGTCATCATCCTATAAACCGCAGTTGACCGCTTGCAACCATTGGGTAAGCTGCATGCAATCTAGCGTTGCACCACTTCGGAGCGTTCACCTTTTGGGTGAGAGCGCTATGCACCCGCCAGCACCGCGCTCGGCGCGCCATGCGGCGTTGCTCCTCCTTGCGCACAGGAGTGCGCTGCGTCGTCTCGCCTTGCCTGGCACGCCGATCACGGCACTGCCGGGCACATCCAACTACGGTTTCTAGGATCATCGCGCCCGGCCCATGCTGCGGCTCAAGGCTGCATCTGCGCCAACGCGTCGATGGCCAGCCCGTAGCCCGGCACGCCGAAGCCGCACATCACGGCCCGCGCCACGGCCGACAGATAGGAATGGTGGCGAAACGCCTCGCGCGCGTGCACGTTGCTGATGTGCAGCTCGATCAGCGTCACGCCCGTGCCCTTGACGGCATCGGCCAGCGCCACGCTGGTATGCGTGTAGGCCCCGGCGTTCAGCACCAGGCCCGCCAGCGAGCCCGCAGCCTGCAGACGCCCGGCCTCGTGAATCCAGTCGATCAGCGCACCCTCGTGGTTGCTCTGGTGAAAGCGCAGCGCGAAGCCGTGGCGCGCGCAGGCGGCGGCGCAAAGTTGCTCCACATCGGCCAGCGTCTGCGCGCCGTAGACGGCGGGCTCGCGCGTGCCCAGCAGGTTCAGGTTGGGGCCATTGAGGACAAAAACGGTTTTCACGGGGGGCACTCCAGGCAGGGGGCCTGCCGGACAGCACCGCCAGCAGGTCAGAAGGCCGGATTATGCGGCGCCCAAGACACAAGGCGGCCCGAAGGCCGCCTTGCAAGGGAAGCAGGGAAGATCGCCTGAGCTTAGCGGCGGCCATCCCCGTGGCCACGGTCGTGGCGGTCATGCCGGTGGTGCCGATGGCCCCGGTCACGGTCACGGTAATAGTAGGCAGGCGGTGGTGCGTAGTACACCGGGGGCGCCGTGTAATAAACAGGTCTGGGCGCGTAATACACCGGGCTGGGCGGGTAGTACACGGGGCGCGGGGCCACATACACGGGCGGGGGCGCCACATACATGGGATAGCCACTGCTCACCCCCACAACCACGCCGGGCGAACTCACGCCAATCGACCAGTTGACATCGCGCGCCTGCGCCGGGGCGGCGCCCACCCCCAAAGCCAGGGCCAGGCCAGCGGCTGCGGCCATGGACAGGAAAGAACGGGTTGAGGTCATGAGAATCTCCTTTTCAAACAGGCCGGACACCTTGCCCGGGCCGGTTGACGAATGCATAACGCACGAGGCAGGGAATAGGATGGCACGAAACCCGCACGATGTTGTGTCTGTACGTATACGCGCATGTTTCAGTGCGTAAAGCATCACGGAACGGCCGCCTAAAATGCCCGCATGAGCACCCCCACCCCCGCCAACACCCAACCCGTGGCCACCGCCACGGCCCCTGAAGCCGCCAAACCCAGCAACTTCCTGCGCCAGATCATCGAATCCGACCTGGCCAAGGGCACCTACGCCAGCCGCCGCTGGGCCGGCAGCCCCGGCGACGCCGCCCACCACGCGGCAGGCCAGCCCGACCCGGCCAAAATCCGCACCCGCTTCCCGCCCGAGCCCAACGGCTACCTGCACGTGGGCCACGCCAAGAGCATCTGCCTCAACTTTGGCCTGGCGCGCGATTACAAAGGCGTGTGCCACCTGCGCTTTGACGACACCAACCCCGAGAAGGAAGACCAGGAGTACGTCAACAGCATCATCGACGCCGTCAAATGGCTCGGCTTCGACTGGGCCCAGCCCGGCAACGACCAGCCCTACCAGGCCAGCGACTACTTCGACTTCATGTACCGCGCCGCCGAATGCCTGATCGAAGCCGGCCACGCCTACGTGGACGAGCAGACGCCCGAGCAGATGCGCGCCAACCGGGGCGACTTCGGCAAGCCCGGCGTGGACAGCCCCTTCCGCAGCCGCACCCCCGCCGAAAACCTGGCGCGCTTCCGCGAAATGCGCGACGGCAAGCACGCCGACGGCGCCATGGTGCTGCGCGCCAAGATCGACATGGCATCGCCCAACATCAACCTGCGCGACCCGGCCATCTACCGCATCAAGCACGCCGAGCACCACAACACCGGCAACAAATGGTGCATCTACCCCATGTACACCTTCGCGCACCCCATCGAGGACGCGCTGGAGCAGATCACCCACAGCATCTGCACGCTGGAATTTGAAGACCAGCGCCCCTTCTACGACTGGCTCATGGAGCGCCTCATCGAAGGCGGCCTGCTCGCCGCCCCCGCGCCGCGCCAGTACGAATTTGCCCGGCTCAACCTCACCTACGTCGTTACCAGCAAGCGCAAGCTCGCCCAACTGGTGAACGAAAAGCACGTGAGCGGCTGGGACGACCCGCGCATGCCCACCATCGTGGGCCTGCGCCGCCGAGGCTACACGCCCGAGAGCATCCAGCTCTTTGCCGAGCGCATCGGCGTGACCAAGGACTACTCCTGGATCGACTACAGCACCCTCGAAGGCTGCCTGCGCGAAGACCTGGAGCACAAGGCCCACCGCGGCATGGCCGTGCTGGACCCGGTCAAGCTCGTGCTCACCAACTGGGCCGAGGTGTTTGGCTCCGACGCCTACCTGGAAACCTGCACCCAGCCCGCCCTGCCCCACAACGCCATCGCCGAAGGCCAGACGCCCCCGCCCGACCGCGTGTTCCAGATCGGCAAGGAAGTGTGGATCGAGCGCGAGGACTTCGAGGAAGTGCCGCCCAAGGGCTACAAGCGCCTGTTCCCCGGCAACGTGGTGCGCCTCAAGGGCGGCTACGTCATCGAATGCACCGGCGTGGGTGCGAAAGACGCCGACGGCAAGGTCACCGAAGTGCACGCCAAGGTCATCCCCAACACCAAGAGCGGCACCCCCGGCGCCGACAGCGTGAAGGCCAAGGCCGCCATCACCTGGGTGGGCGCGGCTGATGGCGTGCAGGCCGAAGTGCGCCTGTACGACCGCCTGTTCACCGACGCCCAGCCCGACGCAGGCGGCAAGGACTTCCTGGCCCTGCTGAACCCCGGCAGCCTGAAGGTGGTGACGGCGTATGTGGAGCCGTCACTGGCGGCAGCCCAACCCGACGACAAGTTCCAGTTCGAGCGCTTTGGCTACTTCGTGGCCGACCGCAAGGACCACGCGCCGGGCAAACCGGTGTTCAACCGGGTGACGGGGTTGAAGGACTCCTGGGGAAAGTAAATGCCCGTTGACCAGCCCGCCCCGCGTGTCGTGGTGTTTGCAGGCCCCAACGGGGCGGGCAAATCGACCCACGCCGATGCGATATTGGCGGCGCTGGGCATCCCTACCTTCGTCAATGCCGACTACATTGCACGCGGCCTGGCCGGGAAGCGCACCGAGACCGTGGCCTTTGCGGCGGGCCGCATCATGCTCAATCGGCTGCACGAGCTGGCTCAGGCTCAAGCGGACTTTGCTTTTGAATCCACCTTGTCCAGCAAGAGCTTTCACCCATTTTTGCTCCAGCTCAAGGCGCACGGATACCATGTGGCCATCTACTACTTTGCCCTGAGCAGCAGCCGACTGGCCCAGCGCCGCGTCAAGCACCGCGTGGCCCTGGGCGGCCACGATGTGCCCGCCGATGTGGTCAAGCGCCGCTTCGGGCGCAGCCTACAGAACTTCTTTCAGCTTTATGCAGGCGTAGCAGACGAGTGGATGGTGTTTGACAATTCCAGCGGACACACCGCCCAAACCGTGGCCCATCTGACCAACGGACAGCAGACCATCGAGGACACAACACTATGGCGCAAACTGCAAACCATGGCCCGCAACTGACCCCCAGCCCCCGTGCGCTGCAAAAAGCCCTGCTGCAATCCGCCCAGCAGGCCCAAAGGTTGGCCCAAGCCTTTGGCAAGGTGGTGCCAGCAGAAAAGCGGAAAACCACCTCGCACCAAGAGATAACGGCCCCAGCCAGCACGTCCGCACACTGATTGCAGCGAAAACGATGGCGGGCACACGAGCCTGGAGCATCGATGCCGACAGCGTCAAGACCATGGCCGCTATCACCTGGGTAGGCGTGGCCGACGACGATGATGTTGAAGTGCGCCTGTACAACCGCTTGCCCACCGAGACCCCGCCCGCCGACAAGTTTCAGGTCGGGCGCTTTCGCTACTTTGTGGCGGACCACAAGAACCATGCGCCGGGCAAGCCGGTGTTCAACCGGATGACGGGGTTGAAGGATTCGTGGAAAAAATAATCACTAAGCCGTAGAGGACCACATGGAAAGCTGGAAGACTCAAAAAATTCAGTCCATTAAAGATGAAGTGAAGGAACTTCATCCGCTTCTCAAGCAAATCTTCACCAACAATCGAGAAATCGCCAGATATGAATATACCCACGGGCCAACCGAAATGGGTGCCGATTTCATCCTTGCCCGTATAGATCAGACACTTGGCGCCGAATCCTACATTGGCGTAATAGCAAAAGTAGGAAATATTATTCAAGACATTACAGACATTAAACGGCAAATTGAAGAATGCTCAGTTGATAGGTATTTTGACGGCGGGAAAAAGAAAATATTTCTCAATGAGATATGGATTATTTCCAATGGAACAGTATCCAACGGGGCAGAACGAAAAATTCATGAAGAATATCGAAACCGAAACATACACTTCGTCCAAATAGAGAAACTATGTGAATGGACCGAAAGATATGCCAAACACTATTGGAGTGAAGTCTCAACCGAATTAAGCCATTACCTAAACTCCATTGTCAGCGAAACAAACCACCAAAACAGCTCCATCATAAACATATCCGGAGCCGAAATAGAAATTAATCAAGACTTAAAGGCGATTTCAAACAATTCACCGAAAAAAATTTTTAAAATAAAGAAATCACCAACAAAAACACTAGAGAATGCAATCAGCGAAAACAAAATAATAACAATTGAAGGAGGAATGGGCTCAGGAAAGTCAACAATAATCAAAAAATATGTAAGACTTCTTTGCGAGCCAACAACATACGCCCAGAGAAAAACAATCCCACATTTTATTGAATTCAGAAAAATAAGTAATGACTTCGAACGTCATTTCGGCGAAATCATAAAAAATCTCGGAGCAATTGAAGAATCCGAAAAACCAGACAAGATAATAATATTTATTGATGGACTAGACGAATCCCACAGCGACAGCGATGATATCAATAAAATACTAAAAATTATAAGCGCAAAAATCAATGAAACTCCAAAAATAAGCGTAGTTCTCGGAACAAGAAATTATTGGTCCCTTGAAGAAGGAGCCGAATTACACCAATATGCTGCGCGATTCCAAATCCTCCCCCTTTCTATTGATCAAATATATCGAGTAATATCCACCACCTGCAGCCACTTGGGGATTAGCGAAAAACTGCGCTCAGATCTTGCAAAATCCAATTTAATGAAGAGCATTCCGCGCACACCTCTAAGCGCCGTATTGCTTTCCAAGGTACTCTCAGCTGAAGCAAAAGAAATCCCTCAAACACTTCCTGAACTCTACTCAAAATACGTTGAGCTTGCACTAGGCAGATGGGATGCAGGGAAAGGCTTAATAGCAGAGCGCGAATACCCGATAACAATATCTCTCCTGAGCCGAGTTGCAGCATACATGCTCGAAAATCGTCTGAATGAACTCGGAACGACCGAAATAATTCAAATGTTTTCTGATTACACCAAAACAAGAGAGGGGCTACCATCAGCAGAAAAGCTATTTCAAA
>JANJVG010000127.1 GCA_024710165.1 Burkholderiaceae bacterium
AGGCCATGAGATCTCCGGGCAAAGACTTGAGTCCTGGGTCTGCGACGACTGACCCGCGGGCGGCACACCCTGCGGGCTTGGCGGTTGGCCACTACCAACCATGGCGGACGGCGATGCGTTGCACATCGCCCGAACCAAGGCATCTTCTGCTGTCGGATTCGTCAGAAGACACTTGAAAACCGGCGGGCGGCATTGTGCTGGCAAAGCCCGCAGCAACCTCTCCCGTTTTCAGGTGCGCTCTGGAAGCGCCAAAGGCTGGAGGCCCTTGAAAGAACCTCCAGCCCTTGAAAACAACCGAATTACTTGAGTTCGGCCTTGGCGCCAGCTTCCACCAGCTTCTTGACGGCAGCTTCGGCGTCAGCCTTGGCGATGCCTTCCTTGACGTTCTTGGGGGCGCCGTCGACCAGGTCCTTGGCTTCCTTGAGGCCCAGGCCAGTAATTTCGCGCACTGCCTTGATGACGGACACCTTGTTGGCACCGGCTTCGGTCAGCACCACATTGAATTCCGTCTTCTCTTCAGCAGCCGCAGCAGCGCCACCGCCAGCAGCAGCGGGAGCGGCCATGGCCGCTGCGCTCACGCCAAACTTCTCTTCAATGGCCTTCACCAGGTCATTGAGTTCCAGGACCGTCATGCTGTCGAGTGCGGTCAGAAATGCGTCTTTATCGAATGCCATTTTGATTTCCTAACAATTGGTTAACAGGTCGTTCAGCCGTCTGCTCAGGCAGCAACGGCTTCGCCTTCGCCTTTTTTGGCCGCCAGGGCACCCAGCACCACAGCGGTACGGGACATTGGCGACATCAGCAAGCCACACAGCTGGGCCAGCAGCACTTCCTTCGAAGGAATGTTGGCCAGTTGCTTAACGCCATCGACATCCAGGGCCTTGCCACCGAAAGCACCACCGCGAATCACCAGCTTGTCGTTGGTCTTCGCGAAATCGGCCACCACCTTCGCGGCAGCCACGGCGTCTTCGGAGAAGCCATAGATCAGCGGACCAGTCATCTGGTCTGCCACCACGTCAAACTGGCTGCCTGCCACAGCACGGCGTGCCAAGGTGTTCTTCAGAACACTCAGGCTCACGCCCTTGCTGCGAGCATCCACGCGCAGTTTGGTCATGTCGGCCACCGTGATGCCACGATATTCCGCAATCACAAGCGTTTGAGCTTTAGCGGCGAGGCTGGTCACTTCATTGATGACCGCTTCTTTCTCACTGCGATTCAGACTCAAGGTCTACTCCTTAAAATGTGCACTCAGGACCAAGGTCCCTCGTACACGCTCTTGTTGCAGCGACCAACTGTTGAGGAACGGATTCCATCTGCAGCGGGATCGCCATCTGCGCTGGCCCCACAGGGATTAAGTGCCATTCACTTGCACACCAGCGGTCTTGGATGGCCTGGCACAAAGTTGAGCCAGCCCACCACCGAGACGCCTTTCAGCGCCTCAAGATTTCTCGCAATTACGCTGCGATGGATTGCGTGTCCACGCGAACACCCAGGCCCATCGTGGACGAAACAGCCACCTTGCGCAGGTACAAACCCTTGCTCGTAGCCGGCTTGGCTTTGTTCAGGGCTTCGATCAAGGCAGCAAGGTTGCCTTGCAACTTTTCGTTGTCAAACGAACGGCGACCAATCGTGCTGTGCACGATGCCGGCTTTGTCCACACGGAACTGGACCTGACCCGCCTTGGCGTTCTTCACAGCGGTCGCGACGTCTGGCGTCACGGTCCCCACTTTGGGGTTAGGCATCAGGCCGCGCGGACCCAGGATCTGGCCCAGAGTACCTACGACACGCATTGCATCAGGGGCGGCAATCACCACGTCAAAAGGCATGTCGCCCGCCTTGACCATGGCAGCCAGATCATCCATGCCAACAATGTCCGCACCGGCCGCCTTGGCTTCTTCGGCCTTGGCGCCCTGGGCAAATACAGCAACGCGGGTCGTCTTGCCGGTGCCATTGGGCAGCACCACAGCACCACGCACCACCTGGTCCGACTTTTTGGCGTCCACACCCAGCTGCACTGCAACGTCGATGGACTCATCGAACTTTGCGGTTGCCGCCTCTTTGACGAGCGCTACGGCTTCAGCAAACGGATACAGCTTGGTACTATCAACCTTGCCCTGCAGGGCCTTTTGTTTTTTGGTCAGCTTGGCCATTTACAAACCCTCCACCGTCACGCCCATGGAACGGGCAGAACCAGCAATGGTACGAACGGCAGCGTCGATGCTGGCAGCGTTCATATCCTTCATCTTGGTCTTCGCAATTTCTTCAAGCTGTTCACGCGTGATCTTGCCCACCTTGATCTTCAAGGCGTTGGCAGAACCCTTGTCCAACTTGATCGCTTTCTTGATCAAGGTCGTCGCCGGAGGCGTCTTGATGATGAAGGTAAAGCTCTTGTCTGCAAACGCGGTGATCACCACCGGCAATGGCAGGCCCGGCTCCACACCCTGGGTCTGCGCATTGAATGCCTTGCAGAACTCCATGATGTTGAGACCACGCTGACCCAGTGCTGGGCCAATCGGAGGGGATGGATTGGCTTTACCAGCAGGCACTTGCAGCTTGATAAAACCGACGATTTTCTTCGCCATGGTTTGCTCCTTACGGGTATTGACGCTGGCGTCGCACTGGCGAAACGCAGCTCCCCGGGGTTAACGACTCACTGACTTTCATCGCACCGAGTCGAAAAGTGCGACATCTCGTCGTTCCCTCAGGTCTTTTCGATCTGACTGAACTCAAGTTCTACCGGTGTAGACCTGCCGAAGATCATGACGGAAACCCGCACACGACTCTTCTCATAATTAACGTCTTCCACCGAACCGTTGAAGTCAGTGAAGGGGCCTTCCTTGACCCGCACCATTTCACCGACCATGAATTCCACTTTGTGCCTGGGCTTGTCCGTGCCTTCCTGCATCTGGCTGACGATTTTTTGTACCTCGTCTTCGGAGATGGGGGCCGGCCTATTCTTGGCACCACCGACAAAACCCGTCACCTTATTGGTGTGTTTAACCAGGTGCCACGTGTCATCGTCCATCACCATTTCGACGAAAACATAGCCAGGAAAAAGACGACGCTCGGTGGTCTTTCGGCTGCCATTTTTCATCTCCACCACTTCCTCGGTGGGGACCAGGATGCGACCAAACTTGCCTTGCATGCCGGAACGCGCAATGCGTTCTGCGATATTTCGCTCGACAGCCTTCTCCATGCCGGAGTAGGCGTGAACAATGTACCAGCGCAAATCCGAATTGGGAGCTGCCACGCCCACTGGATCGGGAGCCCCACCCATTTCGACAGTTGCAGTCATTTACTTCCTCCAACCCAGAATCAGGTCGTAAAACACCCACTCAAGGGTTTTGTCAGTCAGCCAGAGAAACAGTGCCATGACTACCACAAAGGCAAACACGTAGGCCGTCATCTGCATGGATTCCTTGCGCGTGGGCCAGACGACCTTCTTGACTTCGCGCCAGGCATCACGCGCGAAAGCGACGAGTCTGCGTCCTGACTCCGATATGAAAAAAACTCCCGCTGCGGCAACCAATCCCAGCAGAAGCGCACCCCACTGCGCGAACGGCCCTTGCTTGCTCAGCAAGTAGAAAGCCGCGACCGATCCAATGACCAGGAACACCGCTGCTGCAAGCTTGGCCTTGTCCGCGCCCGAACTGACTGTTTCTATCTGTGAAGTGGCCATTTTTGGCTGTTTCCTGCTTCAATTTCAGGTGTCGCTCAAGACACCGAAGCCCGCCAGGTTAGGGCGGGCTTTGCTTATTGCCACTTGCAAGTGGCAGGGGCAGTAGGAATCGAACCTACAACCTTCGGTTTTGGAGACCGACGCTCTGCCAATTGAGCTATACCCCTTCGTTTTTCCTGTTACTCGATGATCTTGGCCACGACGCCCGCGCCCACGGTGCGCCCGCCTTCGCGGATGGCGAAGCGCAGGCCTTCTTCCATGGCGATCGGCGCGATCAGCTTGACGGTGATCGACACGTTGTCGCCGGGCATGACCATTTCCTTGTCGGCCGGCAGTTCGATGGAGCCGGTCACGTCGGTCGTGCGGAAGTAGAACTGCGGACGGTAGTTGTTGAAGAAGGGGGTGTGGCGGCCGCCTTCGTCCTTGCTCAGCACATACACCTCAGCCGTGAAGTGGGTGTGGGGCTTGATGGAGCCGGGCTTGCACAGCACTTGGCCACGCTCGACGTCTTCGCGCTTGGTGCCGCGCAGCAGCAGGCCCACGTTGTCGCCAGCTTGGCCCTGGTCCAGCAGCTTGCGGAACATTTCCACGCCGGTGACGGTGGTCTTCTGCGTGTCGCGGATACCCACGATTTCGATTTCTTCGCCGACCTTGATGATGCCGCGCTCGACACGGCCGGTCACCACGGTGCCGCGGCCGGAGATGGAGAACACGTCTTCCACGGGCATCAGGAAGGCACCGTCCACAGCGCGCTCAGGCGTGGGGATGTAGGTGTCCAGAGCTTCGGTCAGGCGCAAGATGGCGGGCTCGCCCTTGTCGGACTGGTCGCCTTCCAGGGCCAGCTTGGCGGAGCCGCGGATGATGGGGGTGTCGTCGCCGGGGAAGTCGTACTTGTCCAGCAGCTCGCGAACTTCCATCTCCACCAGCTCCAGCAGTTCGGCGTCGTCCACCATGTCGGCCTTGTTCATGAACACGACGATGTACGGGACGCCTACCTGACGGGCCAGCAGGATGTGCTCGCGGGTCTGCGGCATCGGGCCGTCTGCAGCCG
>JANJVG010000197.1 GCA_024710165.1 Burkholderiaceae bacterium
GAAAAATCGACGATCTTGGTCTGGTTGACGTTTTGAAGATGCTGCAAGTGGTGAACGATGTATTCACTTGCAGTCGGTGCGTGCGCATCTGCGGCCATCGGACTACTCTTCTCTCAATCAATCGGTTTTTCGGACACCGGGCCGCACCATGAGTGCGATCCAGTACGTTTTCATCGTTACCACCATGCCCACCAGCAACGCCAGCCAGCTCAATTGCGGCACCAGCTTGGGCGCCGCAGCCAGCATGGCGACGGTCAGCACGATCTTGACCAACTCCCAGCCAAAGAACCCCACCATGGCTGCACCTGCCGATGCCGCCCGGTTCTGGCGCACCATGCCACGCGCAAAAAGCGCCGCAGGCAGCACCACCGCCAAAGCACCGTATCCCGCAGACCAGGCCACCGGCATCTGACCGGAAAGCAGCCAAGCCGCCAAGGCAACCAGCACACCAGCCACCGCCTGCATCCCCACCAGCCGCCACACCGACACCGCCGGATGGCGACTGCGCCACTCCTGTGCCTCTTGGGCCGTCAGGGGCTTGAAGTCAGGGTCTTCAGCCTCAGCTTCCGTTTCGGGAGCGATTTTTTGCATCGTTCGTGCTCCGCGTTACAGGCTGAAACTTTCACAAAGCCCCTGATTATAAGTAAAAACCCGTGGAGCGCAGCAAAGCTTTCCAACTCCGTGCGGCAATGCACACTTTGAGGCCGCTGCCTTGTTGCGCACCACCAACGTCCACGCCCATGCCACTGCTGCACCATATCGGGGCGAAAATGCCTTGCAAGGCATAATGGAAAAGCGCCAGCAGCTATTAATTCAAGAGCAATCTCATGACCTTCATCCCGGCTGATTCCGGTCCACTGCCCAATGAGGCCGTCGCGCGGAAAGATTCCCTGATCGAATACCCCTCGCGCTTCCCCATCAAGGTCATGGGCCTGCGCGTGGAGGGCTTTGCCCCTGCGATGGCCGAGATTGCGCGCCGCTTCGATCCCGGTTTCGATGCGTCCAGCATCGAGCATCGCGAGAGCAGCGGCGGCAAATACCTGGGCCTGACTCTCACCATCACTGCCACCAGCCGCGAGCAACTGGACGATCTGTACCGCACGCTGACGTCGCACCCCATGGTCAAGGTCGTGCTCTGAATGCCTGTCCTGCCCCCGATGGAGATACGCACGCTGGGCTGCGCCCCCTACCTGCCCACCTATCAGGCCATGCGGGATTTCACGGCGCAGCGCACACCGGACATGCCCGACCAGCTATGGATTTGTGAGCACCCACCGGTCTACACCCTGGGCCTGGCAGGCCAGACCAGCCACCTCCTGGCGCCGGGAGACATCCCCGTAGTGCCCACCAACCGGGGCGGCCAGGTCACCTACCATGGCCCGGGCCAGGTGGTGGCCTATCCGCTGATCGACCTGCAGCGCGCAGGCTACTACGTCAAGGAATACGTCTACCGCATCGAGGAGGCCGTGATCCGCACGCTGGCGCACTTCGGCATCACCGGCCACCGCGTGGCCTCGGCGCCGGGCATCTACGTGCGCCTGGACGATCCGCACAGCCACGAACGGCTGGCGCAGCGCCCGCAGAAGGGGGCCGGCGGCCCGGGCAGCACGCCCGATTTCACAGGCCTGGGCAAGATCGCGGCGCTGGGCCTGAAGGTCAGCCGCCACTGCACCTACCACGGCGTGGCGCTCAACGTGGCCATGGACCTGGAACCCTACGCGCGCATCAACCCTTGTGGCTATGCAGGCTTGCAAACGGTGGACCTTTCTACAATCGGGGTCCACACCACTTGGGAAGAGGCCGCGGACGTGCTGGGCAAACAGCTCAGCATCCGGCTCGCGCCCTGAACCGCCACCAGCCATGAGCACCTCTGACGTCGTACGCGAAGCGCAATCCACCGCAGACTACAACCCGCTGGCCAAGCAGAAGGCCGCCGCCAAGCTCTCGCGCATTCCGATCAAGGTCGAGCAGGGCGAAATCCTGAAAAAGCCCGATTGGATTCGCGTCAAGGCCGGCTCGCCGACCACGCGCTTCTACGAGATCAAGCAGATCCTGCGCGAGAGCAAGCTCAACACGGTGTGCGAAGAGGCCTCCTGCCCGAACATCGGCGAGTGCTTCGGCCACGGCACCGCCACGTTCATGATCATGGGCGACAAGTGCACGCGACGCTGCCCGTTCTGCGACGTGGGCCACGGCCGCCCCGACCCGCTGGACCAGGAAGAGCCCCTGAACCTGGCGCGCACCATCGCCAAGCTGCGCCTGAAGTACGCCGTGATCACCAGCGTGGACCGCGACGACCTGCGCGACGGCGGCGCCGGCCATTTTGTCGAATGCATCCGGCAGATCCGTGCGCTCTCGCCGAGCACGCAGATCGAGATCCTCACGCCCGACTTCCGGGGCCGCGACGACCGTGCGCTGGAGATCCTCAAAGAAGCCCCCCCGGACGTGATGAACCACAACCTCGAAACCGCGCCGCGCCTCTACAAGGAAGCACGCCCCGGTTCCGACTACTTGTTTTCACTGAACCTGCTCAAGAAGTTCAAGGCCCTGCACCCCGGCATCCCGACCAAGAGCGGCATCATGGTCGGCCTGGGCGAAACGGACGAGGAAATCCTGCAGGTCATGCGCGACATGCGCGCGCACGGCATTTCCATGCTTACCATCGGCCAGTACCTCGCGCCCAGCAACAGCCACCTGCCCGTGCGCCGCTACGTGCACCCCGACACCTTCAAGATGTTCGAAGCCGAGGCCTACAAGATGGGCTTCTCGCACGCCGCCGTGGGCGCCATGGTGCGTTCGAGCTACCACGCCGACCAGCAGGCGAAATCGGCCGGCGTGTAAACGCGGGCTTGCGGGGCTGCGCATGGAACTGGCCGACGACGCTCTCTCGCTGCGGCAGTACGGCGCCTCGCCGGGCAGCCACAGCCATGGCCACTTCCAGATCCTGCTGGGCCTGGCCGGCGTGCTCGACCTTGAAGTGGAAGGACGCGGCCTGCGCGTGGCCAGCGGCGGCGGCTGCGTGATCGAGCCCGGTGCGCGCCACGACTTCGAATCCGTCCACGGCAGCCTGTGCCTGGTGCTGGATAGCGCCCACCCCGGCTGGGCGCGCTGCATGGCGCACCCGGCGCCCGCCGCCCACGCCCTGCCCCTGGCGCGCTACCTGACCAGCGCCCTGCAACAAGGCCAGCCCCTGGCACTGCAGCACGGCCCAGCCCTGCTGCGCGAGGCCTGGCTGCCCCATGAACACGCCCCCTCACCGACCAGCCCGCGCCGCCGCGCCATCGACTGGCCGGCGCTGCGCCAGTGGGCCGCGGGCCAGTGGCAGCACCCCTTGAGCGTGGCCGACCTGGCCGCGCAAGTCCACCTGAGCCCGGCGCAGTTCGCCGCGCGCTGCCGCCAGGAACAGGGGCTGGCCGCCATGGCCTGGCTGCGCGGCCTGCGGCTGGAGCAGGCGCAGTGGCTGCGCACCCGTGGCCTGCCCGTGGCCGAGGTGGCGCAGCGCACCGGCTATCGCTCGCCCTCGGCCCTCACGGCTGCGCTGCGCCGCCGCGAACCCGCGTTGCGCGACGATCCGCCCGCGCCGCGCGACGGTGCCAGCGCGTAAGCTCGCCGCATGCAAGCCAATCTCTATGCCCTGGGCGCCATCGCCCTGTGGGCCTCGCTCGCCTCGCTGGGCGTCTCGCTCACCCATGTTCCGCCCTTTTTGCTCACCGGCATCGCCCTGGTGATCGGCAGCGTGCCCGCATGGCCGCTGGTACTGCGCGACCCGTCACAGTGGCGCATCCCGCCGCGCACGCTGGCACTGGGGGTGTACGGCCTGTTCGCTTACCACTTCCTGCTGTTCATCGCGCTGCGCAACGCGCCGCCCGTGGAGGCCAACCTCGTCAACTACCTGTGGCCGCTTTTCATCGTGGTGCTGGCGCCCGTGGTGCTGCCCGGTGTGGCACTGCGCCTGCCGCATGTGTTGGCCGCCCTGCTGGGCTTTGGCGGCGCTGCCATGGCGATTGCTGGCGGGCGCGAGATCAGCGGCACTTTGGCCTGGGGCTACCTGCCCGCGCTAGCGGCGGCCTTCATCTGGGCCACCTACTCGCTGCTGACCAAGCGCGTGGCAGCTTTCCCCACCACGGCCATCGGCCTGTTCGGGCTGGTCTCGGGCCTGCTCTCGCTGCTGTGCCATGTGCTGATGGAGCCAGCCGTGATACTGCAGGCGCGCGACTGGGCGCTGCTGGCCGTGCTCGGCTTGGGGCCGCTGGGGGCGTCGTTCTACCTGTGGGACAAGGCACTCAAACTGGGCGATCCAAGACACATCGGCATCCTGAGCTACCTCACGCCGCTGGCCTCCACCACACTGCTGGTGCTGGTGAGCGGTCGGGATTTCAGCGCCAGCCTGGCGCTGGCCACGGCCATGATCATCTGCGCCGCCGTGCTGGGCATGCGGGCCCGCTGAGGGCGCACTGCGGCTACCCGAGGGTCAGACACAGGGACGCAACGTCTTGCCTGCCAATGCCGGCCGTAGTGCCTCCACCTGCGCGCGCAAGGCATCGTCTACTGCCGGCAGGCGCAGCGTATAGCCGGGGGTATCGGGGCGCTCCTGCATCACACGGGCCGTGCGAACGCCCTTCACGGTCAAATTGCTCAGCCCGCGTTGCGCGGCTTCTTCAGTGGAGAAGCGGCCGAGCGAGAGACCAGGCTCCAAAGCGGGGTTACTCGGCCGGTCAAACGGCACTCCTCTTTCGCGCAACTCCGCACGCTTTCTGGCCAAGGCCTCGCCATCGGCGAAGCGACCCATGTAAACCATCCAGCGCCCGGCGATGGTGGTCGGCTCCAGGCTCCAGCTGCCCTGCGGCAACGCCTCCGCAGCACGGCGCAACACATCGGCCTGCCCTTCATCAAACACCCCTGCCTGCAAGCACTCGCCCGCAACCACCGCAGGTGCGGCGCCCTCCGAGGTTGCTGCGGCAGGCTCTGCAGGCTGGGCTCCTTGGGCCGGCTCCGTGGCCAGGGCGGGGTCAGCTGCTGGAGCAAGCACCAGGCGCAGCGCCTCGGGGCGCAGCTGCTGTTGCAGGCGCTGGGGCTCGGCCTGTTCGGCAGGGGCCAGGCCCCAATCGCGCAGCAGGCCTTGCGACCAGGCGTAGTAGCCCGCATTGGCCAACAGCAAAACGACAACAAGCAGGCGCAGCATGGGCAGAAAGTGGTCAGGCCGATGGCCCGCCGGCAGGGGCGGGCCGCACGCTGATTTCGGAGCTGGTGATGGGCAGCATGCCGGCCGCAGTATGCACGAGCAGCGCGCCGTCTTCGCCCACGCCATGCGCCATGCCGCTGGTGCCGTCGCTCAATTGCACGCTGCGGCCCTGCAGCACGTCGCGCAGCGCAAAGCACGGCTGCATGGGGGCAAAGCCGTAAACGGCAAACGACTGCAGCATGCCCACCAGCGGCGGCACCACGCGCAGCAGGGCAGCAGGGGCGTCAAGCCCGGCCTCCACCTCCTGCAGGCTGCCAGGGGGTATCGTCATGCCTTCGCCCGGCTGGGGCTGCACGTTCAGGCCGATGCCCACCACCACATACCGGGCTGCCACGGCGCGTACACGGCCCGGCCCATTGCAGTGCGGTGCCACGAAGCTGGCCGTTTCCACCAGAATGCCGCCGAGCTTTCGGTCGCCGCCAGCGCCCCCCAGCCACAGGTCGTTGGGCCATTTGAGGCCCACACGCGGGGCGGCGGCGCCTGCGGGGGGCAGCACGGGTTGCAGGCTCTCGGCCACGCTCACGCCCACGGCCAGAGACAGGCCGGACCAGTCGACCGGCGCCAGCGGCAGGCCGAGTGAAAAGGTCAGCGAGTCGCCCACGCGGCTGTACCACGCCCGGCCCATGCGCCCGCGCCCGGCGGTCTGCTGCTCGGCCACCAGCAGGATGGGCTCGACACGGCCGGCGCGCGCGCGGCGCATGAGCTCGGTGTTGGTCGAATCCACGCTGGGCAGCACCTCGACGGTAAAGCCCGGCAGCAAGGGCACCACGGTCTCCCACAGGGCTTCGGCAGGCCAGCGCAGCGGGGTGTTCATGCTTGGGTGCCCCGCTTTTTGGCGGCCTTGCCGACCCGGGCCGGTGGCCGGGGGGCGGCCCAGCCGCGCTTGGGCGCCAGCAGCGTGCCACGGCAATTCGGGCTGCCACACCAGCAGGGGTATTCGGCCTTGAGCTTGGGGGTGTAGCGCTCGTCGATCATCAGGCCGTAGTCGTAGTTCAACTCTTCTCCCGCCGCGATGTTGCGCAGCGCGGTGATGAAAATGCGGCCATCGCGTTCATCGGCGAAACAGTTGGGGTTGCAGCTGTGGTTGATCCATCGCGCCGAGTTGCCACCGATCTTCGCGTCGATCACGCGGTCTTCATCCACATGGAAGTAGAACGTGTGATTGGGCTGCAACGGGTCGTGCGGGTGGCGGTCCTGCGCTTCCTGCCAGGTGATGACCTCGCCGGTGTACTCGATCAGCACCTCGCCCTCGGCGATATCCTGCACGGCAAAAACGCCCTTGCCATGCACGCCCGAGCGGCGGGTCTGGATGCGGCGGCCGGCGGCAACAACGGGGGCGGTGCGGGGCATGGCAAAACTCTGTTAACTTGATAGTGCACACATGCGCGTGCGCGTGCACGCGCGTGGAACACGGATTGTAGAAGCGCCCGGAGCGTCTCTCCGGGGCGGCCAGCATGGCGAGACCCAAAAAATGACCAAGACACTGGTAATTGCAGAAAAACCCTCGGTGGCACAAGACATCGTGCGCGCCCTCACGCCCGTGGCGGGCAAGTTTGAAAAGCACGACGAACACTTCGAAAACGACCGCTACGTGGTCACCAGCGCCGTAGGCCACCTGGTCGAGATCCAGGCGCCCGA
>JANJVG010000201.1 GCA_024710165.1 Burkholderiaceae bacterium
ACCGTCCTCGGCAGACGCTTGGCTGGGATTCCCCCTATCAGGCTTTCCAGCGATTCATGGCGGCTATCGCCGAGAAGAACTCCGCTACCATTCATTGAATATCAACCAGCGGTGTTGCACTTCAGATTTGAGACCGCCCTACAAAACCGTGCCCCACGTCACGCTCAAAAGCATTGCCAACAATGCCGAAATTGACGCCATCTACGAGCGCCTGCACCCCGGCATTGAATCTGCGCTGGCCGAACTGAACGCCGCGCTGCACGCCCACGCCCCGGCAGCGCCCTTCCCCGTGACCGAAGGCGCACGCAAGGGCCAGAAGCTGGTGCTGGGCCTGCAAGGGCAGGACTTGCAGGAATGGGAGGTGCCCTTTGATCTGCCCAGCGACTGGCCCGCGGCCTTGCAGGCACCGCTGGCGCAGTTCCACACCGCCCGCCAGAAAATGCAGGCCGAGATGGACCGCAGCATTGCCGCCAACGCCGACAACGAAACCCTGTACGACCAGCCCGAACGCGACAAGGCCAAGCTGCGCGTGTGCGGCCCGTTCACCGTGGAGGCCGTGCCCTTCCCTACTGTGCTATCACTAGAGGAGCTGCCCGCGCAAGCGGGGCAAGCGCAAAGCACCGATTTGGCCGATATGAGCCTGGCCCGCAGCGGCCACACCAGCCGCCAGCACGCCTGGCGCGACGAGTTGCTGAAAACCGGCATTCGCGGCAAGGGCGGGCAGATGCTGCGCTTTGCCGAACTGGAGGTGCTGCCCGGCACCACCAGCGTGCACGCCAGCGGCAGCCTCGACACGGGAGAGCGCGTGGTGGTGAGCTTTGGCCCCGAGCACGGCGCGCTGGAGCAGCGCCAGGTGGAGCGCGCGTTGAACGAGGCGGGCGAGCTGTTCCCCCGCCCCAAGATGATCGTGTTCTGCGCCTTTGCCTTCGACCCCGAGGCGGCCAAAGACATCGACGCCCTCAAGGGCATCACCGCCTTGAAGGCGCAGATGAACACCGACTTGCTGACCGAAGACCTGAAGAAGGCGCGCAGCAGCAACCAGAGCTTCTGGCTGATGGGCCAGCCCGATGTGCTGCTGTCTGCCCTGCCCGATGGCATGTGGCAGGTGGAGGTGAATGGCTTTGACTACTTCGACACCGCCAAGGGCGAGCTGGTGTCGGGCGGCAAGGCCAAGATTGCGGCATGGCAGCTGGATACCGACTACGACGGGCGCAGCCTGTTTCCGCACCAGGTGTTCTTCCCCATGGCGGGCAAGGACGAGGGCTGGATGAAGCTGAAGAAAGACATCCGCGCCGAGCTGGATGCGGACCTGCTGCAGGCGTTTACCGGCACCGTGTCGCTGCCCTTTGCGGCGGGTGATAACCGCACCGTGGCCGTAAAAATCGTCGATGACCGGGGCATTGAGTCGCTGAAGGTGATGCGGCTGGATGCAACGGCGACCCAGGCATAAGGAGAGCGCAGTGCTGATTTCAAGACTCAAATTGCAAAACTGGCGCAACTTCAAAAAAATCGAGGTGGATTTGCGCGACCGGGTGTTTGTGATTGGGCCGAACGCCTCGGGCAAGTCCAACCTGCTCGATGCCCTGCGGTTTTTGCGCGATGTGGCCAAACCCAAGGGCGGTGGTTTGCAACGCGCCGTGGAAATGCGCGGCGGGATGACCAAGGTGCGCTGCTTGCTGGCGCGCAGCAACCCGGAGGTGCTGATTGAGGTCGATCTGGCAGAAAAAATCGATACCCCAGCCATTTGGCGGTACTGCCTGGCTTTTCGCAGCGAGGGCAAAGGCAAGCAGCGGGTGGTGGTGAGCAAGGAGCGGGTGGAAGACTTGCGCACGGGCGCCGTGCTGCTTGACCGGCCCCACAACCCGGAAGACCAGGCAGACCGTGAGCGCCTGACGGAAACCAGCTTGGAGCAGGTGAACGCCAACAAGGATTTTCGGGATATTGCGCAGTTTTTTGGCGCACTGACTTATCTGCATCTGGTGCCACAACTGCTCAAACATGCCGAGCTGGGCGCCAGCGTGTTGCTGGAAGGCGACCCTTTTGGCCAGTCGTTTCTGGAGCGCATTGCCAAAACTCCAGACCGCACCCGCGACGCCCGGCTGAAAAAAATCGAATCGACCCTGCGCGCCTGTGTGCCCAATATGCGCGACCTGAAATTCAGCCGCGACAGCGCCACGGGCACGCCCCACCTGGAAGCGCTGTACGAACATTGGCGCCCCGATGCGGGCTGGCAGCGTGAAGACCAGTTCTCGGATGGCACGCTGCGCCTGCTGGGCATCATGTGGAACCTGCTCGATGGTGACTCGTTGCTGTTGCTGGAGGAACCGGAGTTGTCGCTGAACGAGGCCATTGTTCGGCAAATCCCGCCCCTGCTTTGGCAGATGCAGCGCAAGGCCAAGCACCGCCGCCAGGTGTTTGTGACCACGCACAGCGAAGCCTTGCTGGAGCACAGCAGCGTGGACCCGCGCGATGTATTGCGGCTGGAGCCATCAGCCGAAGGCACGCGCGTGGTGCCTGCCACCGCCCAAGAGCTGGAACTGGTTGCGGCCGGCTACAACGTGGCCGAGGCCATGGTGCGCAAGGCGCCGCCGGGCGAGTTGACCCAGCTTTCTATTTTTTAACCATGGCCGCGCCGCTGGAAATCGCCCTGGTGGTGGAAGACGTTTTGAGCCTGGTCCTGATGGAGAAGGTGCTTGCGCATACGGGGCGCGGCTATACGGTGCTGCGGCCTCTGGTGGAGCGCGGGGTGGGCAATATGCGCAAATCAGTGCCCAAGTACCTGAGCGCCAGCCGCGCTTTGCCCCACGTCGTCCTGGTGGATTTGGATCAGACGCCGTGTGCCCCGCAGTTGCGCGGGCAGTGGGGGGTTGCCACTTTGCCAAGGTCCATGCTGTTTCGGGTGGCAGTGCGTGAGGCAGAGGCCTGGGTGTTGGCTGACCAGGAGGGGTTTGCAAGCTTTGCTGGCATACCGATCAACAAAATTTCTCCTGCGCCCGAGTCTTTGGCCGACCCCAAGCAAGCGCTGATCAATCTGGTGCGGCGCAGCCGCAACAAACGGCTTGCTGCCGAACTGGTGCCTGCGCAAGGCAGCGCGGTTTCGATTGGGCCGCTGTACAACGAGCGCCTGGGCCAATTTGTCCGTGAGTGCTGGAATGTGGACACCGCCATGGCGCACGCCCCCAGCCTGGCTCGCACTTTTGATCGCCTGCAAACCTTTTTGAAGTGAAGCGCCTTGACCTCACCCACCTCCCTCATCATCAACAGCGCCTTTACCGAGCCGCAGCAGCATTGGGCCGAGAACGCTGACCGCACTCTGCGCCTGGAGCCTGTGCGCCGCCCTGCGGGCTACGAAATCATCGACACGCGCGAGAACACGCGGCGGCAGGTGCCCATCCCGCTGGTGGACACCATCCGCGACCGGGTGCGCCAGTGGCGGCTGGACGGCTGGCCGGGCACCACGGCCATCACGCTGGCGCTGCTGCAGCACTGGTGGGATGCAGACAAGGTGTCGCGCCGCCAATGGCCGTTCTACTTTTGCCAGCTCGAAGCCGTCGAGACGCTGATCTGGCACCTGGAGGCGCTGCCCGAATACCGCCAGGGCATCCATATCCAGGGGGACGGCGGCGCGTTTGAACGGCTGTGCAACAAGATGGCCACCGGCAGCGGCAAGACCACGGTGATGGCCATGATCATCACCTGGCAGGTGCTGAACGCGCTGACCTACCCCAAGTCGCCGCGCAAGTATTCGAGCGCAGTTTTTCTGGTGGCGCCGGGCCTGACGGTGAAGTCGCGCCTGCAGGTGCTGATGCCAGGACATGAGAACAACTACTACGACCAGTTCGAGCTGTGCCCTTCGGAGGCGCTGCGGCAAAAGCTCAACCGCGCCGACATCCTGATCGAAAACTGGCACACCCTGATGCCGCTGAAAGAGCAAGAGCGCTCGGTGGTGAAAAAGGGCAAGGAGAGCGATGAGGCCTACACCCGGCGCGTGCTGGGCCCGCTGGCCAATTGCAAGAACCTGGTGGTGATCAACGACGAGGCGCACCACGCCTATCGCAAGCCCGCCGACATCAAGGTGAGCAAGGCCGATGCCGAGGCGTTTGGCATTGACCTGGACGAGGCCACCCGCTGGGTGGAGGGGCTGGACCGCATTCACAAAACCCGGCGCATTGCGCGCTGCTTTGACCTGTCGGCCACGCCGTTTGCGCCCACAGGCCGCACCAACACCGAAGCGGGCCTGTTCACCTGGGTGGTGTCGGACTTTGGCCTGAACGATGCCATCGAGGCGGGTCTGGTGAAAACACCCCGCGTGGTGGTGCGCGACGACGCCCTGCCTAACGCCCAAACGCTGCGCCCCAAGCTCTACCACCTGTACCGCGAGCCGGACGTGGCGGAAGACCTGAACCGCAAGGCGGAGGCCCACGAACCCCTGCCTGCGCTGGTACAACAGGCGTACACCTTGCTGGGTGCCGACTGGCGCGCCACGGCGGCCGACTGGGCAGCGCAGGGGCACCTGTCGCCCCCGGTGATGCTGACGGTATGCAACCGCACCGAAACCGCAGCGCGTGTGGAGCATTACTTCACCAAGGGCCACGCGCAGTGGACCGAGCTGCACGATGCCAACCGCACGCTGCGGGTGGACTCCAAGGTGCTGGAAAAGGCCGAGGTGGGCGAGGCGGCGTCAGCGGACAAGGATTACGACGCACGCCTGCGCAGCATCGTGCAAGCCGCGCGCATTGCCACCACGCACAAAGAGCGTTGGCTGGCCAGCAGCACCAAAAAAGAAGAAGTGCTGCGCGAGCTGGTGGACACCGTGGGCAAGCCGGGCCAGCTGGGGCAAGACCTGCAGAACGTGGTGTCGGTGGCCATGCTGTCGGAGGGCTGGGACGCCAAGACGGTGACGCACATCATGGGGCTGCGCGCCTTCACCAGCCAGTTGCTGTGCGAGCAGGTGATTGGCCGGGGCCTGCGCCGCGTGGCCTACGACATCGACCCTGAAACGGGTTTGTACGCGCCCGAGTTTGTGAACGTGTTTGGTGTGCCGCTGTCCGTGGCCATGCCGCCCGGCGGCGACGGGCCGCCACCCCCGCCGCCAAAGCCCAGCGTGCAAATCAAGTCACTGCCTGAGCGGCAGGTGCATGAGATCAAATGGCCCAACATCCTGCGGGTGGACCAGGTGGTGCGCCCGCAGCTGGTGGTGGAGTGGAGCAAGGTGCCGCCGCTGACGATTGACCCCGCGAAGGTTGCGCTGCACGCGGACATTGCCCCCGCGCTGGGCGGCGCAGCCGACTGGAGCCAGATCACCACCATCGACCTGGAGAAATTGCCTGAGGAATTCCGGCTGCAGCGACTGGTGTTCAAGGCTGCGCAGAAGGCGTTTGAGCAGTTGCAAGACCAGTTCAAAGGCCAGCGGGAATACCTGCTGTTTCAGTTGGTGCGGCTGGTGGAGACGCTTCTGGCGTCGGACAAGATCGACATTCCTTCGCTGTTTCACCAAGACTCGCTGCGCAAGCGGATTTTGTTCTCGATGCACATGGATGCCATCGTCCAGCACCTGATGGCCTATGTGATCGAGCAGAACACCTTGCGGCTGGAGGCCGTGTTTGATGGCGAGCGCCCGGTGGGCAGCACCCGCGACATGCGCACCTGGTACACCACCCGCGTGGCCGAACCCACGCAGCGCAGCCAGATCAGCCACATCGTGGTGGACAGCGGCTGGGAGAAATACGCCGCCAACGTGGCCGAAACCCACCCGGATGTGGCCGCCTGGGCCAAGAACGACCACCTGGGCTTTCACATTCTGTATTTGTGGAACGGCACCAAGCGCAAGTACATCCCCGACCTTCTGGTGCGATTCAAATCGGGCAAGACCCTGGTGCTGGAAATCAAGGGAGAAGACTCACCCCAAGATCAGGCCAAACGACGTGCCATGGATCAGTGGGTGCAGGCCGTGAATGCGCAAGGCGGTCTGGGCCATTGGGCCTGGGACGTGGTGGTGGGCAGCATGGCGGGCATGCAGGACGTAATGGCCAGGCATGCGTCGCATGCCGTTGCGGATGAAGGTCGCAACTCAGAAATCCAGGCCTCGGGAAAGAAGTAGTCATGTCGATGCCCGACGGCTGCCTCCGCTGCACCGCCTGTGTCTACCGTGGCTTCATCGTGTTTCGGCGCATCACGCTGGCCTACCACTTTGCGGATGGGGCCGCAGTCCATGGGCACCGCGGAATGCGTTGGTGCAACGAATGCCGCAATCCCCGTGACGTGGAGGGCGCCCAACCAACGATTGAACCCCTACAGATCGAGCTTGACACTCTCAGGGCTACCTTTGCCACCCCTGGCTATCGGGTCAAGCGATGGGTCTCACGGCTTTTGAGGCAAGACGCGGGCACTTTAGTCGTGCGGGCTGTTGAGCTGCGTGCAGCTAAAGACAGGGCAAGAAAAAAGGTGCAGATGTTTGGTTGCCGGCCTCACCGGGCGCACTATCAGCAAAATCCAGCAAGCTCGGCTGTGCCTGCGCTAAACTGGAACACAATCTGTTTCAAATAAGAGAAGGTTGACCCATGGCGCTGCTCCAACTCATTTATGTCAGTGACCTGGTGGGGCGAGACGAAGCCCAGCTGGCGTCGATTCTCGAGTCTGCAGTGCGGCACAACCGGGAAGACGGCATTACCGGCATGCTGCTGTACTCCGGCGGCAATTTTCTGCAGGTGCTGGAGGGCGCCCCGGCGTCTGTGAAGGCCACCTACCAGCGCATTTGCGACGATCCGCGCCACCGCAACACCATGGTGCTGCTGGAGCAGGACGTGGACGAACGGCATTTTGGCGACTGGAGCATGGGCTACCGCCAGCTTGGGCCCGAGGACGTGGCCCGGTTCCCCGAGCAGGCGCCGTATTTCCAGTACGGGTTCCGCAACGACGCGCTGCGCGCCAAGCCCGGCGAGGCGCTGGACTTGCTCGAAATGTTTTGCAAGGGCATGCTGTAAGGGCCTGCGCCCTGTGGTTTGGCTCCCGCGCACCTTGCCAGGCTACCGGGCAGCGAACCACCGCACCGCGGTCGCAAGCCCGGCCTCGTTCACCCATCCGCCCATGTCCCAATGACCACCTCCGAACTGCAATTGTTCAAAGCGGCTTTTCTGCAGTCATGGAACGCCATCGTCATCACCGACGCAGACGCCGAGGCGGGCTATCTGGTGCAGGCGGCCAACCCGGCCTTTTGCGCGATGACGGGCTACTCGCTGGAAGAATTGCGCGGCGGCAGGCTCAAGTGCCTGCAAGGACCAGACACCGATCCGCAAGTCATCGACCGGATGCGCCGCTGCCTCAAAGAAGCCCGCTACTTTGAAGGCACCACCACCAATTACCGCAAAGATGGCTCGAGCTACATCGTCCACTGGACCATTTCCCCCGTTCGGGACAACGACGGGGTGCTCACGCATTTTGTCTCGGTGCAGGAAGATATCTCCAGTGCGGTGCTCGCGGAGCGTGAAAACCGGCTGCTGGCGCGCGCACTCGATGCCGCCAGCGATCCGGTGGTTCTGACGGACTCCCATGCGCACATCATCTTTGTCAACACAGCCTTCACGCAACTGACCGGATACACCCTGGACGAGGTGAAAGGCTCAACGCCCGGGGTGCTGCATTCCGGGCAGCACGACACCCATTTTTACGAAACGCTGTACCAGGCGCTGGCCAAAGGGGAGGCGTTCAGGGCAACCTTCATCAACCGACGGCGCGACGGATCGCTTTACCACGCAGAGCAAAGCATTTCACCCGTCAGTGACGAAAAGGGCCGCATCACCCACTTCGTGAGTGTGAGCAAGGACATCTCGGAGCGGGTGGACGAAGAGCAGGCGCTGCGGTATGCGGCCTCGCACGACCCGCTGACCGGGCTGTTCAACCGCCGCCACGGCGAAAAATTGCTGCACGAGAGCTACCACACCGCCGCAGGGCAGCGGACTCCGCTGGCCCTGGTAGTGTGTGATATCGATCATTTCAAGAGGGTGAATGACCGCTTCGGCCATCCTGCTGGCGACCGCATACTGAGCTCTGTGGCCAGAACCTTGCGCAATGCGGTGCGAGGCAAGGACGCGGTGGTCCGCTGGGGTGGTGAAGAATTTTTGATCGTGCTCGACAACTGCACCACTGCGGCAGGCCTTGACCTGGCTGAGCGCATCAGGAAGCGCATCGAAGCCCACCGTGATGACGAGGTCGGCACGGTGACCCTGTCGCTTGGCCTGGCCACCTTGCAGGACGGCGAATCGATCCAGCAGCTGATCGCCCGCGCCGATGCTGCCCTGTACGAGGCCAAACGCAGCGGGCGCAACCGCACCGTTGCCTCGGTATCAGGGTAGCGCAGCAGCCCGCCCGAGGCAGCGCTGCCGGTGCGCCTCAGTCCAGCGTCACGCCGGCGTTCTTGATCACCTTGCCCCATTTCACCGTCTCGGCCTCGATGAAGGCATCGCAGGCTTCGGGCGTGGTGCCTTCGGCAAAGGTTCCCATGGCGTCGAGCTTGGCGCGGGTCTCGGGGCTCTGGATGATGGCGTTGACGGCGTCGGACATGCGCTTGACGATATCGCGCGGCGTGCCGGCCGGCGCAATCATGCTGGCCCAGGTGCTGCCGATCAGGCCGGGAATGCCTTGCTCGATGAAGGTGGGCACGTCGGGCACGGCGGGCAGGCGCTTTTCGCCCGAGACGCCAATCAGGCGCACGCGGCCCGACTTGCCGGCCTGGATCAGGCCCGTGGGGGCGTCAAAGAACAGCTGGATCTGGCCACCCAGCAGGTCGGTGAAGGCCGGCGCAGCGCCCCGGTAGGGGATGTGCAGCATGAAGGTGTTGGTCAGCGCCTTCATCAGCTCGCTGGTGAGGTGCGCGGCCGAGCCGGTGCCCGACGAACCAAAGCTGATCTTGCCCGGGTTGGCCTTGGCATACGCGATGAGTTCCTGGGTATTCTTGAACGGCGCGTTGTTGGGCACGGCCGCCAGCAGGGGCGAGACGCCCATGAGCGATACACCCACCAGGTCCTTGCGCGGGTTGTAGGGCAGCTTGGGGTACAGGCTGGTGTTGGCCGCATAGGCCGCGATCACTACGCCGAAGGTGTGCCCGTCGGGTGCCGACTTGGCCACCGCATCCACGCCGATGATGCTGTTGGCGCCCGCCTTATTCTCGATCACGATGGGCTGGCCCAATGCCTTTTGCAGGCCCACCTGCAGCAGGCGTGCCATCTGGTCCGTGAAGCCGCCGGCCGTGTAGGGCACGATGATCTTGATCGGCTTGCTCGGCCAGGCCGTCTGCGCCAGCGAGGGCAAGGCCGCGCTGGCCAGTGCGGCGGTGCCAGCGTGTACGAAGGTGCGGCGGGAGAGGTTCGTGCTCATGGGGGTTGTCTCCGGTTGATTTTTGGGTGTTTTATGGCGAAAACCTTTACCAGGCAAACGCCATAAGCTCTTTTTTCAATAGCATTAGGGCCTTTGCCCCGGTGCCTGATCGGTGGTGCTTTACAGGGCCTTGACCAGTTCCGGCACGGCCGTGAACAGGTCCGCCTCCAGGCCGTAGTCGGCCACGCTGAAGATCGGGGCCTCAGGGTCCTTGTTGATCGCCACGATCACCTTGGAGTCCTTCATGCCCGCCAGG
>JANJVG010000011.1 GCA_024710165.1 Burkholderiaceae bacterium
GCCACCGCTGCGAGAGCCCCTGCCCGGTGAAGATCGACTTCGGCGACGTCACCATGAACATGCGCAACCTGCTGCGCAAGATGGGCAAGAAGAGCTTCCGCCCGGGCAACAAGCTGGCCATGGCCATGCTCAACGCCACCAGCCCCGACACCATCAAGCTGCTGCGCGCGGCCATGGTGGGCGTGGGCTTCAAGGCCCAGCGCATGGCGGTGGACCTGCTGCGCAGCGTGGCGCGCAAGCAGACAGCGCGCCCGCCGGCCACCGTGGGCACGGCGCCGGTGAAGGAGCAGGTGATCCACTTCATCAACAAGAAGCTGCCCGGCGGCCTGCCCACCAAGACGGCGCGCGCGCTGCTCGACATCGAGGACAAGGACTACGTGCCGATCATCCGCGACCCGCAGGCCACCACGGCCGAGACCGAGGCGGTGTTCTACTTCCCCGGCTGCGGCTCCGAGCGCCTGTTCAGCCAGGTGGGCCTGGCCACACAGGCCATGCTGTGGCACGCGGGCGTGCAAACCGTGCTGCCGCCGGGCTACCTGTGCTGCGGCTACCCGCAGCGCGGCAGCGGCCAGTTCGACAAGGCCGAGAAGATGATCACCGACAACCGGGTGCTCTTCCACCGCGTCGCCAACACGCTCAACTACCTGGACATCAAGACCGTGGTGGTGAGCTGCGGCACCTGCTACGACCAACTCCAGGGCTACGAGTTCGACAAGATCTTCCCCGGCTGCCGCATCATCGACATTCACGAATACCTGCTGGAAAAAGGCATCACGCTGGCGGGCGTGAACGACCCCTCCGGTAGTGGGCAGCGCGGCTATCTGTACCACGAGCCCTGCCACAACCCCATGAAGCAGGGCGACTCGATGAAAACCGTGCGCGCCCTGGTGGGCGACAAGGTGCTCAAGAGCGACCGCTGCTGCGGCGAATCGGGCACGCTGGGCGTCACCCGGCCCGACATCTCCACCCAGGTGCGCTTCCGCAAGGAAGAGGAAATCCGCAAGGGCGAGGCCCAGCTGCGCGCCAGCGGCGCCGTGGGCGCGCAGGACAACATCAAGATCCTGACCAGCTGCCCGAGCTGCCTGCAGGGCATCACGCGCTACGGCAACGACCTGCAAAACGGCCTGCTCGAAGCCGATTACATCGTGATCGAGATGGCCAAGCAGCTCCTGGGCGAGAACTGGCTGCCCGAGTACGTGCAGCGCGCCAACCAGGGTGGCATTGAGCGGGTGCTCGTCTGACCATGGCCCCCACCTGCCCCCTGTGCGCCAGTGATGGCGGCCAGCTGGTCTGGCGCGGCGAGCAGTTGCGCGTGATCCGTGCCGACGAGGCGGGCTTTCCGGCGTTCTACCGGGTGGTCTGGAACGCCCATGTGGCCGAGTTCTCCGACCTCGACGCCACCGCGCGCCAGCACTGCATTAATGCCGTCACGGTGGTGGAGCAGGGGCTGCGCGATCACCTGACGCCCGCCAAGGTCAACTTGGCCGCGCTCGGCAACATGGTGCCTCACCTGCACTGGCATGTGATTGCGCGCTTCGATTGGGACAGCCATTTTCCGGCGCCTGTATGGGCCGCCGCGCAGAGGGAACGCGATAGGGCGCAGGAAGATGCGCTGCGCGCGCGCCTGCCCTTGCTTGACGAGCGCCTGCGCGAAGTTTTGAATCGGTAGGCGCAGCCTGCTGTCTGTAACTGGTTGCCATGCGGGCCATACTGCACCAGTGCTCTTGATACACGGCCGGACCGACGTCGATGATGATGGACGCTGGCAAGGTAGTGAAGTTTGCGAGCGACGTGGGCAGGTCATACGGGTCGCCTGACATTAAAGGCAAGCGACTGCCAGACGTGGGGCAGCTTGGCCCGCACGTTCAATCCCTCGGACAAGACGCGCACACTTCTCAGGTGCAAAATGCTATCGAAAATGGAGCTATTAGCGCAAGTAGCATAAGCGCTGAAGGCCAAAAATATCCCAAACAGAGGTGCATCCGGTGTTGGCCCGAACCCATGCGAATGCAAGAAAACGGCAAGGTTAAAAAACGGGATGATGATTGCAGAACAATGAGGTTCTCGACCCTATTGGTCCTACCGTTTCGATATGCTGACAGCAAAAGGTGCAGACGCACATGAAGCAAGGCAGACGGATCGGCCATAGCCTACTCCGAGCTTGTCGACAAGTGAAGCCTGCATCTACATTTTATCAGCTCAACAGAACAAAAGATGAACTATGAAAATTTTTATCAAGGGATTCAAATCAATTGCTGAAGGTCAGTATGTTGCGATTGGGAAAAAGCTGACATTTTTGGTAGGGCCAAATTCCGCAGGAAAAAGCGTGGTTTATCACGCGCTCAACAAGTTGCAATCAGAAAACCCTCTTTTTGGTTTGGATGCCTCCGCCCTGCACTACAACGGCACACGCAACGAATATGCGCTCCAGCAATCTCTGGGTGTGGAGTGGGTGGACGGGGATGATGTTCTTGAGTCGAGAGTTACGTATTTGCCGGGCTCTGACTACGAGAATTACGAAGATGCCTTGTCGAATTCTCGAATCAATTCTGCGCAGGCATACTCTTCTAATTTTGATTATGAGGATATAAGTTCACGTGTAGATGTGAATGTATTAAAAATTAGAAATAAAATTGTCGAATATGAAAGCATGTTTAGTGCGAATTTTCAAGGGGTTGTTCGGGTCAATCAGCAGTGTCTTTCTCCTATTTCTCTTGCCTTGATGAATAATCATGATATTTTAAGAGTTAATGATGCTTCCAAAGGTTGGGATGGGGCTTATGAATTTCTTTTTAAATTATCTACATCGAAGTGTGTCGTTGATTCTCATGAGAGTCTAAGAAAATCCTTTCATGATGTCTTGACTGATTTCTATCGTTCCGGGTTTTTTTGGTGGGATCCTTTTTTCATTAGGTCAATTGTGGAAGGAGTAGCTATTGGTAAGGAAAGGCAAAGTTTATTAAATCAGTTTTTTCATCATGATGCAGTCATTCGGCGTCGGATTAAAAAAGTGAATAATGAGTACCTATCAAAAAATCCACTGAAAAATTTTAAACTGGTACTTGTTTCTGCTGATCGTGTTTTGCCTCATCTGGAAGATGTGCATTGCACGGTGAGTGAAGAGGTGCCGAAGAATATATATCATGCTTTGGCGCGTTCTTTTGTGGAGCGTGATTGGGGGTTTAGTTATGCTGATGATGAATATATTGCGAATTTTCCTGGGAGTGTCGATAATCGTGGGATTTTAGCCAATCGAGTCAATGAGGCATTGGTCAATGATCTATTTATCGATAATGGTTATCAAGTTCATGTTTCATCCTCTTTAATTCTTCCTAGGGCAGGGGTTGATTGTTTTGTTAAAGAAAACGGCAAGGTTGGTGGCGGAGAGTTTAATGCGGCAATCGGGTTGATGGATTCGCATGGACGAAGCCTAGGCTTTGATCAGGTTGGTTCCGGTATCGGCTATGTGCTGCCAGTTCTCGTGGAGGCGCTTAATTCCAAGAATGCTGGAGCCATGGTTTTTTTGCAACAGCCTGAACTGCACTTGCATCCAGCCATGCAGGCTTCATTATCGGATGTGTTAATTGATGCGGCAGCTGACAAGCGGATTCTGGTAGAAACGCACAGTGAGCATATGATTTTGCGAGCCCTGAAGAGGGTGCGTCAAACTTTCAATGAAACGCTGATCGAAAAAAATCTGCACATGACCTATGAAGATGTCGCAGTGAATTATTTTGAGCCTCAGGGCGACGGGACCACCAAAGTGCATATCATCCGCGTGGCGCCCGATGGTGAATTCATCGATCGATGGCCTCACGGATTTTTCGCTGAGCGTGATCAGGAATTGTTTGATGAATGATTTGTACGGAATAGAGCCAGGGGCCTATTTGACTCCCAAGGAGTGGGGTGCCCAATTGGCTTCCTTTGGTCCGCACACTGGACGGTATGTTTTGGTGTTGCCCGATTACAAAATTTGGAGTGAGGCGGTTCTTTCGCGTTCCAGTGTGGGTGACTTGGAAAGGGAGCGCATTCGAACAATCCTTAGGCGGGCATTAATTCATTCACCATTTCGGGAGCGTTCGTTTGATCGTTGGTCAATAACGGAACGCTGGCTGGAAAATGCGATCCGGTATTGGCGAACGGCAAATTCAAAGCACAAATTTATTTACGTGCATGAAGAGTGTTTTGGTAATTTCTCTGAAAACCGGCCAGACGATTGCAAAATCTTGTTTTCGGCCGATAACTTCTTGCCATCGTCACCAGCCGATGAAGAAATAGAGACCCAACCTGAAGATTATTGGAAGGTGTCACAGTGGTTGTGCCGGCTCAGTGCCGAAATTCATTTGATCGACCCCTATTTCAATCCTGTGGCGGGTGCGGATGTACGCAAGGTTTTTGTTCACTATGTGGAGCAGATCGCACGCTTGAAGAAACCTATCGACGTGCACTTCTGGGTTCGCTGCAGGGAGCGCGACGCTGGAAGCGGCCTGCAGAAGGCAAGCCAGGAAGTGGAAAGATTGATCAAAGAGGCTGCCAGAGGTGGAAGGAGCGGATTAAGATTTCATTACCATTGGGTATCTGATGACACGTCACGGGACAAGCTGCATGCGCGTTATCTGTTGACTGAAAAGGGTGGAATTCAATTCGACCAAGGGTTTCAGGTTCTGCGCCCCAGCGGCAAGAGAAATATGGTTTCCCCTGTGGGGTTGGATCTGCACCGAGAGCTGTTCGACAGGTTCACGAGTGGGAAAAATGCCTTCGATGTCGAGAAAACCGTCAAGGTGGTGGTCTGAAGTAAACGAGCGACTGATGTGCGCCAGATAGGGCGCTGTATCGGGGCGACCAGAAGCCGCTCAGGAACGCGTTTTGCCCCGGATGCGCAGCGCGATCAGCGGCGCGAACAAGGTGACCAGCAGCACCAGCGGCCAGAGGTTGCCGTCTTGGAAGGTGTAGGCCTGCATAAGCTCCTGCCAGGTGTGCCCCCGCACGAAATGGCCAAAGCCAAACTCGAAACAGAGCGTCAGCAGCAGCCAGAAAACCCCGGTGTGCAGTGCCTGTGGCCTGCTGCGGACCCCGAGCCAGCGCAGGCAGCCCAGCGCCACTGCGAGGATCAGGAGCGCCAGCAGCACGCCGCTGACCAGGTAGGCCAGGGTGGTGCCCAGGAGCGGCAGCAGTGCGGCTTCGCGGAAGCCGCCGTTGGCGATGGCGCCCAACAGAATCAGGAACCAGACCGCGAGGGATTTCAGAAAGCGCATGGTCGTTGCAGGGGAGGCGCGCCCGGGGGCGGCCACCCCGAGGGGAGGGACATGCATGCTACAACCGCCGCGCCGCAGTGGGACAATGGCGCCTGGTTTCGGCAATTTTTTGACAGGTATTTCCCCATGGCAGGTCTGAAAGCGGGCGCGCCCACCCCCCAGTCGATCACGGTGCACGGCCAATCGCGTGTGCTGGAGATAGCGTTTTCCGATGGCGCGGCGTTCCGCATTCCGTTCGAGCTGATGCGTGTCTATTCACCGTCGGCCGAAGTGCAGGGCCACGGGCCGGGCCAGGAGGTACTGCAGACCGGCAAGCGCAACGTGACTCTGGAAGGCCTGGAGCCCGTGGGCAACTACGCCGTCCAGCCCCTGTTTTCGGATGGGCATGACAGCGGCATCTTTTCGTGGGATTACCTCTACGAGCTGGGCCGGCGCCAGCAGGAGCTGTGGGCGGATTACCTCGAACGGCTGGAGGCCGCAGGTGCCGACCGCGATACGCCCATGCCCGCCAAGGCGGCAGGCCTGTCTGGTTCGGGCTGCGGAAGCCATTGAGGAATGGCTGTGTAGCAACGCTTGGTTGCTACCTATTCAGTAGCTGCTCACGCTTTATTGATGGGCGTTTCAAGCACTTTTTGTTCAAATATCGATACCCAACGCGTTCGCAGGGTTGTCGCGATACCAGATAGCATTCAAACCATGAGCACCACGCATTTCGGATTCCAGTCGGTCGACGAGAAAGACAAGGCGCGCCGCGTGCGCGGCGTGTTCGATTCGGTTGCGTCCAAGTACGACGTGATGAACGACCTCATGTCCGGTGGCCTGCACCGCGCCTGGAAGGCCTACACCGTGATGGTGGCCAACCTGCGCGAGGGCAGCCAGGTGCTGGATATTGCCGGAGGTACAGGCGATCTGTCCCTGGCGTTCGCGCGCAAGGTCGGCGCCACGGGCCGCGTGGTGCACACCGACATCAACGAGGCCATGCTGCGCGTGGGCCGCAACCGCCTGATCGACGCCGGCGTGGTGCTGCCCACCCTGGTGTGCGACGCCGAGAGTCTGCCCCTCCCCGACAACCATTTCGACGTGGTGAGCGTGGCCTTCGGCCTGCGCAACATGACGCACAAGGATGCGGCCCTGAAGGAGATGTGCCGCGTGCTCAAGCCTGGCGGCAAGCTGCTGGTGCTTGAATTTTCCAAGGTGGCTCAACCGCTGACCAAGGCCTATGACTGGTATTCGTTCAACATCCTGCCCAAATTGGGCCAGATGATTGCGGGCGACGCCGAGAGTTACCGCTACCTGGCCGAATCCATTCGCATGCACCCGGGCCAGGAAGAACTCAAACAGCTCATGCACCAGGCCGGTTTCGGCCATGTGGACTATCACAACATGACGGGCGGCATCGTGGCCCTGCATGTCGGAATCAAATGTTGAAATCCAGGAGACCCCAGATGTTGAAACTTTTGCCCGCCTTGTTCATGGCCGTTCTGATGGCGCTGCACCCCGAAGCCGAAGCCAAGCGCATGGGCGGAGGCAAGTCCTTCGGCCAGCAGTCGAGCAACGTGACACAGCGCAACGCTACGCCACCAACGTCGCCCACGGCACCCACCCAGAACGCCGCGACGGCGCCCGCCAAGCCCGGTGCGCCGGCGGCGGCCCCTGCGGCAGCGCCCAAGAAGCCCTGGGGCGCCATGCTGGGCGGCCTGGCGGCAGGTCTGGGCCTGGCCTGGCTGGCCCATTCGCTCGGCATGGGTGAGGGCTTTGCGCAATTCTTGATGATCGCCCTGCTGGCCGCCGCGGCCTTTGCGGTGTTCAAGATGGTCATGCGCTCCCGTAAGGGCGCTGCTGCCGCGCAGGGTGGTGCGCCGTTTGCCTTCCAGGGTGCCGGGGCCGGTGCTGGCTCGCCCGCCGAGGCGTCCATGCCCCGCTCCTACAGCCCCGACAAGGTTGGCAACGATGCGTCAGCCCGTCCCTGGGAGCGCAGCAGCATGGCCTTTGACGCAGCGCGCCAGCCTGCTGGCAGCACCAGCGGCGGCGTGGTGATCGGATCGGCGCTGTCCGGTTCGCAGAACTGGGGCGTGCCCGAGGGCTTTGACGTGGTTGGCTTCACCGAGGCGGCAAAGCGCAACTTCATCACGCTGCAGGCCGCCTGGGACCGTTCCGACGTGGCCACGCTGCGCTCCATGATGACCGACACCATGCTGGCCGAGATCCGTGCCCAGCTGGCTGAACGCGAAACGCATGGCGGCGACCAGCCCAACCAGACCGATGTGGTCATGATCGAGGCGCAGTTGCTGGGCATCGAAGACCTGGGTGATGCCTACATGGCCAGCGTCGAGTTCTCCGGCATGATCCGCGAAGAGCCCTCTGCCGGCCCCAGCCCTTTCCGCGAGGTCTGGAACATGTCCAAGCCCAAGAGCGGCACGAGTGGCTGGCTGGTGGCCGGCGTGCAGGCCTTGCAGTGATTTGAGGGGCATGCGCGCCCAAAGCGCGCGGTTCAGGAATAATCGGGGACTATGGCAACACAGTCCCCTTTTTCTTTTCTCGGCGGCGTTTTTGAACGCATCGCCGCCGGCCCGCAGCCACCCCAGTGGCTGGTGCACGAGGTGCAGCACCGTGTGGTGCTGCTGCTCAACCATGTGCTGATGCAGGAGAGCGTGGCCATGCAGCGCCTGCAGCCCCGGCGGGGCCGGGTGGTTCGCGTGCAGTGGCGCGACTTTTTCATGGCCTTGCAGATCACGCCTGCAGGCCTGTTCGACAAGGCCCCCGAGGCTGCTACCCCCGACCTGCGCCTGGAAGTGACCCAAGCCTCGCCCCTGGAACTGGCCCAGACCGCGCTGCGGGGCGACCGCCCGGCCGTGCGCATCGACGGCGACGTGCAGTTTGCCGGCGACATCCAGTGGCTGGCCGACAACCTGCGCTGGGATCTTGAAGAAGACTTGGCGAGGCTGGTCGGTGATGTGCCTGCACATACCGTCTCCAGCATGGTGCGCAGCGCCGTTCAGGCACTGCGCAGCTTTGTGCAGGGCCGGGTGTCTCCTGCGGGCGGGCCGTCGGCGTGGTCTGCGGACCGCACGATTCCATGAAGCGCTTTTTCCGTGGCGCCACCATCGTCTGGGTGGTACTGCGCTATGGCCTCGATGAGCTGGTCCTGACCAGCTTCCAGAAGCCTTGGCTGCGCCTGCTGGCACGCATTGTTTCGGTGGGGCGCGACCTGCGCGCGCCGCGCGGCCAGCGCCTGCGCGAGGCCCTGGAGCGCCTGGGGCCCATCTTCGTCAAGTTCGGCCAGGTGCTGTCGACCCGGCGCGACCTCATGCCGCCCGACATCGCCGACGAGCTGGCGCTGCTGCAGGACCGCGTGCCGCCGTTCGATTCTGCAGTCGCCGTGGCCACCATCGAGCGCGCCTTCAAGCGCCCCATTGGCGAAGTGTTTGAGAGCTTCGAGCGGGTGCCCGTGGCCAGTGCCTCCATTGCGCAGGTGCACTTTGCCACCCTGCTGGACCGCCAGGGGCGGCGCCACGAGGTGGCCGTGAAGGTACTGCGTCCCGGAATGCTGCCGGTGATTGAAAAAGACCTGAGTCTCATGCGCATGATGGCGGGCTGGCTGGAAAGCCTCTCGGCTGATGGCAAGCGCCTCAAGCCGCGCGAGGTGGTCGCCGAGTTCGACAACTACCTGCACGACGAGCTGGACCTGGTGCGCGAGGCCGCCAATGCGGCCCAGCTGCGGCGCAACATGGAGGGGTTGAACCTGGTCGAGGTGCCGGTGATACACTGGGACTTCTGCCACCCCGAGGTCATGGTGATGGAGCGCATGAACGGCGTGCCCATTAGCCAGGTCGAGCGCCTGCGCGAGGCGGGAGTCGATATTCCGAAGCTGGCGCGCGACGGCGTCACGATCTTCTTCACCCAGGTGTTTCGCGACGGGTTCTTCCACGCCGACATGCATCCCGGAAACATCATGGTGAGCCTGGCGCCCGCCACGTTCGGGCGCTATATCTCGCTGGACTTCGGCATCGTCGGCACGCTCACCGAGTCTGACAAGGAGTATCTGGCGCAGAACTTCGTGGCGTTTTTCCGCCGTGACTACAAGCGCGTGGCCGAGCTGCACATCGAGAGCGGCTGGGTGCCGCCCGAAACCCGAGTGAACGAGCTGGAGGCCGCGGTGCGAACGGTGTGCGAGCCATATTTTGATCGCCCGCTCAAGGAAATCTCGCTCGGCATGGTGCTCATGCGCCTGTTCCAGACCTCGCGCCGCTTCAACGTGGAGATCCAGCCCCAGCTGGTGCTGCTGCAAAAAACGCTGCTCAACATCGAGGGCCTGGGCCGCCAGCTCGACCCCGACCTGGATTTGTGGAGCACTGCCAAGCCTTTCCTTGAAAAGTGGATGCTGGAACAGCTGGGCCCCCAACGGTTCAAGCGCGAGCTGCAGTCCCAGGCGCCGCATTACGCCATGATTCTGCCGGCCCTGCCGCGGCTGCTGCACGACTTTTTGCGGCGCCCTCCCGGACGGCAGAACCACAGCGAACTGCTGGAGTTGCTCAGGGAGCAACAGCGCACCAACCGCCTGCTGCAGGGCTTGCTGTATGCCGGCCTCGGATTCGTGCTGGGTATCATCGTCATGCAGGTGATCGTGCGGGTGCATCTTTTTTAGGGACTTTGTGCCCGCGCCGGTACCCTCAGGCGGTGGCCGCTCCCGGCTTGCGCCGATAATGCGCGTCGTTTTGTCCAACCTTCACCTTCCTTGCGGAGCGGCGCATGCTGGTCACCTTCATTGTTCTGTATTTGCTGGCCTCGATTGCCATCGGCCTGTATGCCGCCACGCGCGTCCACAACACGGCCGATTACGCTGTTGCGGGGCGCAGCTTGCCCCTGGCGGTGGTCATCGCCACCACCTTTGCCACCTGGTTCGGATCGGAGACGGTGCTGGGGGTCTCGGCACGCTTTGTCGACGAGGGGCTGGGCGGTGTGGTGGAGGACCCCTTTGGCGCCTCCATGTGCCTGATCCTGGTAGGCCTTTTTTTTGCCTACCGCCTGTACCAGAAAAACCTGATCACGCTGGGTGATTACTACCGTCTTCGCTTTGGCCGAACCATCGAGGTGGTGTGCTCGGCCATCATCATGTTCAGCTATCTGGGCTGGGTGGCTGCCCAGATCACGGCGCTGGGCCTGGTGTTCAATCTGCTGACGCAGGGCGCCATTTCTGTCACCGCCGGCATGGTGCTGGGCACGGTCATCGTGCTGGTGTATACGCTGTACGGCGGCATGTGGTCGGTGGCCATGACCGATTTTGTGCAGATGATCGTGATTGCGCTGGGCTTGCTGGCCATCGCCTGGTTTTCCGCCGACCTGGCCGGTGGTGCGGGCAAGGTGGTCGATTTTGCTGCGCGCGAAGGCAAGTTCAATTTCTTTCCCCAGGATGGGGGCCTCAAGGAGTGGACGTTTTTCTTTGCTGCAGCTATCACCATGATGCTGGGCTCGATTCCGCAGCAGGATGTGTTCCAGCGCGTCATGTCGTCCAACAGTGCCCGCACAGCGCGCATCGGTCCGGTCATTGGCGGGGTGCTTTACCTGCTGTTTGCTTTCATTCCCATGTTTGTGGTGGCCTCTGCTGTGCTGATCATGCCCGAGACGGCGCAGGCGCTGCTGAAGGATGATCCGCAGAAGGTGCTCCCCACGCTGGTGATGGAGCGCATGCCGCTGGTGCTGCAGATCGCCTTCTTTGGGGCACTGCTCTCGGCCATCATGTCCACGGCTTCGGCCACGCTGCTGGCACCGTCCACCACGTTCGTCGAGAACATTTTGCGCAATCTGCGCCCTGGCATGAGCGATGCGATGACCCTCAAGGCGATGCGCATCTCGGTGCTGGTGTTTACCGGCTGCGTGCTGACCTACGCCATCACCATGCAGGGCACCTCCATTTACGACATGGTGTCGGGGGCCTACCAGGTACCACTGGTGGGCGCGTTTGTACCCCTCGTGTTCGGCCTCTACTGGAAGCGGGCCACCACGCAGGGTGCCTTGCTGGCCGTGGCGATGGGGCTGGGAGTGTGGCTGCTGTTTGTGGCCAGTGCATCCTTGTCGGAAGCCTTTCCGCAGCAACTGGCGGGCGTGCTGGCAGCGCTGCTGGGCATGGTGGCGGGGTCGCTGGCGCCCCAGTTCATTCCCGACCACAAGGGCCATGTGCACCACTACGAAGGCAGTGCGGCCTGACGGCGCAGTTTGCGCTGTGTGGGCAGGGCGGCGGGTGCGCCGCCTATAATCGAGGGTTTTGCACTTTCCTTCAACACTCTCGACATGCCTATTTACGCCTACAAATGCGGCTCCTGTGGCCATGCCAAGGATGTGCTGCAAAAAATCTCCGATCCCCTGCTGACGGTGTGCCCGGCCTGTGGCGCAGAGGCTTTTTCCAAGCAGATCACGGCGGCCGGCTTTCAGCTCAAGGGTTCGGGTTGGTATGCCACTGATTTCCGTGGGGGCGGCAGCGCCGCGACCTCGTCCTCCGGGGCCTCCGGCGAGTCTTCCGAGGCGGCCGGAACGCCTGCTGCCAAAGACTCCTGCGCCAGCTGCCCGGCAGCTGCTGCGAGCAGTGCCGCCTCGGCCAGCTAGCCCGGCCCATGGCGCCCCTGCGTAAATGGTTGTTCACGGGCTTGCTGGTGATCGTTCCGGGAGCGATCACCATCGCGGTGCTCAACTGGATCGTCGGTCTGCTCGATCAGACGCTGCTGATCCTGCCGCAGGCGTGGCACCCCGACCGGGTGCTGGGATTCCACATCCCGGGGTTTGGCGTTTTGCTCACCCTGGTGATCTTGCTGGTGGTGGGTGCCACGGCCAGCAACTTTGCCGGGCGCAAGCTGGTGGAGTGGGGCGACCGGCTGGTCAGCCGCATTCCGGTGGTGCGTTCCATCTACTCCAGTGTCAAGCAGGTGTCCGACACCCTGTTCTCCGAAGGGGGGAATGCCTTTCGCACGGCGGTGCTGTTGCAGTGGCCCCGCGAGGGTGTCTGGACGGTGGCCTTCATCACCGGGACGCCCGGCGGGGAAGTGGCCTCCTATCTGCGCGACGAGTTCGTCAGCGTGTATGTTCCTACCACCCCCAATCCGACGGGGGGGTATTTCGTGATGGTGCGCAAAAGCGACTGCGTCGAACTCGACATGAGTGTGGATGCGGCCTTGCGCTATATCGTTTCGATGGGCGTGGTTGCGCCCGCCGATCCCTTGTCTGAAAAATAAACCTTGATCAATGCGCCCGACGGCGCCGGAAGTTCTGCCATGGCCATGCGTTCCCACTATTGCGGTCTTGTGACCGAAGCCCTCCTGGGCCAAACCGTCACCCTGTCGGGCTGGGTGAACCGCCGCCGCGACCATGGCGGCGTGATCTTCATCGACCTGCGCGACCGCGAAGGTTATGTGCAGGTGGTTTGCGACCCCGACCGCGCCGAGATGTTCAAGGTCGCCGAAGGCGTGCGCAACGAGTTCTGCGTGCAGGTCAAGGGCCTGGTGCGTGCCCGCCCCGCCGGCACCACCAACGACAAGCTCAAGACCGGCCAGATCGAAGTGCTGTGCCACGAGCTGAACGTGCTCAACCCCTCGGTCACGCCCCCCTTCCAGATCGACGAGGAAAACCTGTCGGAGACGACGCGCCTCACGCACCGCGTGCTCGACCTGCGCCGCCCCTACATGCAGAACAACCTGATGCTGCGCTACCGCGTGTCCATGGAAGTGCGCAAGTTCCTCGACGCCAACGGCTTCGTCGACATCGAAACCCCCATGCTCACCAAAAGCACGCCCGAAGGTGCACGCGACTACCTCGTGCCCAGCCGCGTGCACGATGGCCAGTTCTTCGCGCTGCCCCAGTCGCCCCAGCTGTTCAAGCAGCTGCTGATGGTGGCCGGCTTCGACCGTTACTACCAGATCACCAAGTGCTTCCGTGACGAAGACCTGCGTGCTGATCGCCAGCCCGAGTTCACCCAGATCGATATTGAAACCTCGTTCATGGAAGAACAGGACATCCGCGACATGTTCCAGGGCATGATCAAGACGGTGTTCCAGAACACGCTGGGCGTGGACCTGGGCGAATTCCCGGTCATGACCTACCAGGACGCGGCCTACCGCTTCGGCTCCGACAAGCCCGACCTGCGCGTCAAGCTCGAATTCACAGAGCTCACCGACGTCATGAAGGACGTGGACTTCAAAGTGTTCTCGGGCGCTGCCAACATGAAGGGCGGCCGCGTCGTCGCGCTGCGCGTGCCTGGTGGCTCGGTGGAAGGCGGCGGCATCAGCCGTGGCGAAATCGACGCCTACACCGAGTTCGTCAAGATCTACGGCGCCAAGGGCCTGGCCTACATCCGCGTCAACGAGCTGGCCAAGGGCCGCGATGGTCTGCAATCTCCCATCGTGAAAAACATCCACGACGCCGCGCTGGGCGAGGTCCTCAAGCGCACCGGCGCGCAGGACGGCGACCTGATTTTCTTTGGCGCCGACAAGGAAAAGATCGTCAACGACGCCATCGGTGCCCTGCGCCTGAAGATCGGCCACAGCGAATTCGGCAAGAGAAACGGCCTGTTTGAAGACCGCTGGGCGCCGCTGTGGGTGGTGGACTTTCCGATGTTCGAGCACGACGAGGAAAACGATCGCTGGGTCGCCGTGCACCACCCCTTCACCGCGCCCAAGGACGGCCACGAGGACTACATGGTCACCGCACCCGAGAAGTGCATCTCCAAGGGCTACGACATGGTCTTGAACGGCTGGGAAATGGGCGGCGGCTCGGTGCGTATCCACCGTGCCGACGTGCAGCAAAAAGTGTTCGACGCCCTCAAGATCACGCCCGAGGAAGCGCAGCAGAAGTTCGGCTTCCTGCTCGACGCTCTGCAGTACGGCGCACCCCCGCACGGTGGCCTGGCCTTTGGCCTGGACCGCATCGTCACGCTGATGACGGGCGCCGAGTCCATCCGCGACGTCATTGCCTTCCCCAAGACCCAGCGCGCCCAGTGCCTGCTGACCCAGGCACCCAGCCCGGTGGACGAGAAGCAGCTGCGCGAGCTGCACATCCGCCTGCGCAACCTGGACGCAGGCAAAACCGCCGCCTGAGACGGGCCTTGAGGCAGAATCAAGGGCGCCTCCGGGCGCCCTTTGTTTTGGGAGTGATCGATGGCGGTACCAGATTTTCAGTCGTTGATGATGCCCCTCTTGCGCCTTTCTGGGGACGGAGTGGAGCATGCATTCAAGGATGCGGTGGAGGCCATTGCGGTCGAGTTCAAACTGACGCCTGAAGAACGCCACGAACTGCTTGCCAGCAGCAGTCGAACGACGCTGTTTTATAACCGGCTCGCGTGGGCCAAGACGCATATGACGATGGCGGGGCTATTGCAAGCACCACGCAGGGGTGTCTTTTGTATCACCCAAAGGGGGCGTGAGTTGCTCGTCCGCCAGCTGGCGCGGATTGACCTGAAGACTTTGCAGCAGTTCCCGGAGTACGAAAGAGCCCGGCGTGGTGATGTACAGGCTTCTGCAGAGAATGTCGTCCAAGTAGTGACTGCCAGTGAGCTGACGCCTGAAGAAGCAATAGAGCGCGCACATCTTTCGTTGCGCAATGATCTTTCCCGGGAGTTGCTCGAATTCATCATGCAATGCAGCCCGGCGTTTTTCGAGCTCTTGATCATCAAGCTGATGATCAAAATGGGCTACGGTGGCAGTCGAGAAGAAGTGGGTAAGGCCGTTGGACGAAGTGGTGACGGCGGTATTGACGGCGTGATCAACGAGGATCGCTTGGGGCTGGACGCGATCTACCTGCAAGCCAAACGTTGGAGCAATGTGGTGGGGCGTCCCGAGATTCAGCAGTTCGTCGGCGCCCTTGCCGGTCAACGGGCGAACAAAGGAGTCTTCATCGCCACGTCCCGTTTCACGCAGGATGCGAAGGACTACGCTGCCAACAGCCAATACAAGGTAGTGCTGATCGACGGCGAGCGCTTGGCAGACCTCATGATCGAGCATGACCTCGGCGTGTCGGTGGCGGCCACGTACCAGCTCAAGCGCATCGACTCCGATTTTTTCAGCGAAGAGTGAGCCATGGCGCCGGAGCAGGGCGGGGTAGCGCACCGCTCTTTCAAGATTCCCGAATCGGTGCTGGTGGTGATCCACACGCCTGCGCTTGAAGTGTTGCTGATCCGCCGCACGGTGGATGCACCTGATGGTCATGCGTTCTGGCAGTCCGTCACTGGCAGCAAGGATGCGCCGGAGGAAGATTTCCGGGCCACCGCCGTGCGCGAGGTGTGGGAAGAAACCGGCATCGACGCCCAGGCGCCCGGTTGCATCCTGCGCGACTGGCGTCTGGAGAACGTCTACAGCATCTACCCGCAATGGCTGCACCGCTATGCGCCGGGCGTGCGCGAGAACACCGAGCACCTGTTCAGCCTCGAAGTACCGGCCGGCACGCCTGTGACCCTGCACCCGCGCGAGCATGTGGCATGGCGCTGGCTGCCGTGGCGGGAGGCTGCCGATGCCTGCTATTCGCCCTCCAACGCCGAAGCCTGTCTGCTGCTGCCCCGGTTTGTTGCGCCGGTTCAGGAAGCGCCAGGTGCGCGAGAATGAGCCGATGGACAAAGACAACATTTTGCGTGTGGCCACGTACAACATTCACAAGGGCGTACAGGGCATCGGCCCGGTCCGGCGGCTGGAAATCCATAACCTGGGGCTGGCGGTAGAGCAGTTCGATGCCGACATCGTCTGCCTGCAGGAGGTCCGCAAGCTCCATCGGCGTGAGGCACGGTTCTTCCCGTACTGGCCCGATGTGCCGCAGGCCGATTTTCTGGCCCCGGAGGGCTACGAGGCGGTTTATCGTACCAACGCCGTCACGCGCCATGGCGAACACGGCAACGCCCTGCTGTCGCGCTGGCCTGTGATAGGACACCGCCACGAGGACATGTCGGACCATCGCTTCGAGCAGCGCGGCCTGTTGCATGTGGAGGTCAATGTCCATGGTCGCCGCATCCATGCCATCGTGGTCCACCTGGGGCTGATTCCGGGCAGTCGCCTGCGGCAGGTGGGGCAGCTTCAGCGTTTTATCGATCGCGAGGTGCCTGCTGGCGAGCCACTGGTTGTGGCGGGCGATTTCAACGACTGGGAGCCCCAGTTGCGGCGCACATTGGCCGCCTACGGCCTGCACGAATACGAGGAGCCTCGCGCCTTCACCTACCCCGCACGGCTTCCGCTGGCGCAGCTCGATCACATTTATGCGCGCGGCCTGACCCCGCTGGGGCTGCATGTGCCGCGCGGCCGCGCCTGGTGGCGCATGTCCGACCACCTCCCCCTGATCGCCGAATTCAGACTCTGAAATGGCCCAGGAAATCGACTATGTCCACGACCACCAGGTGCGCCTGCTGCAGGGCGCACGGGAGCTGTTCCCGGCATTGATTTCCGCCATGGATGCGGCGCTGTCCGACATCCAGTTCGAAACCTATATTTTTGATTTCACCGGTGACGGTGCCTGCGTGGCCGAGGCGCTGATCCGCGCAGCGCGGCGCGGCGTGCACACCCATCTGGTGGTCGATGGGGTGGGTACCGGGCGTGTACCCCAGCACTGGGCTGACCGCATGCGTGCTGCAGGCGTGCTGCTGCGGGTGTATTCGCCACTGGGGCCACTGGGCCTGATGCTGCCGCACCGCTGGCGGCGGCTGCACCGCAAGCTGTGCGTGATCGATGGGCGCTTGCTGTTCTGTGGAGGCATCAATGTGCTGGACGACTACCACGATCCCAACCACGGGGAGCTGACAGCGCCGCGCTTTGATTTTGCCGTGCAGGCCACAGGCAGCCTGGTGGCGGTGGCCAGTGATGCGATGGAGCAGCTGTGGTGGCGCATGCAGGCGGTGCGCGATGCGCGCCAGCGCCGCCTGTCCGAGGCCATCCGGGCCCTGCGCGCTGCCAGCGCAGCCCACCCTGCAGGAGTACCGCCCGAGAGCACCCCCCCCATGCGCGCGGCGCTGTTGTTGCGAGACAACGTGCGCTACCGCAGCCGCATTGAAAAGGCCTACCGCCGCGCCATTGGTGCTGCGCGCGAGGAGATCGTCATCGCCAACGCCTACTTTCTGCCCGGCGGCAAACTGCGCCGTGCGCTGGTGCTGGCCGCACGCCGGGGCGTGCGCGTGCGTCTGCTGCTACAGGGGCGCTACGAGTATTTCATGCAGTACCACGCAGCGCGGCCGGTGTATGGCGCACTGCTGGCGGCCGGGGTCGAAATCCATGAATACGAGCCCAGCTTTTTGCACGCCAAGGTGGCGGTGATTGACGCGCACGGCGCCCGGCCCTGGGCCACGGTGGGTTCGTCCAACCTCGATCCCCTGAGCATGCTGCTAGCGCGCGAGGCCAATGTGGTGGTGGAGGACGCAGCTTTCGCCATCGACCTGCGCCAGCGCCTTGAATACGCCATGGAGCACGAGGGCCGGCGCCTGGACCCCGCCCGCTACGCAGGACGCTCGTGGCGCGAACGGGTGCTGGACCGCGTTGCCTTTGCCCTGATGCGTCTGGCGCTGTGGCTCACGGGCAACCGGTATTGAGTTCGCAGGCCTTGATGCTATGAAAATAATAGCTGCTTGCGCTTGATGCACAAGCGCTTGGTGGCAAAAACCCTTAAAAACAAGGGGTGAGAATCGCTGTTACCATCCGTGCATCTTCAGTCAACCTGCCGCCGACATGAACCCAGCCCACCCCGACGAAGGAACGCCCGTTTCCGTCAAGATCCGTGAGCGGATCGTCGCGGCGCGCAAGCGCTTCCATGCCAACGACAATATCGCCGACTTCCTCCAGCCGGGCGAGCTCGAGCAGTTGCTCGACGAGGTCGAAATCAAGATGCAGGGGGTGCTCGACAGCCTGGTGATCGACACCGCGGGCGACCACAACACCCAGAACACCGCGCGCCGTGTGGCCAAGATGTACCTGGGCGAGGTGTTCAAGGGCCGATACGTGGAGCCGCCCCCCATCACCGAATTCCCGAACGCCGAGCACCTCAACGAGCTGATGATCGTGGGCCCGCTCACGGTGCGCAGCGCCTGCAGCCACCATTTCTGCCCGGTCATCGGCAAGATCTGGATCGGTGTCATGCCCAATGAGCACACCAACGTGATCGGGCTGTCGAAATACGCACGCCTGGTGGACTGGATCATGGGCCGCCCGCAGATCCAGGAAGAGGCCGTGGTGCAACTGGCCGACCTCATCATGGAAAAAACCCAGCCCGATGGCCTGGCCGTGGTCATGGAGGCCAGCCATTTCTGCATGTCCTGGCGCGGCGTGCGCGAGATGGACAGCAAGATGATCAACTCCGTGATGCGTGGTGTGTTCCTCAAGGACAGTGCCCTGCGCCGCGAATTCCTCTCCCTCATTCCTGGAAAGTGAACTGACCATGTTGGTACGCCTGCTTTACGCCAGCCGCGCGGTGGACACCTCGGCCGACGCCATTGAAGCCATCCTGAATCAGTCGCGCCAGCACAACCCGGGCAGCGGCATCACGGGGGTCTTGTGCTACGGCGGCGGTATTTTCCTGCAGGCCATCGAGGGTGGCCGCTCGGCGGTCTGCGACCTGTATGGCCATATCCAGCGCGACCCGCGCCACAAGAACGTTGAACTGCTGCATTACGAAGAGATCGCCGAGCGGCGCTTCGGTGGCTGGACCATGGGCCAGGTCAACCTCAGCAAGATCAACCATTCGATCCTGCTCAAATATTCCGAAAAACCCGAACTCGATCCGTATGCGGTGTCGGGCAAGGTGTCGTTTGCACTGCTCGAAGAGCTCATGGCCACGGCCTCGATCATCGGTCGGGCCTAGAGCAAGCCTCCCTGAGGCGCTGCGCGCCTTCCCCTCGCGTTCGCCTTGCGGCGCAAGGAGCGCCGGGGGAGCCACCGGTGCCTGCTCTTGGAAATGGTGGCAGTCCCTGCGCGGTGGCCCTGGTTTGCGCCGCGCCGTACAAATGCGCTGCGGGTGATGCAAGGTGCGATTGCTTCCCCACCCTCGCTGCACCATCGCTCCCGGCGGCACCGTGGCACTCTCTCCATGTCCCTCACTGCCTTCGCCCTGATCATCCTGGCCGGGCTGATCCATGCGCTCTGGAACATTGCCGCCAAGAAGGCCGGGGGCGATGCGCGCTTTGCCTTCTTCACCTCGGTGCTGATGATGCTGTTCTGGGCGCCGCTGGGCTGGTGGCTGGGGCGCGAGGCTGTGCCGCTGTGGGGCATGCTGGAGTGGGGCTTTGTGGTCGCTGGTGGCGTGTTGCACCTGGCGTATTACCTCATCTTGCTGCGCGGCTACCGCGAGGCCGACCTGACGGTGGTGTACCCGCTGGCGCGGGGCACCGGCCCCTTGCTGTCTTCGCTGGTGGCCATTACCGTGCTCGGCGAGCAGATATCCAGGCTCGGTGTGCTGGGCGGTGTGGGTGTGGTCGGCGGCGTGTTCCTGATTGCGGGCGGCCCCGGTCTGTTGCGCGCGGCGCACGACCCGGCGGCGCGGGTCCGTGTGCACAAAGGCATTGCGTACGGGCTGCTCACGGGCGCCTTCATCGCAAGCTACACCGTGGTTGACGGGTATGCGGTCAAGGTGCTGTTGATGTCGCCCATCCTTGTGGATTACATGGCCAACTTCGTGCGCGTGGCCCTGCTCGTGCCCGTGGTGCTGCGCGACCTGCCCACGGCCGCCGTGCTCTGGAGCGCGCAGTGGCGCTTTGCGCTGCTGGTGGCCGTGGTCAGCCCGATCGCCTACGTGCTGGTGCTGTACGCCATGCGCGAGGCGCCGCTGTCGCACGTGGCGCCTGCGCGAGAGGTGTCCATGCTGTTCGCTGCACTCATTGGCGGCCACCTGCTGGGCGAGGGCGACCGGGTGGCGCGTCTGTGCGGCGCGGCGTGCATTGCGCTGGGTGTCACGGCCCTGGCGCTGGGGTAACCCCATGACAGCAAGCCCTCTGCTGCTGGGCGTCGATTTCTCCAGCAGCCCCAGCCACCGCAAACCCATCGCCATGGCGCTGGGCGAGCGCGTGGGCACGCGCGTGCGGCTGCAGTCCCTGCAAACCTTTGACACGCTGGACGCCCTGGGCCGCTGGCTGGCTGCGCCCGGCGCTTGGGTGGGCGGGTTCGATCTGCCCTTTGGCCTGCCGCGCGAACTGGTGCAGCAACTGAGCTGGCCATTGGCCTGGGTCGATTGCATGCAGCACTACCGCCATCTTTCGCGCGCGCAGATCCGCGATGCGTTCGCAGGCTTTTGCGCCGCGCGCCCGGCGGGCGGCAAGTTTGCGCACCGCGCCACCGACCTGCCCGCAGGCTCCAGCCCCAGCATGAAGTGGGTCAACCCGCCCGTGGCCTACATGCTGCACGCGGGCGTGCCCTTGCTGCTGGACGCTGGCGTGCATCTGCCAGGCCTGCACGCTGGCGACCCGGCCCGTGTGGCGCTGGAGGCCTACCCCGGCCTGCTGGCGCGCGAGGTGCTGGGGCGGCGCAGCTACAAAAGCGACGACCGCGCCCTCCAGACGCCCGAGCGCCTCATCGCGCGCAAAGACCTGCTTACCGCGCTGGAACTGGGAACCACGCGCCTGGGCCTGCAACTGCAACTGCGCGAAGCCCAGCGCCAAGCCCTGGTGCAGGACGCCAAAGGCGACCTACTCGATGCTGTTCTGTGTCTGCTGCAGGCGGCCTGGGCCGACAGGCAGCACTGTGCGGGCGATGCGCTGTATGGCTTGCCCGCCGCACTCGATCCGCTTGAGGGCTGGATCCTTACGGCCTGAAACATGCCGATGGCATGGACTTCCTTTGCGCCCTGCACAATGACCCGTTCTGCAGCCCGATTCCGATGCCCGAGTCCCCGCCATGATCTGTACTATTTTGACCCTGCTGCGGCCGCGGCCCCCGCGCGGTCGACGGGTTTGCGCACGCGCTCCCGGGCTGACCGCTGCGAGGACCCTGGCGCGCAACTCCCGCTGGCTGCTCGCATGCTTGGCTTTGGGCGTGGCAGCCGTGTGGGCCGCACCCGCGCCCTGGTACTACTGGCGCAGCAAGATCGACGGCCACCGCATCTGTGCTCAGGTCTCGCCGGGCCCTGGCTGGGAGCGCGATGGCGGGCCTTATGAAGGCCCACTGTGCCAGCCCAGGCGCCGTGTGCTCGTCGTGCCCATGCGGTAGCCGCCCGCAGGGCCATGCAAAATAGGCACGACCTTCCATCTCTCGCGGACTCTCCATGCCTACCCTGGAAACCCTGATCGCTTTCTTCGGCGTTGCCGTCCTCCTGGCCCTTACGCCCGGGCCTGACAACATTTTCGTTTTGCTGCAGTCGGCCCAGCGAGGCTGGCGTGCAGGCCTGGCCGTGGTGGTCGGCCTGTGTGGGGGCATTCTGGTGCATACCGCTGCGGTAGCGCTGGGGTTGGCAGCGGTGTTTGCGGCCTCGGCCGTGGCCTTCACTGCGCTGAAGTTCTGCGGTGCTGCCTATCTGGCCTACCTGGCCTGGGGGGCCTTGCGTGCGCCTGCTGCGGTGGCATCGCAAGACGATTCACCGGCATCGGTACCCGGGCCTGTCAGCCACTGGCGCATGGTGGGGCGCGGCATGGTCATGAATCTCACCAACCCCAAGGTGCTGGTGTTCTTCCTGGCCTTCCTCCCGCAGTTCGCCGATCCGGCGCTTGGCAGCGTGGCGCCGCAGCTCATGGTGCTGGGCATCGTATTCATGGTCGCCACGCTGTTGACCTTCGGTGCCATTGCCTGCTTCTCGGGGATTTTTGGCACCCTCTTGCAGCGCTCGGCGCGTGCGCAGACCGTGCTCAACCGGGTGGCGGGTCTGGTGTTCCTGGCCCTGGCGCTGCGGCTGGCAACGTCAGAGCGGTAGCCCTGGAAACCGCTGTTGACCGATTGCGACACTCGAAAAGCCGTATGAAATCTGAGCTTGCGCCACTTCGGTACCTTCACCTTTCGGGGTGGCGCGGGATAATCGCGGCTTTGGGTCCGACCAGACGGTGGCCCCGACCCTGCGGAGCTTGCAATGGCATTGATGATCACCGACGAATGCATCAATTGTGATGTTTGCGAACCTGAATGCCCGAACCAGGCCATCTATCTGGGCGAGAAAATCTACGAGATCGACCCTGCCAAATGCACCGAGTGCGTGGGCCATTTCGACGAGCCCCAGTGCATGCAGGTGTGCCCCGTGTCGTGCATCCCGGTGGACCCCAACCATGTAGAAAGCCGCGAGACCTTGTGGCAGAAGTTCGAGCGCCTGCAGGCGGCAGTGCGCATCTGATGGGATATTGAGTCAAATCCGGCCCTAGCCCTTTTTGGTAAAGCGCTTGTAGCTATCAAAATAGCAGCAATCAGAGTTCCACCTCGCGCCGAGGTGGCTTGGGCCGGGGCGGTTGGGTGGTGTGCACCAGCAAGGTCGCCTTGTCCATGTCGCCCGCGAGCAGGGCGGGCCAGGCTTTGAGACTGTGCGTGATGCTGTCTTCGATCAGCACGCGCTGGTCTGGCGCGGGTTTTTTCAGCACCCAGTGCACCACTTCGGACTTGACGCCCGGGTGGCCAATGCCGATGCGCAGGCGCCAGTAGTCGGACGATCCCAGCTGTGCATGGATGTCGCGCAGGCCGTTGTGTCCGGCGTGGCTGCCGCCGCGCTTGAGCTTGGCCTGTCCAGGGGCGATGTCGAGTTCGTCGTGCGCCACCAGGATTTCTTCGGGTGCAATCTTGAAGAAGCGGGCCAATGCAGCCACGGACTTGCCCGAGAGGTTCATGAAGGTCTGCGGCTGCAGCAGCCAGACCGTCTGCCCGTGCACCGTGGCGCGAGCGGCCAGACCCCAGTAGTTTCTTTCGGGCTGAAGGTGCACCTTCAGTTCGCCTGCCAGCGCGTCGATCCACCAGAAACCGGCGTTGTGGCGGGTGGCTTCGTATTCGGGTCCTGGGTTGCCCAGGCCCACAAAGAGCTTGATCATGGCGGCGATTATCGGATGGCACAAAAACCAACGGCCCACACGAAGGTGGGCCGTTGAGGGGAGGGAGGTCGCCGTGGTGTGGCGACTCGTCCTGCAGGACTTACTTCTTGCCTTTGCCCTTGCCCTTGGCGGGCGCTGCGTCTGCTGCGGGGGCAGCAACCTCCACCACAGGCGCCACCACTGACACCATGGTGGGGTTCTTTTGTGCGCCACGCGTCACGGCGCTCACGCCCCTGGGGAGCTTGACGTCCTTCAGGTGCAGCGAAACGCCCTTCTTCAGGCTGCTCAGGTCCACGGCGATGAACTCGGGCAGGTCGGAAGGCATGCAGGTCACGTCCAGTTCGGTCACGATAGGGGTGACCATGCACTTGTCCACCTTGACGGCGGAGGATTCTTCAGCGCCGCTGTAGTGCACCGGCACCTTCATGTGCAGCTTGGTCTTGGCGTCCACGCGCTGGAAGTCGATGTGCTGGACCATCTGCTTATAGGGGTGGTACTGCACGTCGCGCAGCACGACCTTGCTGGTCTGGCCGTTCACTTCCATGTCCAGCACGCTGGAGTGGAAGGCTTCTTTCTTCAGGGCGTACCACAGGGCGTTGTGGTCCAGTTCGATGGCCTGGGGTTCGGCGGTGCCACCGTAGACGATGCCGGGCGTGCGGCCCGAATTGCGCAGACGGCGGCTCGCACCCGTACCTTGCTTGGCGCGCTCAAAAGCGACGAAATTCATAACATTCTCCGAGAGAGGTGCACCGCGACCAGTGTCACCTTCGTTTAAGAAAAAGGGCGCTCGCAAAAGAGCGCCCGACTTGCTGCTTGCGCGACTCAGAACAGGTTGTCCTGGTCTGCAAACAAACTCATCACCGAGTCCCCGCGGGCAATGCGCTGGATCGTCTCCGCGATCAGCGGGGCCACAGAGAGTTGGCGAATCTTGGCGCAACCGCGTGCGTTGTCGCTCAAAGGAATGGTGTTGGTCACAACCACCTCGTCAAGCGCCGAGCCCTTGGCGATGCGCTCGATGGCAGGACCCGAAAAAATGGGGTGCGTGCAATAAGCGTAAACCTTCTTGGCGCCACGTTCCTTGAGCACTTCGGCAGCCTTCACCAGCGTACCGGCGGTGTCGATCATGTCGTCCATGATCACGCAATTGCGACCATCGATTTCTCCGATCACATGCATCACCTCCGACACATTGGCCTTGGGGCGGCGCTTGTCGATGATGGCCAGGTCGCAACCGAGCTGTTTGGCCAGCGCACGGGCGCGCACGACACCCCCCACGTCGGGAGAGACCACAATCAGGTCGTCATACTTCTTTTGACGCAGATCACCCAACAGAACGGGAGATGCGTAGATGTTGTCGACCGGAATATCGAAGAAACCCTGGATCTGGTCGGCATGCAGATCCATGGTCAGCACGCGGGAAACGCCTGCGGCCTGCAGCATGTTGGCCACCACCTTGGCCGTGATCGGCACACGCGTCGAGCGTGGACGGCGATCCTGGCGGGCATAGCCAAAATAGGGAATGACGGCACTGATGCGTTCGGCCGAGGCGCGCTTGAGCGCATCGACCATGATCAGCAGTTCCATCAGGTTGTCGTTGGTCGGTGCGCATGTGGACTGCACCACGAACACATCGCGTGCACGCACGTTCTGGTTGATTTCGACCGTCACTTCCCCGTCAGAGAAGCGTCCAACATGGGCTGCGCCAAGAGTGATGCCCAGATCGCGGGCAATCTCGGCCGCCAAGCCAGGGTTGGCATTGCCGGTGAAAACCATGAAGTCGGGATGATTGGCTTGCATGAGCGTCCCAGCGGTCTGAAATTGTTGCCTGTACGCGACAAGAGATTTGGCAGGGGAGAAAGGATTCGAACCTTTGCATGCCGGAATCAAAATCCGGTGCCTTAACCAGCTTGGCGACTCCCCTACACAGGTTAGATACCTGATGGCACCTAACCGAAACTTTTATCTTTTGCCCACCCTGCCAGAGGATGCTGCATCAGATTTTCACATACCTTGACCTGCCAGGTGCCGGGGGCACCGCTGAGATCCGTGGCATATTGCATTTTTGCAAACACTGCACTTCCCGAACCCGTCATTCTGCCATGCAATCCGAGTGTTTCGAGCCATTCGATGGCTTTTTTCACATCAGGGCACAGTGTTTGAGCGACGTTTTGCAAGTCATTTCGACCGAAGTCGTAATGTGTTGCAGCAAAGCCTAAGATTGTAGCACTATCAGAATCGCGTTTCAAAGCAGGCGATGAAAAAATTTCGCGTGTGTCCAACCCGGCCTCGGGTTTGACCACGGCAAAGCGCGCCTTGGGTAGTTGTCTTGAACACGTGAGGGGCCAGATGATCTCGCCAATGCCCTCGACCCAGGCATTGTGTCCGCACAGGAAGAAGGGCACATCCGCACCCAGCGTCACGGCAATACGCTGCAGTTCCGGTACGGTCAGCCGAAGGTTCCACATGCGATTGAGTGCCAGCAGCACGGTGGCGGCATCCGACGAGCCTCCTCCCATGCCGGCCTGTGCGGGGATGCGCTTGAGCACACCGATGTGCACTCCCTGCGGACAGCCCGTGGCTTGTTGCAGTGCACGCGCTGCGCGCACGCACAGGTCGTCGGCAGGAAGGGGTGGGCCCAGGTCCTCGCGGCTGATATGTCCGTCCGGGCGCAGTTCGAAGTGAAGGGTGTCGCACCAGTCGATGAGCATAAACACCGACTGCAGCAGATGGTAGCCATCGGCTCTGCGGCCTGTAATGTGCAGGAACAGGTTTAGCTTGGCGGGCGCAGGAACATCGTAGAGGGCTTGCATGGCGCGGCGAGTCAGCGGTCAAGGATGATGCGTAGCGTGGCGCGGGGCAGCGGGCTGCGGCGAATGGCGGTCAGTCGGCCCTCTTTCAGGTGGCTCAGATCCGCGCTCCAGCCATCCGCCGTCGATGCCACGCCTTGCAACCAGGCGAACAGCGCAGCAACCGGCAGCTGTGTACCGGTGGATTGCTGCAGCAGGACGTCGAGCGAGTCGGCAGTCCGGGTCTGGTTGCCAGTAACAAGCACCGCCTTGCCAGGCTCCCACTGAATGCGTGCCAGCACATTGCCCAAGGGGCTGAACAAAACCAACTGCCCTGAAGCAGAGCTTCCCTGCAGTTCAAAACTTGCCGAAAGCGACTGCGCTTCCTGTTCGTCCATCTGCAATGCCAGCCTGCCGCTCCATTGGGTGTCTGGGGTCGTGTGGGGTGGGTGAGGCAACAGCTGAGCGCAGCCCGTCAATCCTGTCAGGGCAAGCATGAACAAGCAGAGGAGGGTACTGCGGAGCTGATCGGCGCTGGAGACCTTGAGGTCAGGAGCAGGTCGGACCCGGGATGCTGGAAGCGAAAATCGGCGCCATCGACGCCGGTTTGTTCCGTGGTTGCAGGTCCATGGCCCAGCTATGGGCCAAGAAGATGCTGTGATCCAAGAACGATATTCCCAGAATCGGGCCGCTGCGGCCCATTTGCAGCAGACGATTCCCAGGTCCGACAGGCTCCTGGAATGGACCCTGAACATCAGAGTGTGGCTCCCAGACGCTTGAGCGTCTCGCGCAAAGTTTCATGCTCGGCGTTTAGTCGCTTGCCCTCTTTCCAGATAGAGATGGCTCGGTCTTTTTCTCCCATGGTCCAGAGCACTTCACCGAGGTGGGCGGCTATTTCGGCATCGGGTCGGGCCTTGAAGGCGGTTTCGAGCAGGCGCCGTGCCTGGTCCAGGTTGCCCAGGCGGAACTCGACCCAGCCTAGGCTGTCCGTGATGTAAGGGTCGTCGGGGGCGTGACTCAGGGCTTTGAGAATCAGTTCGCGGGCTTCGGTCAAGTGTATGCCGCGCTCCGCAAAAGAGTATCCGAGCGCGTTGTAGGCATGGTGGAACCCGGGCTTGCGCTGCATGATCTGGCGAAGCAGTTGTTCCATCAACCCATGCCGCCCCGTTTTTTCTGCCAGCATCGCCAGTTCGTACACCAGGTCGTCATCGTCGGGGCTGTTGGCCACGATGCTTTCCTGAAGAGCAAAGGCTTCGTTAAAGGCGCGCGCATCGCGCAGCAGCTGTACCTCGGCCAGCAGATTCATGCGGCGTGCTTCGTCGGTGGACGCTGGCATGCTGCGCAGGAGTGCACGTGCCTCGGTCAGTTTGCCCTGTCGTGCCAGCAGGGACGCCTTGCGCGTCTGCACGCTGAAGAGGTCCTTGTCGTTGTGGATGCGATTGAGCCAGCCTTCGGCACGGGCGTAGTCTCCACGTTTCTCTTCAATCTGTGCATGCAACAGGTAGGCCGGTGTCATGCTGATCGGATGCGGTCCGCTGGTGGAGCCAGGCTGGGCCAGTTCGGCGAAGCGGTGTAGCGAAGCCTCCGCTTCGGCGAGGTTGCCGTCCTGAAGCTGCAACGCGGCCTGGACCAGCCATGCCTGGGTCAGATCGGGTCTTTCCTGGGTCACTGTCTGGAGCTGCTGCCGAGCTTCCGCATAGCGTTGAAGTTCAAGCAGCAGGCGTGCGTAGCTCATGCGCAATTCGGGGCTTGGGTTGCCATCCATCAATCCTCGTATCAGAGGTTCGGCTTCAGGGGCGCCACTTTCCATCAACTCGAGCCCCAAAACCGCTGGGCCCTCGCTTGTCGGATCCAGGGTCTGGGCCCGCCGGGCCGCATCCATGGCGCCGGCCCTGTTGCCCGCCTGGAGCCGCATTCTGCCCACGGCCGCCCATGCTGCCGGGCCGGAGGAAGGGTCGTTTAAATGATCTGCCAGTGCCTTTTCCACCACGGCTGCTGCAAGTTGCTTGTCGGATGCCCTGCGGTACAGCTGCGGCAAGGCAAGCAGCGACGCCGCTTTAGCTGGAAAAGGCGTCTGGTTAAGTTCCTCTCTCAGCGGGCCCGAGGTTTGTTCGATCCGGTTCAGAGCAAGGAGAATTTGAAGCACATACCGGTTGGCTTCACGGGATTTTGGCCAGGCTTTTTTCCATGCCTGCGCTGCCGAGAGCGCCGACTCTCCGGACCGGGACTGCAAGGCAATGTCTGTGGCGCGTTGGTAAAGCTTTTCGTCATTGCTGCGGCGCGCTGCCTCCAGCAGCAGGGAGTAGCTTGTTTCCGGTTCGCCACTGCGGTAGAGAATTTCGCCAATCAGGATCTCGTAAAAAAGGGACGCATCCAACAGGGCTTGCGAGGTGTGGACTTCAGCAGCCTTGCCGGAATCCATTCCAGAACTGGTTTGGGCCGTGGCATTAAAGGAGACGAACACCGATAAAGTGACCAAGGCTAGCGCCAGAATTCGAGAGAATAGGACCATCAACCCATAATAATCTATGCTTGTAAAACCGTACCAGGGCGCAGTCCATGCCTGAGTTGCCAGAGGTGGAGGTGACGCGCCGCAGTTTTGTGGATGCCATTTCGGGTGCGCGCGTCCTGATGGTGCAATTGGGCAAAACCTTGCGTTGGCCGCTGGGCTGTGAGCCGGCGATACTCGCCGATCGTGTGGTCACCGGGGTTCGAAGGCGCGGCAAGTACCTGTTGCTCGATCTGGACAAGGGTATGCTTCTGTTGCATCTGGGAATGTCCGGCAGCCTGCGTTTCACGCCAGCCCCCGAGCCCATGGGTCCCCATGATCATTTTGACTTGCTGACCTCGGCGGGGGTGTTGCGGCTGAATGATCCCCGTCGCTTTGGTGCAGTGGTTTATGCCGCCAGTCCTTCGGAACCCGTCGTGCAGCGGCTGCTCGGCAAGTTGGGCATGGAACCGCTTTCTGATGATTTTCATCAGGATGTGTTTGTGACAGGCTTGCGCGCAAGCCGCGCAGCGGTCAAGCAGGTTCTGCTGAACGGGCGACTCGTGGTCGGGGTCGGCAATATTTATGCTTCGGAGGCCCTTTTTTTGGCGGGCATTCGTCCCACGACGATGGCGGCTCGAATCGGTCCGGAAAGAGCGAAAAAGCTGTACGAAGCGATTCGTCAGGTGCTTGAGCTGGCAGTGCAGCGAGGAGGAAGCACGCTGCGCAATTTCTCGAGTGCCGATGGCAGCGTCGGGCACTTTCAGAGCGAAGCGCATGTCTATGGCAGGGAAGGTATTCCTTGTCGTGTTTGTGGCACCGCTGTGCGCATGGTTCGTCAGGGACAGCGCAGCAGTTTCTTTTGCCCCCGGTGCCAGCGAGCCTGATGTGTCCAGGCGTTGCAAACTGGCAATTCAACACCAGCCCCTGAGCTTCGCGATGCTATATTTTGGCTATGTGTGTGCGTGCCAGTTCATCAAACCGTTTGATGGGTGTTGACCGCGTTGTACTCTTTGCCAAACCGCATGAAATCGATTGTTGATGACATCCATGACATCCATGACGTTCATCTCGGGAGCGAGGGGGGTGTGCACGAGTCGGTGTCGCGTTCGCGGTTTCAGTCCACAGGGATATCGCGCTTTGGCTGGCACCCTGATCAGGGTATCGGCGGCTGCCATCAACTGCCGGTGTCGGGCTGAATTCCGGAATCAACGTGGGACCATCATTCAATAAGCAATTTGAGTACCACAGTGCGTGGAGGCGTGAGTTCGCCAGGCAACTCAAGCAGTTGGGCGAGTGGATGACCATCCACGAACTGATGGATGCTGCTGTCCAGGAGGGATTGCAGCGTCTGGAGGGCCAGGTTCGCTCGGACAAGGTGATGGTCGCGTTCGTTGCCGAGTTTTCGCGCGGCAAGTCAGAGCTCATCAACGCCATTTTCTTTGCAGACTATGGTCGGCGTATCATGCCTGCGAGTGCAGGTCGTACCACCATGTGCCCTACTGAACTGGGTTACGATGCCGCGGTCCCCCATTGCTTGCGCTTGTTGCCCATCGAAACCCGGCTTCAGAAGCAGAGTCTTGCTGAATGGCGGCTGAGACCCGAACACTGGGTGGAGACTTCTCTGGATGTTGGCGACGCCGGCCAGATCGCCAAGTGCCTGGAAAAAGTTGCCCAAGTGCGGCGTGTCAGCGTGGATGATGCCCGAGCCATGGGTTTCTGGCACGATGACCTGCCAGACGACAATCCTTCTCAGGATGCGCAGGGTTTGGTAGAGGTGCCCATGTGGCGACACGCACTGATCAATCTGCCGCACCCCTTGCTCAAGCAGGGCTTGGTCATTCTGGATACCCCGGGCCTGAATGCCGTGGGCGCCGAGCCGGAGTTGACGGTCAGCCTGATTCCCCAGGCGCAGGCCGTTGTGTTCATTCTGGGTGCGGACACGGGAGTGACGCGTTCGGATCTTTCCATCTGGCGCGAGCATCTTGCATCTACTTCCGAGAGCGCTGAAGCCCGGTTGGTTGTGCTTAACAAAATCGACACCCTCTGGGATACCCTGACGTCTCCCCAGCAGATTCAGGCCCAACTGGATCGGCAATGTCAAAGTTCGGCAGAGATGCTAGGTGTCCGGCTGGATCAGGTGCTACCGGTTTCTGCCCAGAAAGGGTTGGTGGCAAAAATCGCCAGTGACGGCGCACTGCTTGAAGCCAGTGGCCTGCCCATACTTGAAGCAGCCTTGGCCCGAGGCATCATGGGTCAGCGGCAGACCATACTCCGTTCTGCCATTCGCTCGGGTATCTCAGGTTTGCGCGGGGATACCTTGCGCCTACTCAACATTCGGCGCAGAGATCTGGACGATCAGATGCTGGAACTGCGGAGTCTGCGTGGCAAGAACGCTGCAGTCATCGGGGCCATGCGCACCCGGATTGAGCAGGAGCAGCGTGAGTTTGATCTGAGTGCAAGCAAAATTCAGGCGGTTAGAGCAGTGCATCTGAAATTGTTGCGTGATGTGTTTCAGCAATTGGGCACGCAAGCACTGAAACAGCAGATGTCTCATCTTGTGGGTGCATTGCAGCAAAAGGGGCTCAAACTGGGCGTGCGCAAGCAATACGCAGAGGCATTCAAGGGCATCAAGTCGACGCTGGATAAGGTCCAGGCCTCTGCGACCGAGATTCATGCCATGCTTGATGGAAGTTTCCGGCAATTGAATGCCGATTTCGGTTTCTCACTTCAGGTGCCGGAGGTGCCCAGCCTGGAGTCCTTCGCGCTTGATCTCGACCGTATTCAGCAAGGGCACCTGCAATACCTTGGCCTCGGTCATTCGCTCAAGCTTGTTCAGCCAGAGTTTGCCGAGCGGTTGGTCCGGGCGCTTGGCATGCGCCTGCGCGCAGTTTTTGAATCTGCTGCCAATGATCTTGAGCTCTGGAGTAAATCAGCGACGGCGCAGCTTGATGCGCAATTGCGGGAGCGTAAGAGAGGCTTTTCACGTCGAATCGAGGCAGTGGACCGCATTCAGCAGGCGGCCAGCGGCCTGGAAGATCGCATCGCGGAAATTGAGGATGGCGAACTGGCGTTGAAGCGACTGGATCATCGTCTTCAGCAGCTGACAGATCAGATGACGCTTCTTGTCGAAAAGGCAGTGGATGTCGAGTTTCCAGGTGAGTTTGCGCTCGCATGACAGAGTTTGAAAGCTCGGTGGCTGAAAGGGTGATGCAATGGCAGCGACTGCACGGGCGCAGCCATCTGCCATGGCAGCAGACCCAGGATCCCTACAGGGTCTGGCTCTCCGAGATCATGCTGCAGCAGACACAGGTGGCGACGGTTGTTGGCTACTATGGGCGCTTTCTGGAGCGTTTCCCAGATGTGGCGTCGCTTGCCAGGGCTTCTCAAGATGAGGTTCTCGCTTTGTGGAGCGGACTGGGATATTACAGCCGGGCACGCAATCTTCATCGGTGTGCGCAGCAGGTCGTTGCCGAGCATGCAGGCTCTTTTCCCTCATCAGCACCCTTGCTAGCCACGTTGCCGGGTATCGGTCGGTCAACGGCGGGCGCCATTGCCGCTTTTTGTTTTGCGGAGCGTGTGCCAATCCTTGATGCGAACGTGCGCCGTGTCCTGACGCGAACCCTGGGGTTCGACAAGGATCTTGCTCTAGCGGCCAATGAACGTAAGCTGTGGGAACTCGCCTATGAACTCTTGCCGAGGGAGGACCTGCAACAGGCCATGCCGCGCTACACCCAAGGCATGATGGACTTGGGCGCCATGATCTGCCTCGCGCGCAGGCCGTTGTGTGGGCAATGCCCGTTGCAAGCCTGCTGCATGGCTTTGCAGCAGGGCAATCCAGAGAACTACCCAGTCAGAACACGCAAGCTTTTACGAAAATCAGAATCATGGTGGATGCTGATTTTGCGCGATCCGCTGGGTCGTGTGTGGCTGCAGCGACGCGCATCCAAGGGGATCTGGGCGGGACTGCATTCGCCTCCCGTTTTCATGCAGCGCCAAGCGTTGCTCGATAGCATGCCCCCTGAATTATCAGTATCAGGCATGGTCGAAATGCCCGCTTTTCTTCATGTGCTGACTCACCGCGATCTGCATTTGCATGCTGTGCAGGTGAATGTGAACCGAGGGGCTGTGTTTGCAGTCGAGGAGGGCGGTGGCTGGTTTGGGCGAGATAGGTGGCAAACTTTGGGCCTTCCGGCCCCGGTTCGTAAACTTCTTGAAGACGTGGCTTGACGTTAGCTACGGTGCAAAAGACCCTATGCCATCAAGCTCGCGGTGGCGTCGTTGGGTCGGCCAGTGGTTGCTGAAGATTTCGTTCAATCGCTCGACCAAGTACACGGAGCGGTGTTGCCCTCCTGTGCAGCCGATTGCTACGGTAACGTAGCTGCGGTGATTCAGTGTCATGGCTTCAAGCCAGTGGAACAGAAAGCTTTCTATGTGCGCCATCATCAAAGCGACATCAGATTGTTGTGCCAGAAAATTCGCCACTTCCGGGTCCAACCCGGTGAGATCACGCAATTCGGTTTCGTAGTGGGGGTTGGGCAACATGCGCACATCGAATACAAAATCCGCATCGACCGGAATTCCGCGTTTGAACGCAAACGACTGGAAAACAAGTGAAAGCTTGTTTGATGTGGTGGAGATCAGATTTTTGACGTAGCTTTGCAATTGCGAGGCGCGGATGTTGCTCGTGTCGATAACGTGTGCTTTTTCCCGCAACTCTGCCAGCAATTCCCGTTCCAGTTCGATTACCTGAACCAGCGCTCGTTGGCCCGCATTGAGTTCGCCGTGAAACAGTGGGTGACGCCGCCGGGTTTCTGAAAAGCGGCGCACCAGGGTTTCTGTCGTTGCATCCAGGAACAGCGAGTGAACGGTGTAGCCTTGAGTCTGCAACTCGGTCAGTTTTTCTGGGACCAGCGGTAGCGAAGTGGCGCTACGCACGTCCATTGCGATCGCCAGGCGGTTGCCGTGATGTTCATGTTCCAGTGCCACAAAGGCAACCAGCAGCTCGGGCGGGAGATTGTCAACGCAGTAGTAGCCCGTATCTTCCAGTGCCCGCAGAGCGACGGATTTGCCAGATCCCGACATACCGGTGATGAGGACGATTTCTGGTTTCATGGCGTGGATTTCTGTGGCTCGGAAGATTGGGCGGCGTTCAGCATTTCTCGTGCATGGGCCAATGACTGAGGTGTGATCTGTTCGCCGCCCAACATGCGTGCTATCTCGGAAACGCGCGCTTGGCCCTGGACTTCAGCCACTTGACTCGTGGTGGTGCTTCCTCGCGTTTTGGAGACCACAAGGTGGTGATTGGCGTATGCGGCTACCTGCGGAAGGTGCGTAACGGCAAGCACCTGGCGTGTACGTCCAAGTTGCTGCATCAGTCGGCCAACGCTGCTCGCAGCAGCGCCCCCCACACCCGCATCCACTTCATCAAAAATGAGGGTGCCAGCGGATCCAAGTGCACTGGTGGCCACTGCAATCGCGAGGGAAATACGTGAAAGCTCTCCGCCGGATGCTACCTTGGCAATCGGTCGCGGCTCCATGCCAGGGTTGCCCGACACCATGAAGGTGATGTCGTCGCAACCATAAGGGCCTGCCTCAGCCGACTTTTTGATGGACACAAGGAAAATGCCACCCGACATGCCGAGGCCCTGCATGGCTGCAGTCACCTCATGGGACAATCTTGGTGCTGCCTTTGCACGAAGCAGGGTGAGTGTTCGGGCTGCTTCATGATAAGCGTTTGCTTGCCTGCTCTCCTCTTCCTGGAGTGTTTCCATGTCGGATGCTGCATCCAGTTGCTGGAGTTCAGTTTTCCAGGATTGCAGCATGACAGGAAGCTCGACCGGCGGTCGTTTGTAGCGTCGTGCAAGCGAAATCCAGAGGCTTACCCGGGTATCGAGGTCGGCAAGATGCTCCGGGTCCAGATCGACATGGCGCAGATAGGCGTGCAACCCGCGGAGTGTCTCATCGGTCTGAGCAAGGCTGGAGGCCAGTGTTTCGGCCAAGTCCTTGAAGGCAGGTTCCAGATGATCCTGTGCCGCAAGGGTGTCGTGAGCACGCGCAAGGCCAGCTCGGGCACCAACGTCGTCTCCATCGAGCATTGCAATCACCGCCTGCACCGTTTCCAGCAGTTTTTGTGCATGGGTCAGGCGTGTGTGCTGAGTGTTCAGCGCTTCCCATTCATCGTCGGCTGGTGCAAGTTTCTCCAGTTCCGAAATTTGCCATTGAAGACGTTCTCGCTCGCGTAGCAGTGTGCTGTGTTCTGCAGTCGCTTGCTCAATCTTGCTCAGGGATGCACGCCATTGTGTCCATAGCGTGTTGACGATCAGCGTAGAGCTGCCCGCAAAGGCGTCGAGCAGTGCACGCACGTCATCCGTGCGCATCAGCCTTTGCCAGGCGTGCTGTCCGTGTATGTCCAGCAACTGTTCGCCAAGGGTGCGTAATTGCGTGGCAGTAGACGGCGAGCCATTGATCCATGCCCGACTCTTGCCCTGCACATCGATCGTGCGGCGCAGCAGCAGGGTTTCTTCCTGATTGAATCCTGACTCTTCAAGCCAGTCATGCAGGTAGACAGGGCAGTCGAACTCTGCACAGATATCGGCACTCCGCTCGCCTTCGCGGACAAACGAAGCTTCAGCGCGCGCTCCCAAGGCGAGTTGCAAGGCTTCGAGTAGAATCGATTTTCCTGCCCCCGTTTCGCCTGTCAGGGCGGTGAATCCCTCCCCAAACTCGAGTTCCAGTCTCTGCACAATCACGAAATCGCGCAGGACAATCCGTCTGAGCGCCATCTTCAGGATCCTCCTTCGTTCCAGCGGAGTTTTTTGCGCAAAGTGTCAAAGTAGTTCCAGCCCCTGGGATGCAGAAAGCGGACGCAGTATTCAGACCGGCGTACCAGTATCCGGTCACCATGCAGTAGTGATGCCAGAGACTGCATGTCAAAATTGGCGCTGGCATCACGCCCGCTGACTAGTTCGATGGCAATCTCTGCAATGTCGGCCAGGACAATTGGCCGGTTGGATAAAGTGTGTGGGGCGATGGGCACCAATACCCAACCCGGGATCGACGGATGCATCATCGGACCACCGGCCGACAGCGCATAGGCCGTTGATCCCGTAGGAGATGCAATGATGAGGCCGTCGGCGCGCTGGTTGGCAACGAAGTGACCATCCACCTCGACCCGCAGTTCCACCATCCCGGAGGTGGCGCCGCGGTTGACGACCACATCGTTCATTGCAAAAGCATCGAAAACGGTGTGCCCCTCCCGTACCACTCGGGCGTGCATCAAGGGTCGATGGTCTTCCTCATATTCGCCGTGCAGCATCGGCGTGAGGGTGGCTTGGTAGTTTTCCAGCGGGATGTCAGTCACGAAACCCAGACGCCCTTGGTTGATGCCGATCAGGGGTGTCCCATAGCGGGCCAGACGGCGGCCGATACTCAACATGGTGCCATCGCCCCCCACCACTAGGCCGAGATCGCACTGTGTGCCAATTGCATCGGCGTCGAGAGCCTCGTACTGCGTCATTTCGGCTGTAGCCGCAGTGTGTTCCTCCATGGATACGTCGCACCCTTGTGTCAACAGGAATTGGGCAATGTCTTCCAGCACTTGCCGTGAACCAGCAGCCCCCGAGCCAGAGACCGCGTATTGGTATTTTCCAATCAATGCAACATGGCGGAAATGGGATGTCATGGTGAAATTACATCATTAAAATCGTGACATGCTCGATGACCGTGCCAAGTTGTTGCTGAAAGCGCTGGTTGAACGTTACATAGACGACGGGCAGCCTGTGGGGTCGCGTACGTTGTCGCGTGCCTCTGGTCTAGATCTGTCTCCCGCCACGATCCGTAATGTGATGGCGGACTTGGAAGAACTCGGGCTGATTGCCAGTCCGCACACCTCTGCTGGCCGAGTCCCAACCGCCAAGGGGTACAGACTCTTCGTGGATACCATGCTCACGGTTCAGCGAGAGCACTTCACCTCGCATGCGCTGGCTCCCGAGCAGCCCCAGAAGGTGATTGCCAATGCGGCGCATCTGCTGTCCAGTCTGTCCCAGTTCGTCGGGGTGGTCATGGCACCGCGGCGGACATCGGTCTTTCGTCATATCGAGTTTTTGCGTTTATCTGAGCGCAGGTTCCTCGTCATCATTGTGTCCCCGGATGGTGATGTGCAAAACAGGGTGATTTTTGCCGAAAGTGATTTCACCCAGACGCAGCTGATCGAGACTGCCAATTTCCTCAACGTCCACTACGCAGGCATGGCGATGGAGAAGGTGTGCGAGCGGATCAAGACAGAAGTGGAAACTCTCCAGAGCGAGATCGCTTCACTGATGCAGGCTGCCGTCAACGTGAGTTCCGAAGCACTTTCCCAGGCACAGGAAGAGGTGGTGATTTCTGGTGAGCGCAACTTGCTGGCTGTCAGTGATTTCTCCAAGGACATGGGCAATCTGCGACGCGCCTTCGATCTTTTTGAGCAAAAAACCCAGATACTTCGTTTGCTTGATGTATCGAGTCAGGCGGAAGGCGTGCGTATTTTCATTGGTGGCGAAAGCCAGGTCGTGCCCTTTGAGGAGTTGTCGGTCGTTAGTGCTCCCTATGAGGTGGATGGACAGGTGGTCGGCACTTTGGGTGTGATCGGCCCCATGCGTATGCCCTACGAAAGGATGATCCAGATCGTGGACATCACTGCCAGACTGGTTTCCAACGCGCTGAGTCACCATAAGTAAGCCCCTACAATAAGCCTCTGGGTTGCAGTAGCAGCGCAGATGCCGGGGCGTTAGCTCAGTTGGTTAGAGCAGAGGACTCATAATCCTTTGGTCGCGGGTTCAAGTCCCTCACGCCCTACCAAGTAAACAAAGGAAACCCTGCTATCTTTTTGGTAGTGGGGTTTTTTCTTTCCTGTTCGATGTAAGGGCGGATGTAAGACGATTTCGGGAATCGAGCCCAGCACCAGCCATACACCGGCAACAAAAAAGCCCCACGGCGGGGGCTTCGGTCGGAACAAGGCTAGTCACTAGTGTCCTGAGTTAGAAATTCGCAGACAAAATCTTTCGACACTTGCAAGGATATCCTCGGCAGACTTGGCCCAGACGAATGGTTTTGGGTTGGCGTTGTAGAGTTCGAGGTATTCGCGGATTGATTTTTCTAGTTGCCTTGTTGATCTGTGCGTACCTCGGCGGATGTACTTCTGAGTCAATGTGGCGAACCAGCGCTCGACCTGGTTCAGCCAGGATGCAGAGGTGGGCGTGAAGTGCACGTGAAACCTGGGGTGTCGGGCGAACCATGCTTTGATGCAGGCGGTCTTGTGCGTGCCGTAGTTGTCCATCACCAGATGTACGTCCAAGTCAGCAGGCACGTTGGCTTCGATGGTGCGCAGGAATTGCAAGAACTCCGTACTGCGATGACGCCTGTGCAACTGCCCAATCACCTCGCCCGTGGCAATGTCCAGCGCCGCAAACAGCGTTGTTGTGCCATGGCGCATGTAGTCGTGGGTTCGGCGCTCGGGGATGCCCGGTGCCAGCGGCAAAATCGGCTGAGTGCGATCCAATGCCTGAATCTGGCTCTTTTCATCCACGCACAACACCATCGCCTTGAGCGGCGGATCAAGGTACAGGCCCACGATGTCACGTACCTTCTCGACGAACAGTGGATCGCTGGAGAGTTTGAATGTCTCCTGGCGGTGAGGCTGCAAGCCGAAAGCCCGCCAGATCCGGCTTACAGCCGTCTGTGAAACATCCATGGCACGCGCCATACTGCGGGTACTCCAGTGCGTGGCGCCAGCGGGCACGGCCTCCAGCGTCTTGGCGATGACAGCATCGACTCGGGCATCGTCGATCGTACGCGGTGCACCAGGACGCGGCGCGTCAAAAAGACCGTCCAGCCGCAGATCGACAAACCGAGCGCGCCACTTCGAAACCGTCTGCTGCGTGACTCGCTCACGCGCTGCCACTACTTTGTTATCCCAACCTTCGGCACAGGCCAGTACGATGCGTGCTCGCAACGCCAGGGATTGCGCTGTCTTGCGCCGCTTGGTCAGTGCGATCAGTTGTTCGCGCTCCGTCGCACTCAACACCAATGGAGTCTTTGGTCTTCCGCTCATAGCC
>JANJVG010000050.1 GCA_024710165.1 Burkholderiaceae bacterium
AGCGCCGCAAATCACTCTCCTGAACGCCAAACCCTGGTGGTGAACCTGACACCTGGGCGGGAAAATCGAGTGTCTCAGCCGGCTTGATGGCGCTTCCGCGGTGCGATACTTGGCCTCATGCGGTTAAAACGCCTATCCGTATGGCCGGTTTTCTGGACGCCACCGCTGCGCGCCTGCAGCACCTGCCCGCCAGCGACCGCCCCACGGTGGTCATCCCCAGCTACAACGGCGCGCGCAAGCTGCCGCTGCTCACGCCGCTGCTGGCGCTGCTGCTGGCCCGTGAGGGGCTACCCGTGCTGATCCACGGCACGGCCACCGAATCGACCCGGGTTTTTACGTCAGAAGTGCTCGCAGCCCTTGGTATACCTGCGCAAGCAGCTATTAAAAAAATAGCAAATGGCGAGGTGGCGTTTGTCCCCACCGCCCTGCTGAGCCCCGGGCTGCAGCGTCTGCTGGAGGTGCGCCGCGTGGTGAACCTGCGCAACCCGGCACACAGCCTGGTCAAACTCATGAACCCGTGCGTGGGCAAAAGCCTGATCGTCAGCAGCTACACGCACCCCGAATACGCGATCTCCATGGCCGCCACCTTTGCACTCACCCAGGCCAACGCCCTGCTGCTGCGCGGCACCGAGGGCGAGGCCGTGGCCGACCCGCGCCGCACGCCCACGATGCAGGCCTTTGTGAACGGCCAGACCTTTACCTTGCAGGAGCACCAGGCCGGCCCGCTGACCAGCCTGCCCAACCTGCCCACGCAACTGGACGCAGCCACCACCGCAGCCTATATTCAAAGTGTGATGACCGGCGCACAGCCCGTACCCGCCCCCATTGCGCAACAGGTGGCCCACATCTTGCAGTTAGTCGAATCACTATGAAACACGATCTCTCCGACTCCAACGCGGCAGGCCAGGTCACCCTGGTCGGCGCCGGCCCGGGCGACCCGGAGCTGCTGACCCTCAAAGCGCTCAAAGCCATCCAGGCCGCCACGGTGCTGATGGTGGACGACCTGGTCAACGAAGCCATCGTGGCCTACGCATCCCCCGAAGCACGCATCGTGCACGTGGGCAAGCGCGGGGGCTGCAAGTCGACACCGCAGTCGTTTATCGAAAAGCTCATGGTCACCGCCGCACTCGAAGGCGAGAACGTGGTACGCCTCAAGGGTGGTGACCCGTTCATCTTTGGCCGTGGTGGTGAAGAGGTAGAGAACCTGCAGGCTGCCGGCATCCGCGTGAGCGTCATTAACGGCATCACCTCGGGTCTGGCCGCTGTCACCTCATTGAATGTGCCACTGACGCACCGCGAGCACGCGCATGGCGTGGTGTTTGTGACCGGCCACGCCAAGCCCGGCGACACCGGTACCGACTGGCGCGCGCTGGCGCACACGGCCTACCAGGCCAAGCTGACTTTGGTGATTTACATGGGTGTGAGCGGTGCCGCCCACATCCAGGACGAACTGCTGTACGGCCTGCCCGACACCACCCCCGTGGCCATCGTGCACAACGCCAGCCTGCCCACGCAGCGCCATGCAGTCTGCACACTGGGCGAGCTGCAGACCACCATCGCCCGGGAAGGCCTGGCCAGCCCCAGCGTCATCGTGGTCGGTGATGTGATGCAGGGCCTGCTGGCCGCAGCCCAGGTCCCCGAACGGGAACCCCTGGGCCAGACGCGCACCGCCTGAGCGTTCAGGCAGCCGCGAGCTGCTGGTTTTGTGGTGTGCGCGTGGCCCCCACCGCCAGCAGCGCCAAGGCCAGCGCCAGGGTGTAGTGCATCAATTGCACGGTGTTGAACAAGCCCAGGTAGTTGCTGTCGGCCTTGCCAGTAGCCGCCACCACAAAGCTGCCCAGCAAAGCCAGCGTGCCCGCCAAGCCCCAGGTATTGCGCTGCTGCACCGCCGTCCAGGCAATCACCAGCGCACACACGCCCGGCACCACCTGCGACCAGAGCGCCAGACCGGCCAGCGTCAGCACGATGCCGACACCCCCCACGACCAGCACAAAACGCCCGACCGCCGCGCCACGTGTGGCCAGCGGCGCATCCGGCCAGCGCAGGCCTGATGCAAGCAACGGAAACGCAGCACATGCGGCCAGCAGGCTGGTGAAACGGTGTGGCCCCAGCATCTCGGCCCAGCCCGAATACCGCAGTACACCCAGGCAGGCCGCCAAACCGATCAGGCCGGCGGCCACTGCCACAGCAGGCCGCTGGCGCAGGTGAAACCACAGGATAGCGGCACACACCAGCAGCAGCACCAGATCCGACAAGGCGTCCGGATTCATGCTGCCACTCCCACCGCGTTGGCAGGGGCAACGGCCTGGCGATTCAGCCAGACCACACTGCCCACACACAACACCAGCAACGCACCCTTGAGCAGCAGCGGCGCCTCAAACCCAAACCACTGCGGCACGGCGGCGAACGACACACCCAGCGCCAGCAGACGCACCTGCTCCAGCCACTTGCCCCAGACAAAACGCTCGAGCAGCGCCCCCAGCGCCACCGCCGTGACCAAAATGCCCAGCGCGTACACCGCGGCCGTGCCTCTGTCCAGGCCCTTGGCCACACCGATGAAATGCGAAACAAAAGACACCAGCACCGCGGACTGCAGCGCCACGTACCAACGCAGCGGCGCGGGGGTTTGCACATCAAAGCGGGTAAAGGTGCGGGGCTCGAAATGTTCGATGGGTTCGTCGGTCCAGCCGCCCGGTGGCGCCACCCAGACACCCAGCTTGGCGCGCCAGCCCTTTGCCGCACGGGACATCTGCCACAGGTCGGCGTAGTAGTGCAGGTTGCCCTTGATCGGGCTGAAGCTGTGCAGCGGCTTGCGGATGCCGTAGCAAATTTTCTCGTCATCGCGCTCGTCGGCAAAAGTGCCGAACAGACGGTCCCACAGGACCAGGATACCGCCGTAGTTCTTGTCGATGCAGTAGTCGTTCTGGCCGTGGTGCACGCGGTGGTTGCTGGGCGTGACCAGAATGCGGTCCAGCACGCCCATGCGGCCTATCAGCTCGGTGTGCACCCAGTACTGGTACAGCAGGTCGATCAGGCCCACGATCACCAGCATCTGCCATGGGATACCGAGCACCGCCAGGGGCAGGTAAAACACCCAGCCGAATAACGCGCCGGTAGAGGTCTGCCGCAGTGCGGTGGACAGGTTGTAGTACTCCGATGAGTGGTGCACCACATGCGAGGCCCACATGACATTGACCTCGTGGTACATGCGGTGCGCCCAGTAGTAACACAGGTCGTACAGCACCAGGGCCAGAATCCACAGCGGAATACTGCTCATGGACCATTCGGTAAAGCGGTAGGCCTCATACACCGCGATGTAGATGCCCAGCGTGGCGATCTTGGTGAAGGCGTTGGTCACCTGGCTCAACAGGCCATGGTGCAGGCTGGTGATGGCGTCGGGAATGTCGTAGACCGCCACACCGCGCCGCCGGGCCACCCAGGCCTCGAGCAGGATGGTGAGCATGAATACGGGTATGGCGTAAACAATGGGATTCATGGTTTTGTCTCTCTCGTTATGCAGCGCCTCTGTATCGGGTACCGTCATCGTTGAAAGTCTACACTAGTAAAGCGGCCCTGAATTCAGGACAAAGCGTCGATGGATTCAGGACACGAATTTAACTCACCGGCTCCCGGCCAATCGCTTGGCCACGTAAGCAGGCTCCCAGGTGGCCATGTCCGGGTCTTGAGGCGTCCTCGGCACCTCCCCGGCATCTAGCCTGGTCAACACCCCGCTCAGCAACCGCAAGCCCATAGGGGCCAGCTCACGCCGCCAAAGCGCCTCGGCGGTATCGCCTGGCTTGACCCAGCACCAATCCTGCGCCGCTATATCCCCGGTATCCGCCCCGTCGTCCAGCCAGTACGCGGTGCCGCCCGTTACCTGGTCGCGCATGTGGATGGCCCACACGACAGCATCCCGGCCCCGATGGCGGGGTAGCAGGCTGGGGTGGTAGCCCAGAGCCCCCAGTCGGGCCTTGGCGCGCGCCTCGGGCGTGACAAACAGGTGGGCATGGGCGCACAGGATCACGTCCAGCCCATCCGGCACCCATTCCGCGCCCAGGCGCTTGTCTACTTGGCACAGCGGCACACCGGCGTCGGTGGCCAGCGCGGCCAGGCGGTCATCCACCCGAGGCGCGCTGACCGCCACCACGTCGTCGCCGCGCGCCAGGCACAGCTTGAGCACCTCGGCCCCGAAGAACTTCTGCCCGACGATCATCACGCGCATGGTGCCGCCCCTAGGTAGCGGAAGCCCTGCACGGCCCGGAAGTGGCCACCGTAACCCGCCCCGACGTTCTTGGTGCCGAGCCTGGCCGCCGTCTTAGCCATGCTTTGCAGGCTGCGTGCCTTGCTCTCCCCGACCAGCTTGGCCGATACCTGCGTCCACCTGGTAGACCGGCGCAGGGCGCTGGCCAGGCCGGGGTGGCTGGTGTGGAACAGGGTCAGCATGGGCTTGTCGTAGCGGTTCTGGCCAAGCCGCCAGCGCTCGCAAACCGCGTCCAGGAAGCGCAAGCCCACCCCGGCACCCTGCCATTCCGGCATCACGACCAGGCGGCAGGCGCGGGCCTCAACCATCCCGGCGCGGGTGCTGACGGCCAGGTGGGCGACAAGCTGGCCATCCACCGTGGCCATGTAGTTGGTAGCGGCGATCATGCGGGGCAGCTTCAAATAGTGATGCGGCTCAAAGGCTGGCCAATGCTCCCAGCCGGTTTGCCACACGTCCACGTCGATGCGCGGTCGCCGCCAAAGAGACCCCCGTGAAAACTTGCCGGTGGCCGTGTCAAAAACCCAATCCGGCTGCACCCAATCCAGAATGTCGTAGTGGCAGCTCAGCAGCACCGCCTGGCCGCCCGTGCGCCGCCAAGCCTTGGCAAAGGCCCCCGCGCCGATCTGCGCGATCTGCCGGTCGACCACGCTGCTGAATTCGTCCAGGACGGCCCGGCTGGGTGCCTCGGCAATCAGCCTGGCCAGGTTGGCCCTGAACTGCTCACCGTTGGAAAGAACCGAATAGGGTCGCAGCCAGGTAGGCACGCTGCCCAGGCCCACGCTGGAGAGCGCGGCCGTCACGTCGTCAAACGAGCCGTCTGGCGTGATGGCGTCTATTACCGGCATGTCGGCTGGCCAGCCAGGCGCATAGACCGCCTCGCTGCCCCACAGGGCGCGGCCCATGCTGGTCTTGCCCGAGCCGCTCTTTGCCCATGGCTTTGCCCGCGCTCGCTGCGGCGACTGCGGGCACAACTACTTCGTGGCTTTTTCCTGCAAAGGCCGTGGTGTCTGCCCCTCGTGCACCACACGGCGCATGGTGGAGACTGCGGCGCACCTCACTGACCACGTCTTCCCCCGCCTGCCGGTGCGCCAGTGGGTGCTCTCCGTGCCCAAACGGCTGCGGTACTACATGCAGCGCGACAGTGCCACGCTCAATATGGTGCTGCGCATCTTCCTGCGTGTCATTGCACAAAGCCTGCAAGCCCATTGCCCTGGCGCGGCCAATGCAGACAAGGCGAACCTGCACATCGGCGCAGTGGCCTTCATTCACAGGTTCGGCTCCAGCCTGAACGAACACGGCCATTTCCACGTCTGCGTGGTGGACGGGGTGTTTGAGGAAGTGGCAGGCGAGGGCAGCGCTGATGCCCCAATGCAAGCCTCTGCGCCAGGTGTCGTATTCCACCCGGCCAGCGGCATCGATGCGGCGACCGTGGCCCAAGTGCAGACCACCCTGCAAAAACGCATCCTGCGCGCCTTCGTTGCACGGGGCCTGCTGGAGAGCAGTGACGCCAAAGACATGCAGGGCTACAAACACAGCGGCTTCTCGGTCGACGCCGGTGTCTGCATCGAAGCCCACGACCGCGCTGCGCTGGAGCGTCTGCTGCGCTATTGCGCCCGTCCACCCTTTGCCATGGAGCGCCTGCGCAAGGCCGGCAGCGAGTTGATCTACCGCTGCGGCAAGCAGCACAGCGAACCCCGCAGCGACTTCTACGCTGACAGACGCGGTGCCAAGGCAGACGAGCTGCACCTCACACCGCTGGAACTCATCGACCGCATTGCCGCCCTGGTACCCCCGCCACGTACCCACCGGCACCGCTACTTCGGGGTGCTGGCGCCCAATTCGCCGCTACGGGATGTGGTGACGGCGATGGCGCAAGCCCCGGCGCAGGTGGCTGCGGTGCCAGCCGATCCAGCCACCACGGGCAACTGCTCACAAAGCCCCGCGCAGCATGGCCATGCCGGTGCAACTGCATCCAGGACCACACCCAGACCTGAGCCAACCTGAGCCACCCCCACCACCCAAACGGCCAGCGCACTACCTCTGGGCGGTGCTGATTGCGCGCATCTACGAGGTGTTTCCGCTCTTGTGCCCGATCTGCGGCGGGCAGATGCGCATCATCGCCTTTATCACGCACAGCGCCGAAATCCGGCACATCCTGGACCACATCGGGGCAGATTCCGAGCCACCGCACATCGCGTCAGCACGTGGGCCGCCACTGTGGGATGAACTCGATGCGCAATCGGGTGAGGGCAGCCAAGTCGAGCCAGATTGGGACGCGGCAGCACAACCGGCACCGGACTTCGAGTTGGACCAGCGCATCAGTTGGTGACCCCCAGTGAAGCGGCGGTATCCATCGCTGCGGGGCGCAGCTTCGCGCGCGCCAGCCCCAATGCATACTGCCTCCCAATCTCTCGCCATGGAGCGGCAAGCGAGCGCTCAACCTGCCTTGGCCGAACGTGTTTCGAGGCACAAAATTCGTGCCATACTTGGCCTCATGCGGTTGAATTTCCTATCCGCAGGTGTACCAGCGCTATGCGGAGCAGTTTCTCGATCCGGAGCAGATCGACGTGGTAGAGCATGCCATGCAGCGGTCGGGCTGATATCGCGAAGTTCCATGGTTGGCTGTCGATCGGATTGGCACGATGCTTTGCTGCGGCCTAAACCTGGGATAGCAGCCAGTCCCGAAAGGCCGTCATGGCAACCGTCTGGGTGCGCGACTGCAGCCTGGTGAGCCAGTAGGCGCCCTGGTGCAACTCCTGCGCGAACGGCTGGACCAGTCGGCCCTGGCGCAGCTCGCGCGTGAACATGCACACAGGCAACAGCGCCATGCCCGCACCCTGGGCGGCCGCTTCGGCCAGCGTGAGCGATGAGTCGAAGACCGCGCCGCGCACCATGGGGCAGGGCGAGCCCGCAGCGTCGAACCAGGCAGCCCATTCATCCGCGCGGTAGCTGCGCAGCAGTGGTTGGCGCGCCAGGTTAGCCACCGTGTGCAGGCCTCGGGCCAGGGTTGGCGAGCACATCACGGACATGGGAGCGTCCATGATGCGTTCGGCATGGGTGCCGTGCCAGGCGCCGTCGCCAAAGCGGATCGCGTAGTCCAGCCCTTCGCCCGCCATGTCCACCCGGTTGTTGTGTGTCAGCAGCCGCAGGTCCACGAACGGGCAGTTTTGCTGGAAGTCGCGCAGCCGGGGCAGCAGCCAGCCCACGGCAAAGGTGCCTACGGCGCCCACGGTCAGCACCTCGCGCGGGCGGGTGTCGCCCAGCTTTTCCAGGGCGCGCTCCAGGTTGCCGAACGATTCCACTACCACCGGCAGCAAGGCCTGCCCTTCGTCCGTCAGCGCCAGGCCGCGCGGCAAGCGGCGAAACAGCGGCTTGCCCAGACGGTCTTCGAGCTTGCGGATGTGCTGGCTCACAGCAGTTTGCGTCACATGCAGTTCCTCGGCCGCCCGTGTGAGGTTCAGGTGGCGCGC
>JANJVG010000078.1 GCA_024710165.1 Burkholderiaceae bacterium
TCCGTTGTCGGCCTTGGCGATGGAGTAGGGCATCAGGTCGATGTCCTTCTGCACTTCCTTTTCCTCGAATTTGCGGCCGATCAGGCGCTTGGCGGCATAAATCGTGTTCTTGGGGTTGGTGACGGCCTGGCGCTTGGCGGATGCGCCGACGAGGATCTCGCCGTCTTCCTGGTACGCAATGATCGACGGCGTGGTGCGCGCACCTTCGCTGTTTTCGATCACGCGCGTGGTGTTGCCTTCCATGATAGCCACGCAGCTGTTGGTCGTGCCCAGGTCAATACCGATGATTTTTCCCATGTTGTTCTCCGCGATGCTGGTTGAATTTGGATAGCTGTAACGTGTGGATAACCTGGCCAGGTTCAAGCCAGGGACCGGTTTTTATTTGGGGGCGGTCACGGTGACCAGGGCCGGGCGCAAAACGCGGTCGGCAATGACGTAGCCCTTTTGCAGAACGGTGACCACGGTGTTGGCCTCCTGGGCGGCCGGCACCACGCTGATGGCCTGGTGCTGGTGCGGGTCGAACTTGTCGCCGGCGGCCGGGTGGATGGCCAGCACCTTGTTGCGCTCCAGCGCAGCAGTCAGCTGGCGCAGCGTTGCGTCGGAGCCTTCGCGCAACTGCTGGGCGGTGGCGTTCTGGATGGCCAGTGCCGCGTCCAGGCTGTCGGCCACGGGCAGCAGGCTTTCAGCAAAGCTCTCGATGCCGAATTTGCGGGCCTTGGTCACCTCGTCTTCTGCGCGGCGGCGCGCATTTTCGGCCTCGGCCTTGGCGCGCAGGAATTGGTCGGCCAGGTCGGCACTTTTGGCTTTGAGCTCGGACAGCTCTTTTTGCAGCCGTTCCATCTCGTCGGAGGCGTGGGCGGCCATGGCGGCTTCCATTTCTTCAGGGGCGGGGATGCCCTGCTCTGGGGCGGATGGGGTGTTTTCGGACATGTTGGTGGTTCTGTAGCTGAATGAAGACGTAGCCTGTCGGATGTAGGGGCATGGCATGGCTTTTCAAGGCCATTCCCCTGAAGGAGGATTGACGCATCCATTCGCATGCGGCCTGAACAAAGTCCAAGTGTACAGAGCATGCTGGAAACGGTTATAATTTTCGGCTTTGCCTTGTCACACTGCTACAGACGCAGCGGGTGGCTTCAACCCAGAAGGAGTATGCATGCGTCATTACGAAATCATTTTGTTGATCCACCCGGATCAAAGCGAGCAGGTTCCTGCCATGCTCGAGCGCTACAAGGGCATGATCACCGCCGGCGGTGGCAAGGTGCACCGCGTGGAAGACTGGGGCCGCCGTCAACTGGCGTACCTGATCAACAAGCTGGCCAAGGCCCACTACCTGTGCGTGAACATCGAAGCCGACCAGGCCGTGATGGCTGAACTGGAGCATGCCTTCAAGTTCAACGACGCCGTGCTGCGCCACCTGACGGTTCAGAAGAAGAAGGCTGAAACCGGCCCCTCTTCGATGATGAAGACCGTCGAGCGCGAAGAAGCCCGCAAGGTCAGCCAGGCCGAATACGCCGCTGCCAACGAGCGCTGAGCCCAAGATTCAAGGGGAAGTGGAGAACCACGTTGCGTTGACGGCCTGCATCGCTGAGGCTGCGGCCCTGCGGTTCACGCCAGCCGGTGTTCCTGCCATCGAACTGCGCCTTGAGCACGGTTCGCAGCAGGTGGAAGCCGGTCAGATGCGCGAAGTGAAAGCGGTCCTGAAAGCGGTGGCTTTTGGCGCCATGGCAGAGCGGCTGGCCCGCCAGCCCATCGGCAGCCTCTGGCGATTCACCGGTTTTCTGGCCACGCCGCGCAACGGCAAGCACCCTGTGCTCCACGTCCAGGATATTCAACAAGATTAATTTTCGAGAGGTCCGAAATGGCCGCATTCAAGAAGTTCAACAAAGACAAGCGCCCCAAGCGCAACACCCAATCGCTGCTGTTCAAGCGCAAGCGCTTCTGCCGCTTCACCGTCACCGGCGTCGAAGAAATCGACTACAAGGACGTGGATACCCTGCGCGATTTCATCGCCGAAAACGGCAAGATCATCCCCGCGCGCCTGACCGGCACGCGCGCCATCTTCCAGCGCCAGCTCAACACCGCCATCAAGCGTGCCCGCTTCCTGGCCCTGGTGCCGTACAGCGACCAGCACAAGATCTAAGGAGCACAACCCATGCAAATCATCCTGCTCGACAAGGTTGTGAACCTCGGTAACCTCGGCGAAATCGTCAAGGTCAAGGACGGCTACGCCCGCAACTTCCTGATCCCGTCCGGCCGCGCCCGCCGCGCCACGGCAGCTGCCAAGGCCGAGTTCGAAGCCAAGCGCGCCGAACTCGAAAAGGCCGCCGCCGAGAAGCTGGCTGCAGCCCAGGCTGAAGGCGAGAAGCTCGCTGGCGGCACCGTCAAGCTGACGCAGAAGTCCGGTGTGGACGGCCGCCTGTTTGGCTCCGTCACCAACCACGACATCGCCGAAGAGCTGAACAAGCAAGGCTACAAGGTCGTGAAGTCGCAGATCCGCCTGCCCAACGGTCCGATCAAGATGGTCGGCGAAAGCACCGTGAGCGTGGCACTGCACACCGATGTGGTGGTGGACGTGACGGTTTCGGTCTACGGCGAAACCGCCTGATCGTTTTCCCTGCGCCTCTTGCAAGAACCGCCTCCGGGCGGTTTTTGTTTTTCTGGCCCGCCCCTGGGTCATGCACTGGCTGTACATGCCTTATCCCGTGCTTGTCCACAGGCTGCGCACAGGGTTGTGCAATGACGTCTGCCGCTGCCATTGTTAGGATCAAAGGCTTGCCCTGAGGACACCCATGTTTGATGTACCGATGCCCGTGGACGACGGTTTTGCGCCCTATGACCGCCAGATCGCGCAGCTGCGCGTTCCGCCGCACTCTATCGAGGCCGAGTCGAGCGTTTTGGGCGGGCTGCTGCTGGACAACCATGCCTGGGACCGTGTGGGTGATCTGCTGGTCGAGACGGATTTTTACCGGCATGAACACCAGTTGATCTACACCGCCATTGCGGCGCTGGTCAACGCCAGCAAGCCGGCCGATGTGATCACGGTCTACGAACGGTTGCAGAACCTGGGCAAATCGGAGGAAATTGGCGGACTGGTCTATCTGAACTCGCTGGCGCAGTACGTGCCCAGTGCCAGCAACATCCGCCGTTACGCCGAGATCGTGCGCGAACGCGCCATCCTGCGCAAGCTGGTCACAGCCAGTGATGAAATCGCCACCAACGCCTTCAACCCGCAGGGCAAGCCGGTGGACAAGATCCTCGACGAAGCCGAACAGAAGATCTTCAATATCGGCGAGGAAGGCTCGCGCATGAAGCAGGGCTTCCAGGGGATGGATACCCTGGTGGTCGATCTGCTCGACCGCGTGCAGGAGATGGCCGACAACCCGAACGATATTACGGGTGTGCCCACGGGCTTTATCGATCTCGACCGCATGACGTCGGGCCTGCAGGCCGGCGACATGGTGGTGCTGGCGGCACGACCGTCCATGGGCAAGACGGCGTTTGCTGTGAATATCGCCGAGCATGTGGCGCTGAACGAAGGCCTGCCCGTCGCCATCTTCTCGATGGAAATGGGCGCAGCGCAACTGGCCGTGCGTATCGTGGGCTCGATTGGCCGTATTGACCAGGGGCACCTGCGCACCGGCAAACTGACCGATGATGAATGGCCGCGCCTGACCGAGGCCATTGAGCGTCTGCGTAATGTCTCGCTGCACATCGATGAAACGCCGGGCCTCACGCCTTCCGAGTTGCGCGCCAATGCCCGGCGCCTGGCGCGCCAGTGCGGCAAGCTCGGCCTGATCGTCGTGGACTACCTGCAGCTCATGAGCGGATCGAGCGGCTCGCAGGGCGAGAACCGTGCCACCGAGCTGGGCGAAATTTCGCGGGGCCTCAAAATGCTCGCCAAGGAGCTGCAGTGCCCCGTGATTGCACTCTCGCAGCTCAACCGCTCGGTGGAGACGCGCACCGACAAGCGTCCCATGATGAGCGACCTGCGCGAATCGGGCGCCATCGAGCAGGATGCGGACATCATCATGTTCATCTACCGCGACGACTACTACAACAAGGACAGCAAGGAGCCGAACGTGGCGGAGGTCATCATCGGCAAGCAGCGTAACGGCCCTACCGGCACGGTGAAACTGTTCTTCCAGAAGTCGCAGACACGCTTTGAGAGCCTGGCCATGGGCTCAGGTGACGATTTTTGAGCCAGGTTCTTCGTGGCCTCCCGCCATTGCCGAGAGAGAACTGCAAGCGATCACCGTAAAAGTGTTCAGGTCCTGTTTCCCCGTTCGCTGGAGTGCCCATGCCCGACACTGATTTGACCTCACCCCCGTGGCTCGCGCCGCTATGGCATGGCCCCACTGCCCTTGGGGCGGGTGCGCAATGTCTGCAAACCCATATCTCCTGGGTGGTGCTGGCCGGTGGCCATGCCTACAAGTTCAAGAAGCCCTTGAACCTGGGCTTTCTGGACTTCAGTACGCTGGCGCAGCGCCGCGCTGCCTGCCTGGAGGAGCTGCGCATCAACCGTCGCACGGCACCCGGAATCTATGAGGCGGTGGTCGCTGTGCTGGCTCCGGCGCAGGCGCCGCGCCTGGTGCCGCTGGAGCAGCTGGAGCAGTCCCGGCAGGATAACGAAGTGCTCGACTACGGCGTGCAGATGCAGCGCTTTGCCGATGACCAGTTGCTGGCCCGGCAACTGGATGCTGGCACGCTCACCACAGCGCACCTGGACGCGCTGGCGCAGCAGGTGGCGCAGTTTCATGCCAGTGCCGCCGTGGCCCCTGAGGGAAGTGACCGGGGCAGCGCCGCGCTGGTGCGCCAGCAGGCGCAGGCCAACCTCGATGCCCTGGCCTGCGTGCCCTTGCCCGAGGCTGACCGCGCCACCCTGGCTGACTTGCAGCGTTGGACCCGGCACGAAGGAGAGCGCCTGGCGCCGTTGATGGCCCGGCGCCAGGCCAGTGGCTGCGTGCGCGAATGCCATGGCGATCTGCACCTGGGTAACCTGGTGCTGATCGACGGCCAGCCGCAGCTGTTCGACGCCATCGAGTTCAGCGAAGCCCTGCGCTGGATCGACACCGTGGCCGACATCGCCTTTCTGGCCATGGATTTGCAGGCCCGGGGGCGCCCCGATCTGGCCTGGCGTTTTCTGAACGCCTGGCTGGAGCATTCGGGTGACGTCTCAGGTCTGGCGCTGCTGCCCTGGTACCTGGTGTACCGTGCTCTGGTGCGTGCCATGGTCGCGGGCCTGCGGCTGGCGCAGGCGCAGGATGAAGCCACGCGTACCGATAGCCAGGCTCAATTGCAGCGTTACCTGGCGCTGGCCCGGCAGCTGAGCCAGCCGCGCCCGCGCTGGCTGTGGTTGGCGCACGGCGTCTCTGGCTCGGGTAAAAGCCGGCACGGGGCACGCCTGGCCGCAGAGCGCGGCGTGGTGTGCCTGCGCGCGGACGTGGAGCGCAAGCGGCTGTTCGGCATTGCGCCCACGGCTACCAGTGCCGGCGTGGTGCCCGGTGGCATCTATACCCCCGACGCCACACAGCGCACCTACGACCACCTCACGGCGCTGGCCGCACAGGTGTTGCAGGCGGGCTTTCCCGTGCTGGTCGATGCCACTTTTTTGGCGCGCGCACACCGGGCGCAGTTCGTGGCGCTGGCGGCGCAGCAGCAGGTGCCCTGCTGCATTCTGTCTTTTGATGCACCGCCGGACGTGCTGCGCGCGCGCGTGGAGCACCGCCTGCGCAAAGGCGGTAATGCTTCTGAGGCCACGTTGCAGGTGCTGCAGTCGCAACTGCAGCGCCGGGAGCCGCTGGATGCGACCGAGCAGGCGCTGGCCATTGCCGTGGATACCTCGCAGAGCGTGGATTGGGCGGCCTTGCTGCCGGCCACCGGCTGATGCTTGCCAGCCCTGCGGTCTGCCGGCGACAGCGAGGGGCGCTGCCCCGTGTCAGCCCCAACCCAGGCGTGGCCAGAGGTACAGCAGCGCCGTCGTCATGACGAGGTAGCGGAAAAACTTGCCGATGGCCATGTAAACCATACAGGGCCAGAACGGCAGCTTGAGCCACCCCGCCACGGCGCACAGCGGGTCGCCCACCACGGGCAGCCAGCTCAGCAGGCAGGTCTTGGCCCCCCATTTGCGCAACCAGACACGCACGCGCCGCTCGGTGCGACTGAGTTCACGCACTGGTGGGGCATCGGCGCTGGGGGGGTGTCCGGCCCGCCGACGGCGCCGCGCGGTATCCCAGGCGCGGTGTGCACCCAGTCCCATCCACCAGCTCACGCCGCCGCCCAGGGTATTGCCCACGGTGGCCACGACGATGGCGGGCCAGAACAGCTCGGGGTTGAGCTGGATGAGGCCGAACACGGCAGGCTCAGAGCCCATGGGCAGCAGCGTTGCCGACACGAACGCGACAACAAAAACCGTGCTCAGACCAAACTGTGGCAGGGCCAGCCAGCCGAGCATTGCATGCATCCAGGATTCCATGGTGCGGAAGTGTAGGGGCAGGCGGTGCCGGCTGTGGCATGGCGGGAAAAGGGGCGCGGCCCTTGCGAGGAAACCATTTCATTTGCTGAAATTTTCAGCAGGTACAATCCTGCCTCCTTTTTCAGCATCTGCTGCCTCATCCCCACCCATGCACATCGGCCATATTCCCCTGGTGAACCGCCTGTTCGTCGCCCCGATGGCGGGGGTGACGGATCGGCCGTTTCGACAGCTGTGCAAGCAGCTCGGCGCCGGTTATGCGGTGAGCGAGATGGTGACCTCGCGCAAGGACCTGTGGAACAGCCTCAAGACCTCGCGCCGGGCCAACCACGATGGCGAGCCGGGGCCGATTGCCGTGCAGATCGCTGGCACCGAGGCGGCGATGATGGCCGAGGCGGCCGTCTACAACATCGAGCGCGGTGCGCAGATCATCGACATCAACATGGGCTGCCCGGCCAAGAAGGTCTGCAACAAGTGGGCGGGCTCGGCGCTGATGCAGGACGAGGCGCTGGCCGTGTCGATTGCGCGGGCCGTGGTGGAAGCCTGCGCGCCGCGCAACGTGCCCGTCACGCTCAAAATGCGCACCGGCTGGTGCCAGGAGCACAAGAACGCCGTGCAGCTGGCGCGCCAGTTCGAGGCCGTGGGCATCCAGATGCTCACGGTGCACGGCCGCACGCGCGAGCAGGGGTACAAGGGCCAGGCCGAGTACGACACCATCGCCGCCGTGAAGGCAGCGGTGAAGGTGCCCGTGGTGGCCAACGGCGACATCACCACGCCCGAGAAGGCGCGCGATGTGCTGGCGACCACCGGGGCCGACGCCATCATGGTCGGCCGAGCGGCCCAGGGCCGGCCCTGGATCTTCCGCGAGATCGGCCACTTCCTGGCCACGGGCGAACATCTCGCGCCACCGCTGGTGGCCGAAGTGCGGCGCCTGCTGCTGGACCACCTGCAGGACCACTACCAGCTCTACGGTGAAGGCACGGGCGTGCGCAGCGCGCGCAAGCACATTGCCTGGTATGTGCGCGGCCTGCCGGGGGGCGAGGATTTTCGACAACACATCAATACGATCGACGACTGCCAGGCGCAATGGCAGGCGGTGGACGACTTTCTGCAGGCCTTGGGCCACCAGACGGACCGCCTGCCTGCCACCACCGCAGGCATGGACGCCGACGCACAAGAACAAGAGGGATTGGCTGCATGAGCAAGAAACACATCGAGGAATGCGTGCGCGAAAGCCTGCAGGGCTACTTCCGCGACCTGGGCGGCGAGACGCCCGACGGCATGTACGACATGCTGGTGCGCTTGGTCGAAAAGCCGCTGCTGGAGGTGGTGATGAGCCATGCCGACCACAACCAGTCGCGCGCCGCCGAATGGCTGGGCCTGAACCGCAACACGCTGCGCAAGAAGCTGGTCGAGCACAAGCTGCTGTGAGCTTTTTACTACATTAATAATAGCTATTGGCGCTTTATAGACGGGCGCCTGGGCACGATTTCATCAAAACCACGACCACCACCATGAACGCACTCCTCTCCGTCTCCGACAAGACCGGCATCGTCGAATTCGCGCGTGCACTGCACGCCTTGGGCATCCGGCTGCTCTCCACCGGCGGCACCGCCCATTTGCTGGCCAAGGAGGGCCTGCCCGTGACCGAAGTGGCCGACGTCACCGGCTTTCCCGAGATGCTGGACGGCCGTGTCAAGACCCTGCACCCCAAGGTGCACGGTGGCCTGCTGGCGCGCCGCGATGTGCCCGCGCACATGGCGGCCCTGAAGGAACACGGCATCGACACCATCGATCTGCTGGTGGTCAACCTTTACCCCTTTGAAGCCACGGTGGCGCGCCACGGCTGCACGCTGCAGGATGCCATCGAGAACATCGACATCGGCGGCCCCGCCATGGTGCGCAGCGCCGCCAAGAACTGGAAGGACGTGGGTGTGATCACCTCGGCCGACCAGTACCCGGCCGTACTGGCGGAGTTGCAAGCGCAAGGCACGCTGTCGAATGAATTGCGCTTTGGCCTGTCGGCAGCGGCGTTCAACCGCATTGCGCAGTACGACGGTGCCATCAGCAACTACCTCTCGAGCGTGCAGTTCGATGCCGCCAAGCTGGCCGAGGACTACGTGCCCGCCCTGTCGGCCTTTCCCAGCCAGGCCAACATGTTCGCCACCAAGCTGCAAGACCTGCGCTATGGCGAAAACGCCCACCAGCAGGCTGTCTGGTATCGCGACCTGGCGCCGGCGGCAGGGTCATTGGCCACGGGCGTGCAGCTGCAGGGCAAGGAGCTGAGCTACAACAACATCGCCGATGCTGACGCCGCCTGGGAGTGCGTCAAGGGCTTCGAGGCGCCCGCCTGCGTCATCGTCAAGCACGCCAACCCCTGCGGTGTTGCCCTGGGTGCGCACCCGCTGGAGGCTTACAGCAAGGCCTTCCAGACCGACCCGACCAGCGCTTTTGGCGGCATCATTGCCTTCAACCGTGTGGTCGACGGCCCCGCCGCCCAGCAGGTCAGCAAGCAGTTTGTCGAGGTGCTGATGGCGCCCGGCTTCACTCCCGAGGCGCTGGAGGTCTTCCAGTCCAAGGTCAACGTGCGCCTGATGCAGATTGAGCTGCCCGAGAACTACGGCACCGTGCGCAACGCCATCGAGACCAAGCGCGTCGGCTCGGGCCTGCTGGTCCAGACGGCCGACAACCACGAGCTGGCGCTCAGCGACCTGAAGGTGGTGACGACCAAGCAACCCACGCCCGCTGAGCTGCAAGACCTGCTCTTTGCCTGGAAGGTGGCCAAGTACGTCAAGAGCAACGCCATCGTGTTCTGCAAGAATGGCATGACCATGGGCGTGGGCGCGGGCCAGATGAGCCGACTGGACTCGGCCCGTATCGCCAGCATCAAGGCGCAAGCAGCCCGGCTGAGCCTGCAGGGCACGGTGGTGGCGAGCGATGCCTTCTTCCCGTTCCGCGACGGCTTGGACGTGGTGGTGGACGCAGGCGCCACCTGCGTGGCCCAGCCCGGCGGCTCCATGCGCGACCAGGAAGTGATTGACGCCGCCAACGAGCGCGGCGTAGCCATGGTGTTCACTGGCGTGCGGCATTTCCGCCACTGAACACGTTGTCCGGCGGCTGCACGGCCGCCCCGCGCAACACCCCAGCGGCCCAGGCCGCTTTTTTTGCATGGCGGATTCAAGTACGAAGTGCAACGCAAGTAAACCGAGTTGGGCCAAGAGTGCATAGGATGCATTTTTGTGACCGGCCAGTCCCAAACGTTGCACCATGACCTATACCCACTTGACCCGAGAAGAACGATACCAAATC
>JANJVG010000103.1 GCA_024710165.1 Burkholderiaceae bacterium
AATCGGTCATGCACCTGTCCCAGGACGCCCGCGACGGATTCGAGGCCGATGCACAGGCGGCGCTGCAAGGCACCGAAGCGGTGCACCGCGAAATCGTCATGCACCATGCCGACGGTGAACCGCACCACATGCTGTTCTGGCTGCAGGGTTTCCGAGGGGCTGATGGTGCGCCCGGCGGCGTGATCGGGACCTTTGCCGACATCACCGACCGCCAGCGCGCCGAGCAGGAACTGCGCCGTGCCAAGGAACTGGCCGAGGAGGCCACAGCGCTCAAGTCCAATTTCCTGGCCAACATGAGCCACGAAATCCGCACGCCCATGAACGCCATCATCGGCATGTCGCACCTGGCGCTCAAATCGGGCCTCACTCCCCGCCAGCACGATTACGTGAGCAAGATCCAGCAGGCCGGGCAGCACCTGATGGGGGTAATCAACGACATCCTGGATTTCTCCCGGGTCGAGGCCGGCAAGCTGCGGATCGACCCCCGCCCTTTCGTGCTCGATCAGGTGCTGGGCGGGGTGATCGATGTAGTCAACCACAAGGCCAGCGCGCAGGGGCTGGAGCTGATCTGCGACGTGGCCGCCGACGTTCCTCCCAACCTGGTGGGCGATGCCCTGCGCATCGGGCAGATTCTGATCAACTACGCCAACAACGCCATCAAGTTCACCGAGCAGGGCGACATCGGCATCCTGGTGCGTGTGCAGGAGCAGCAGGGCGACCGGGTGCTGCTGCGTTTCGAGGTGCGCGATACCGGCATCGGCCTTAGCGCGGATCAGATGGAGCGGCTGTTCCAGAGCTTCCAGCAGGCCGACACCTCCACCACGCGCCGCTATGGCGGCACGGGCCTGGGGCTCGCCATTTGCAAGAGCCTGGCCGAGCTCATGGGCGGCGAGGTGGGCGTGCGCAGCCAGCTGGGCCAGGGTTCGACGTTCTGGTTCACGGTGCCCTTGCTGCGCGGGGCGCCCGCACGCGCGCTGCTGCCCGCGCCGGATCTGCGCGGCCTGCGGGTGCTGGTGGTGGACGACAACGCCCATGCAGCCATCGTGCTGGCGGAGATGCTGCAGTCGATGAGCTTCGATGTGCAGCAAGTGCACTCGGGTGCCGAGGCGCTGGCAGCCTTGCAACAGGCGGCCGTGCAAGCGAAGCCGTTCGATCTGGTGGTGCTTGACTGGCAGATGCCCGGCATGGACGGGCTGGAGCTCGGGCGCCGCATTGGCGAACTCGACCTGCCGCAGTTGCCGCACCGCGTCATGGTGACGGCGTTTGGCCGCGAGGATGTTCTGCGTTCTGCACAACGCCAGGGGATCGAGGAGGTGCTCATCAAGCCGGTGAGCGCCTCTGTCATGTTCGACACGCTGATGCAGGTGCTTGGTGAGGGGCAGGGCGCCGATGCTGACCCGCGGATGGGTGCCGCGCAGGCTTGCCCGGCACTGCAGGGTGCGCGCGTGCTGCTGGTGGAAGACAACGAACTGAATCAGCAGGTGGCCCGCGAACTGCTGCAGGAGGCCGGTGTGCAGGTGCACGTGGCCGCCAATGGGCAGGAGGGCGTGGACCTGGCCTGCCGCCACCCCTACGACCTGGTACTGATGGACATGCAGATGCCCGTCATGGATGGCCTGGAGGCCACGCGGCAGCTGCGCGCCGATCCCCGGCTGGCGGGACTGCCCATCGTGGCCATGACGGCCAATGCCCTGGACGCCGATCGCCAGCGCTGCCTGGATGCCGGCATGAACGACCATCTGGCCAAGCCCATTGCCCCCGCGCGGCTGTGGGAGGCGTTGCAACGATGGATTGCGCCGCAACCGGGCGGACAGGCGCTTGTGCAGGGCAGCGTCCGCGCCGCACCAGCATCGGCAACCGAGGCCGGAGATGCCGTCTTGCCAGTGCCCTCTGTGCCGGGTCTGGACAGGGTGCTGGGCTTGCGCAATGCCATGGGCCGTCCCGCGCTTTACATGGACACACTGCGGCGCTTTCTGGACAGCCAGGGGAGTGCCGCAACGCGCATGGCCCAGGCGTTGGCGCAGGGACATGCCGAACAGGCCCTGCGCGACGCCCACACGCTGCGCGGCCTGGCCGGAACCGTGGGTGCCGTGGCGCTGCAGGACTGCGCCGGGCGCCTGGAGGAGCGGCTGCGTGATTCTTCGCCCGACAGGGCGACCCTTCAGCCCTTGCTGGATGAACTGCGTGACCTGCTGGAGGCTCTGGTGCAGCCGCTGAACACCTGGTTCGGCCAGATCGGCACCCTGCGGGAGTTGCCCCCGCCCGAGAGCGCGGATGGGCGCGTGGACGCCCAGGCCCCCGGTGAGGATGCGCGCGCGCTGGTGCAGACGCTGCACAGCCTGCTGCTGCGCGACGATCCGGCGGCGCGCAGCTTCGTGTCGGAGCATTTCCGGCCCTTGCACCAGGCGCTGGGGCCCGCGCTGCAAGGGGTGCAGGGCCATATCGACCAGTTTGATTTCGAGCCTGCGCTGGCCGCCCTGACCGGGTGGCTGGCGCAATTCCCGCAGGCGCCCGAACACCCACCCGGGCCTTGCCATTCAGGGAGCAGCCATGCAACGTGAAACCCTTCCCGATGTCCCCTCTGACTGGCGCAACCGCCAGACCCCCACCGTACTGGTGGTGGACGACACACCCGACAACCTGGCGCTGATGTCTGAACTGCTGGGCGAGCGCTACCGCGTCAAGGTGGCCAACAGCGGCGAGCGCGCGCTCAAGGCCGCGCAGTCCGACCCCGTGCCCGACCTCGTGCTGCTCGACATCATGATGCCCGGCATGGACGGCTACGAGGTCTGCCGCCAGCTCAAGGCCAGCGCCGCCACGCAGGGTATCCCTGTCATCTTTCTCACGGCGCGCGCCGACACCGAGGACGAGCGCAAGGGCTTTGAACTGGGCGCAGTGGACTACATCACCAAGCCCGTGAGCCCGCCCATCGTGCAGGCGCGCGTGCACACGCACCTGGCGCTCAAGGCCACGGCTGATTTCTTGCGCGACAAGAGCGCCTACCTGGAGCGCGAGGTGGCGCTGCGCACGCTGGAGGTGCAGGCCATCCAGGACGTGACCATCATGGCCATGGCCTCGCTGGCCGAAACGCGCGATGACGAGACCGGCAACCACATCCGGCGCACCCAGCTCTATGTGAAGGCGCTGGCCGAGCGGCTGCGCACCCACCCGCGTTTCGAGGCCGTGCTCAACAGCCACATGATCGAGCTTCTGTACAAGTCAGCGCCGCTGCACGATATCGGCAAGATCGGCGTGTCGGATGCCATCCTGCTCAAGCCCGGCAAGCTGACCGACAGCGAATTTGAAACCATCAAACAGCACACCGTGCTCGGGCGCAAGGCCATCGAAGGCGCCGAGCGCCGTCTGGGCATGCGCGTGCGTTTCCTGAACGTGGCCAAGGACATGGCCTGCAGCCACCATGAGCGCTGGGACGGCGCGGGTTACCCCGTGGGTCTGGCGGGTGATGCGATTCCGGTGCCGGCACGGCTCATGGCCGTCGCCGATGTGTACGATGCCGTCATCAGCCACCGTGTGTACAAGACCGCCGGCACGCACGAGCAGGCCTGTGGTTCGATCGTGAAGGGGCGGGGCACGCAGTTCGACCCCGATGTCGTCGATGCCTTCATCGACATTGCCGACGACTTTCGCAGCATTGCGCTGAACTACCCCGATTGATTCCTTTTCCAAATCATTCGTGTCTAGGCGCGAAGCCGCAGGCAGTGCTGTAGCACGACAAGGCGAAGCAACAACGAAACGGGTGATTTAGAAATGGAATGAAGCGCCGGGCGCCGCCCGGCACGGTGCATCAGAAAGGCGCGTCTTCGGAGGTGCCGTCGATGTCGCTCGCTGCGTCGTCGGCCGGCAGGTCAGCGGCCGGTTCCTCGGCCGCCTGGCGCAGCGCTGCCTTGTCGCCCGCACCGGCAAATTTGCTGTACTTGCCCAGAATCTGCACCAGCTGGCCGTAGATGCGCGGCGTGCCCGCCAGGCATTCCTTCTGCTCCAGGAAGTCGGACTCGCCCGTGAAATTGCCGATCAGGCCACCGGCCTCGGTCACCAGCAGCGAGCCGGCGGCCACGTCCCAGATGGACAGGCCGGTCTCGAAGAAGCCGTCGGTGTAACCCGCAGCCACGTAGGCCAGGTCGAGCGCGGCGGCGCCGGGGCGGCGCAGGCCGGCGGTGCGCTGCATCACGTCACCCATCATGGCCAGGTAATTCTTGAAGTTGTCGCCGGGGCGGAACGGGAAGCCCGTGGAGACCAGGCATTCCTTGAGCTGGGTGCGCTTGCTCACGCGGATGCGGCGCTCGTTCAGGTAGGCGCCCCGGCCCTTGGTGGATGTGAACAGGTCGTTGCGCGACGGGTCGTAGATCACGGCTTGCTCGATTTTGCCGCGCACGGCCAGCGCGATGCTGACGCAGTACACGGGGAAGCCGTGAATGAAGTTGGTGGTGCCGTCCAGGGGGTCGATGATCCAGACGAACTCGGAATCCTTGGCGCCGTGCTGGCTGCCCGATTCCTCGGCCAGGATGCCGTGGCCGGGGTAGGCCGTGAGCAGTGTCTCGATGATGACCTTCTCGCTCGCGTGATCGACCTCGGTGACGAAGTCGTTGATCTGCTTTTGCGAGATCCGCACCGATTCCACGTCGAGCGCCGCGCGGTTGATGATGGCGCCGGCGGCGCGGGCGGCCTTGATGGCCACGTTGAGCATGGGGTGCAGGTTGGTCGACATAGATTGTGCAGGTGTGCGCATCACGGCTTGTGGCGTGGCACGCGGGCCAGGAACAGGAAAGTCGCGGCCGGGCGATGCTGGCGGCGACAATAAGTACCGGATTTTACCCGCCTCGCCCACCCAACGCATTACCGGCCCCGTCGCACGCGCCCATGAAGACCCGTTTCATCCTCATCCAGACCAGCCACGCCGGCAATGTAGGCGCCTGCGCCCGCGCCATGAAGACCATGGGTTTCGACGACCTGGTGCTCGTCAAGCCGCGCTGGGCCAACGTGCTGCGGCGCGAGGAAACCATCCAGCGCGCGAGCGGAGCGCTCGACGTGCTGGCCAACGCGCGCATCGTGGAAACGCTGGACGAGGCGCTCGACGGCATCAGCCACCTGTGCGCCACGGCCATGACGCCGCGCGACTTCGGGCCGCCCACGCGCGCGCCGCGCGAGCATTTTGAGATGCTATTGAAAGAAGAGCGTGTTGCGCTTTTCCCTATTGCCCTGGAGGACGAAAACGCTTCAGAAGCCGTGCTCCCGGCGGGCGAAGCGGGCATCGGTTTTCTGTTCGGCTGCGAGCGCTTCGGCATGGCCAACGAGGACGTGTACCGCTGCCACGTGGCGCTTTCCATCCCCACCAACCCGCAGTTCGGTTCGCTCAACCTGGGTGCGGCCATCCAGGTCATTGCGTATGAGTGGCGCCAGGCATTGGGGGGCTTTGGCGTGCAGGAGGCCACGCCGGGGCGCCAGCTCGCCGATGCCGGTCAGGTGGCCGGCATGCTGGCGCACTGGGAGCAGGCGCTCACCGCCATCGGCTTCCTCGACCCGGCCGCGCCCAAGAAGCTCATGCCGCGCCTCAACCAGCTGTTCAACCGCGCGCAACTGGGCGCCGAGGAAATCCACATCCTGCGCGGTGTCGCCAAGGCGATGATCGAGACCGCCCAGCCAAAGCGCTAGACTGCTGTTCCCTTTCCCGAGACCCATCCCATGTTTGCCCGCCTGCGCTCCGATATCCAGTGCATCCTCGACCGCGACCCTGCGGCCCGCAGTACCTGGGAGGTCATCACCTGCTACCCCGGGCTGCACGCCATCTGGCTGCACCGGCCCGCGCACTGGTGCTGGACGCACGGCTTCAAGTGGCTGGGCCGCTTCATCTCGCATTTCGCGCGCTGGTTCACCGGCATCGAGATCCACCCCGGCGCCAAGGTCGGCGAGCGCGTGTTCTTCGACCACGCCATGGGCGTGGTGGTGGGCGAGACGGCCGAGATCGGCGATGGCTGCACCATCTACCAGGGTGTCACGCTCGGCGGCACCTCGCTCTACAAGGGCACCAAGCGCCATCCCACACTCGGCAAGGACGTGGTGGTGAGCGCCGGTGCCAAGGTGCTCGGCGGTTTCGAGGTGGGCGACGGGGCCAAGATCGGCAGCAACGCCGTGGTCATCAAGCCCGTGCCGGCGGGCGCCACGGCCGTCGGCATTCCGGCGCGCATCATCCCGTCCAAAGAGGGACAGAGCGCCGACGTGACCGAGCCGCATGCGCCCAAATTCTCGGCCTATGGCATCACCCAGGAAGACGATCCGCTGTCGCAGGCCATGCGCAGCCTGATCGACAACGCCTCGTCGCAGGAGCACCAGATCGCGCTGCTCTGGCAGGCCATCGAGAAGCTGTCTGAGTGCGTCAAGACGGGCGACTGCGTGCCTGACGATGCGGCGCTCAAGGAGCAGTTCGAGGCGGGCAAGCTCAACGACTTGGTGGGCAAGTAGTTTTTGCTATAAAAATAATAGCTTTTGGCGTCCGGTGGTTGGGCGCTGGAGCCTTGTCAGGCCTTGGATGACCGGATCGCGCTCTTGGGCCGGAAAGCCTTGCACACGGCGTCGTGCGTTTCCAGGTAGGGGCCCCCGATGAGGTCGATGCAATAGGGCACGGCGGCGAAGATACCGGGCACGAGTTGCTCGCCGTCGTCGCCCTTGAGTCCTTCGAGCGTTTCCGCGATGGCCTTGGGCTGGCCGGGCAGGTTGATGATGAGGCACTGGTCGCGCACCACGGCCACCTGGCGCGAGAGGATGGCTGTGGGCACGAAGTGCTGGCTGATTCGGCGCATCTGCTCGCCAAAGCCCGGCATCTCCTTGTGCGCTACGGCCAGAGTGGCCTCGGGCGTCACGTCGCGCAGGGCCGGGCCGGTGCCGCCGGTGGTCAGCACCAGGCTGCAGCCATCGTTGACCAATGCGATCAGCGTGGCACTGATGGTGTCCTGCTCGTCGGGGATCAGGCGCGGCTCGAACGTGACGGGGTTCTTCAGTGCGCAAGTGAGCCAGTCCTGCAGCGCGGGCAAGCCCTTGTCTTCATAGACGCCGCTGCTGGCACGGTCGCTGATGGAGACGATGCCGATCTTCACCGGATCGTGTGTCGATCGCTCAGTCATCGCCGTCCTCCGTGCCATCCTGGGCGTCCTCCTCCTCGGCCGCAATGCCGGAGATCTGTGCGCGCACCAGCGCGAACAGCTCGCGGTAGGCGCGGCTCTTGCGGGGCGCCTGGCCTTGCGATTGCGCCACGGTCGCTTCGTGCGCGGTCGGTGCATCCTTGCGCGCCTGGCGGATCAGGGCACGCAGTTGCTGGATGTCGGTGTCGGGGTAGAGGTCGATCCATTCGGCCTGGGCGCCGTCTTGCGCGATCAGGCGGTCGCGCCATTGCTCGGCCTGGTGCAGTGCGAGCTTCTCTTTGGCGGAGCCGCTGCGCTGTTCATCCAGCGCGTCGCGCACGGCCTGCACCACTGCGGGTTCGAGCTTGCGCATGAGCTTGCCGACGTACTGCATCTGGCGGCGCTTGCCCTCGAAGTTGGTGATGCGCCGCGCCTCTGCCAGGGCATCGGCGAGCTTGTCGGGCAGGCCCAGGCGGTTGAACAGGTCGGTGCGCAGGGTCAGCAGTTCCTTGCCCAGATCCTGCAGCTCATCGCTTTCGCGCTTGAGTTCGGTGCGGCTGGCATCCTGGGTGCCTTTGAGTTCGGCTTTGAGCTGCAGGTCCAGTTCGCTGCCTTCGGCAACAAACTGGCCTTTCACGAAGTAGCCTTTTTTGGGTTTGCGTGACATGGTGGAATCCGGGGGAGAGAGGGGCGGCCTGCGCGGCGGCGGTGCGCGCCGGGCGGAGGCGACTAGCGGCAAGTATCATAGCCGTCGCCATGAACCATACGCATTCCTCCGCCGACACGGGCTTCAGCTATTCGCGCCCGTTTTTTGAACAACTCGTGGACCAGGCGCTGGCGCACGCGAAAAAGCTCGGCGCCACCGATGCCGGCGCCGAGGCCTCCGAGGGCTGTGGCCTGTCTGTGGGCGTGCGCAAGGGCGAGCTGGAAACCGTGGAGCGCAACCGCGACAAGTCGCTCGGCGTGACGGTCTACATCGGCCACCGGCGCGGCAATGCGAGCACCTCCGACTTCTCTGGCGCCGCCATCGAGCGCACCGTGCAGGCCGCCTACGACATTGCCCGGTTTACTGCCGAAGACCCGGTGGCCGGCCTGCCCGATGCCGATGACATCGCACCGCCCGCGAGCCACCGCGACCTCGATCTTTTTCACCCCTGGGAGCTCACCAGCGAAGAGGCCGCACGGATAGCCCTTGAATGCGAGGCCGCGGCCTTTGCCACCGGCAAGCGCATCACCAACAGCGAGGGTGCGGCGGTATCGGCGCAGCAAAGCCATTTTTTCAGTGCGCACACGCGGGGCTTTCGGGGCGGCTACGCCACCTCGCGCCACAGCCTCTCGGTGGCCCCCATCGCCTCGTTGCCCGGCCGCAATGGCGAGATGCAGCGTGACGCCTGGTATAGCTCGCAGCGCAGCGCGACCGAGCTGTCCTCGCCCGCTGCCGTGGGGCGCTATGCCGCGCAGCGCGCGCTCTCGCGCCTTGGCAGTCGCAAAATTGCCACCACCGAATGCCCGGTGTTGTTCGAGTCGTCCCTGGCGGCTGGCCTGCTGGGCGCCTATGTGCAGGCCACGAGTGGTGGTGCGCTGTACCGCAAGAGCAGCTTTCTGCTCGACTCGCTGGGCAAGCCGGTGTTTCCCAAGCACATCGACATCCTTGAAGACCCCTTCATTCCGCGCGGCAAGGGCAGTTCGCCGTTCGACGAGGAAGGCGTGCGCGTGCAGGCCCGCAAGGTGGTGGATGCCGGGCGCGTGGAGGGCTACTTCCTCAGCAGCTATTCGGCGCGCAAGCTCGGCATGAAGACCACCGGCAATGCGGGGGGCTCGCACAACCTGGTGCTGACCTCGCGCCGCACCCGCAAGGGCGACGACCTCGATGCGATGCTGCAAAAACTCGGCACCGGCCTGTTCGTCATCGAGCTCATGGGCCAGGGCGTGAACTACGTGACGGGCGACTACTCGCGCGGCGCCAGCGGTTTCTGGGTGGAGAACGGCCAGATCGCCTTCCCGGTGCACGAGATCACCATCGCCGGTAACCTCAAGACCATGCTCAAGGGCATCGAGGCTGTGGGCGCCGACGCCTATGCCTACGGCGCCAAGACCGTCGGCTCGGTGCTCGTCAATCGCATGAAGGTTGCGGGTAGCTAAGCGGAATCAGGCCCTTCTGAAAAGGAGGGGCCTGAAATGAAAAAAGCCGTTGCGATTGCAACGGCTTTTTTTGTTTTGGTGCCCAGGAGAGGACTCGAACCTCCACGGAGTTACCCGCTAGTACCTGAAACTAGTGCGTCTACCAATTCCGCCACCTGGGCTTTCAGGAAAGATTGAATTGTATAGCAAGAAATGACCCCTGCAGAACAGATAAGCCATTTTTGCCAACAAAAAAGCCGCTGTGTGCAGCGGCTTTTCGTTAAACTTGGTGCCCAGGAGAGGACTCGAACCTCCACGATGTTACTCGCTAGTACCTGAAACTAGTGCGTCTACCAATTCCGCCACCTGGGCATTTCAGGAAAGACTAAGATTGTACAACAAAAAAATGAACCCCAGCACGACCGCCTCGCATTCTTCAGATGAAATTGAAGGCAGCGTGCAGGGGCACCGCGACGGCCATGGGTACGTCATCCGCGACGACGGCCAGACCGATATTTTTCTGCCACCCAACGAAATGCGCGCCGTGCTGCACAAGGACCGTGTGCGCGCCCGCATCGTGCGGCAGGACCGCCGGGGCCGGCCCGAGGGCCGCGTCGTCGAAATCATCGAACGCCCACCGCAGCCCATCATCGGCCGCCTGTTGCAGGAAAGTGGCGTCTGGATCGTGGCCCCCGAAGACAAACGCTACGGCCAGGATATTTTGATCCCCGGCGGCGCGCTGGCGCTGGCCAAGCCGGGCCAGGTGGTCGTGGTTGAACTCACCGAGCCGCCGGCGCTGTTCGGCCAGCCCGTGGGGCGCATCACCGAAGTGCTTGGTGAAGTGGACGACCCGGGCATGGAGATCGAAATTGCCGTGCGCAAGTACGGTGTGCCGCATGAGTTTTCCGAGGACTGTCTGGCCGAGGCCGGCGCCTTGCCCGACAAGGTGCGCGCGCAAGACAAGAAGCAGCGCATCGACCTGACCGATGTGCCGCTGGTCACCATCGACGGCGAGGATGCTCGCGACTTCGACGATGCCGTGTACTGCGAGCCTGCCAAGGTGGGGCGCAGCAAGGGCTGGCGCCTGCTGGTGGCCATCGCCGACGTGAGCCACTATGTACAGACGGGCAGCGCCATCGACATCGATGCCTACGACCGGGCCACCAGCGTGTACTTCCCGCGCCGCGTCATCCCCATGCTGCCCGAGAAGCTCAGCAACGGACTGTGCTCGCTTAACCCCGAGGTCGAGCGCCTGTGCATGGTCTGCGACATGCTCGTCACGGCCAAGGGCGAGGTGCATGCCTACCAGTTCTACCCGGCGGTGATGTTCAGTCACGCGCGCTTCACCTACACCGAGGTGGCCGCCATTCTGGCCAACACGCGCGGCCCCGAGGCCGCCAAGCGCAAGGAGCGCGTGCCCGACCTGCTGAATCTGCACGACGTGTACCGCGCGCTGCTGCTGGCACGGCGCGAGCGCGGCGCGGTCGATTTCGAGACCACCGAAACACAGATCGTCTGCGACGAAAATGGCCGCATCGAGAAGATCGTGCCGCGCACGCGCAACGACGCGCACAAGCTGATCGAGGAGGCCATGCTGGCGGCCAACGTCTGCAGCGCCGATTTCATTGCGCAGGGCAAGCAGCACGGGCTGTACCGTGTGCACGAGGGCCCCACGCCTGAAAAGCAGGACATTCTGCGCAACTATCTCAAGGCCATGGCCGTGGGCCTGTCGATCAGCGACAACCCGCAGCCGTCCGAGTTTCAGGCCATCGCCGAGGCCACCAAGGACCGCCCGGATGCGCAGCAGATCCACACCATGCTGCTGCGCTCGATGCAGCAGGCGATCTACACGCCCATCAACAGCGGGCACTTCGGCCTGGCGTTCGAGGCTTACACGCATTTCACCAGCCCCATCCGGCGCTACCCCGACCTGCTGGTGCACCGCGTCATCAAGGCCATTCTGGGCAACACCAAATACCGCCTGCCCCTGCTGCCCACGCCGGGCGAGGCGCACGCCAAACTGAGCAAGCGCCTGGCCAGCCGCGTGGCCCCGCCGGGCAAGGAGCCGCGCAAGAAGGAGACGGGCGTCGCCTTGGCCGAAACCCAGTCCTGGGAGGCGGCCGGCCTGCACTGTAGCGCCAACGAGCGCCGTGCCGATGAGGCCAGCCGCGACGTCGAGGCCTGGCTCAAGTGCAAGTACATGCGTGAGCACCTGGGCGAGGAATACGGAGGCGTAGTGTCTTCGGCCACAAGCTTCGGCATCTTCGTGACGCTGGATGCGATGTACGTCGAGGGCCTGGTGCACATCACCGAACTGGGCGGCGAGTACTTCAAGTTCGATGAGGCACGCCAGGAACTGCGCGGCGAGCGCAGCGGCATCCGTTATGCGATCGGCTCGCGGGTGCGCGTGCAGGTCAGCCGCGTGGACCTGGATGGGCGCCGCATCGATTTCCGTCTGGTGACCGAGGGTGAGGAACTGGGCGCGGCGCGGCCTGCCCGCGACAAAGGTGCGTCCCGGGCTCCCACGGAGGGTGACGCATCGACCGCCAAACGCCGTTCAGCGTCCGAAAACGAAGCGCCACGCCGCAATCCGGAGCGCGCGCCAGAAAGCCGACGCAAGGGATCGGGAAAGTCCACCCAAAAAGCCGCCTTGTTGACCAAAGCCCAAGCGGTTGAGCCTGTCAAGGGAAAAGCGCGCTCGAGGAACGTCTGATTGCTCTTGAAGTAATAGCGCCAGGTGCATTGCCACCATGCGTTCCAGGCTGTTTTTGCTTCTGTATGTTTCCCGCCGTCAGGTTATTTGGCTTGGCAGGCCGATCTGTCGTACCAGGGTGCTGGCAGTCAGTGATTGTTTCGGGGGGCAGTGGTCAGCCGAAAGGCCATGCCGGTACACGCCCTCGGCCGCTGCCCGCCAGGCGTCCATGCCTGAGGCCATCAGAGCGCCTATCAGGCCTGCCAGCACATCACCTGTGCCCGCTGTGGCCAGGCGCGGGTTGCCTGTCGGGTTGATGAGGCGCACATGCTCCGGCGAGGCGATGATGCTGCCCGAGCCCTTGAGCACCACAATGCACTGAAAATGGGTTGCCAGCCTTTGTGCTGCTTCCAGGCGATTGGCTTGTACTGCGCCGGTGCTGGTCCCCAGCAGACGTGCCGCCTCGAGGGGGTGTGGTGTCAACACCGTGGTCATGCTGCCTTGCGCCCGTCCTGCCAGGGTCTGCTGCAGTGCCGGGTCGGTGGCAATGGCGTTGAGTCCATCCGCGTCAAGCACCAGGCGCGGTGCCTGCGTAAGCACTTTTGGGAGGATGGCGCACACCGCTTGGCCCCCGCCGCAACCGCAGACCACGGTGAGCTGAGTGAGCTGCAGTGCATGAAAATGCCGGAACATGAGCTCGGGTTGCTGCACATCGATTTCCAGCGGCGTGCCTTCCAACAACGTCACCAGAACCCGGCCTGCGCCGCCATGCAGTGCGGCACGGGCGGCCAGCAGTGCCGCTCCGCCCATGCCCATGCCGCGTGCGGCCAGCCCTTCTCCGCCCACCACGGCGACATCGCCGTAGCTCCCTTTGTGGCTGGCGTGCAGGCGCACAGGAGCGTTGCGGAGGATGGATAGCTGGGCGCAAGGGGGCTCGCGGCCTGCGTCGCAGTCAAGGTCGTCGAACCAGACCGTGCCCGAGGCGTCCCGCCCTGCGCCGGTGAACAGGCCGGGCTTGAGGGTCAGAAGGCTCAGTGTATGTCGCGCAGACGGGGCAGTGGGCGCAGCCGGCGCGATGAACCCCGGATCGTACTGACCCGTGTCGCCCTGCAGCCCCGTGGGCAAATCCACAGCTAAAAGCGGGGCTTGACTGTGGTGTAGGTGCTGCAGCAGGGCCAGCAGTCGATTTTCTGGCGGTCGGGTGTTGCCCGGTGTCAGACCAATCCCGAGCAGCGCGTCGATGCACAGATCGTTCGGGCCCAGTGTCGCGGGTGCCTCGCTGGCGAACTGTACGCCGGCCTGCCGGGCGCGCTGCCACGAGCCCAGGGCGTCCGGTGGTGCGGTGTCGGGCGTGCCAAGCCATGTGACAAGCACGGGCATACCCCATTGATGCAGGTTCGCCGCGGCTTCCAGCCCGTCTCCACCGTTGTTGCCCGGGCCGCAGGCGATCCAGATGGTGCGGGCATGGGGCGCCAGCGCGCGTGCCAGCCGGGCCACGGCCAGCCCGGCGCGCTGCATCAGCGTGTGCGCGGGCAGAAGGGCAGCGGCGCTCTGCTCGAGGCGGCGCGTGGCGGCAGTGTCGTGGAGCGTGTGCGGCTGGTCTGGGCAGATGCGGTACATGACGGCAGGCGGCTGGGCCCCAGGCGGGGCGATGGGCCATTGTGCGTGAGTGTAGTGATCAGAAACGCTGTGCGCCCAGTCCTTCGAGGTCGATGTCCGGGGTCCTGCCGGCGATCTGGTCGGCCAGTGCGCGCGCACTGCCGCAGGCCAGGGACCAGCCGCTGGCACCATGGCCGAGGTTGAGCCACAGGCCCGGCACGGTGGTGGCGCCGACTGCAGGCGGCCCGTCGGGCAGCATGGGGCGGGCGCCGCGCCATACCTGTAGGCCGCTGGAATGCGTGACGCCGCCGGGGAAGCATTCACCGAGCACCCGGTACAGGGTGTTCAGCGTCTGCGGATGGGCCTGTGCCGTGCCGCGGCCCAGCTCGGCTCCGCCCGAGACGCGCACGCGCTGGCCCAGGCGGGCGATGGTGGTCTGGGTCTGCACGTCCACCACCACGCCCTGGGGGGCGTGCAATTCTTCGCGCAGGGGGGCGCTGACCGAGCTGCCATGCAGCGCCACCAGGGGCAGGTTTTGCCCCAGGGGTCGCAGTAGGGCAGCGCTTTGAGCGCCGGCGCATAGCACCACGGCGTCGAAAGGTCGTGGGGTTGCTTCGCCCTGCACATGCACGCCGATCGGGTGGCCCGCCAGACGGTGCACACGGGTATTGAAATGGAACTGGGCACCCCGGTGTTGAGATGCTTGACGCATCACCAAGGCGAACTGTCGGCAATTGCCTGAAAGCCCCTCGGGTGCATGCAGTGCTCCGGCCAGGTGCAGGGCGGGCGAGAGTCCGGGCTCGATGCTGCGTGCCGTGTCAGCGTCTACCTCGTGGAGGGTGCCGCCCCCGTCGCGCAGGGCCTTGATCGCAGCCGTCAGGGTCTTGGTATCGTCGGGTGAGCGCAGCAGAAGCAGGGTGCCGTGGCTGTGCTCAAAACGCAAATCCAGTGACTCTGTCAAGTGCAGGAGCCGGACCTGGCTGTAACGTGCCAATCGCTCCAGTGCGACGAGGGGTGGCCGAGGCTCACCGCTTTTGGCGCAAGCGCGTGCAGCTCGGCGCCAGCGACGCAGCCAGGACATTTCTGCCAAAGTGAGTGCACTGCCCAAGCGCAGCGTCGACTGGCTGCCCAACAAGGTCGGGAAGGGGGAAGCGCCGGGGGCTGACCAAGGCGAGAGCAACCCGGGAGCCAGCAGGCCGCCGGCGGCAAAGCTGGACTCTTCTGCAGCGGCGCTGCGTTGCTCGAATACGCTCACGGCGTGACCGTCCTGCGCAAGTTCAAACGCAGTGGTGACGCCGACAATGCCGGCGCCCACGATGGCTATCTTCATGAATTCAGAGGTTTTTTGGCGTCTAGCGCAATAAGGATAAGCGCTAGCAGCTATTATTTTTGTAGTATTTCTTCGATCCGTAGGCCGATGTTCAGCACGGCATCATCGTGCAGTGCAGCATGCCACACCATCAGCCCGACCGGCAGTTCCCCTGCGCCGTGGCAGGGCAAAGACAGCGCGCAGCCATCGAGCATGTTGACGATGCTCGTGTTGCGCAGCAGCAGGCCGTTGACG
>JANJVG010000132.1 GCA_024710165.1 Burkholderiaceae bacterium
TGCGCGTTCACGGCCAGGTAGTTCCAGGTGGGCACCACCTTGCCGTGCTCCGCCTTGCCCGGGTACCAGCCCGGCGTGATGTAGGCCTGCGGCCCGCGAAACATCACCACCGACGGCACGCCCGCGCCCAATGCGCGCCACACAGGATTGGCGCGCGACACATGGCACATCAGCGTGCCGTGCTCGCCCCGGCTGCGGTCCAGCACGAAGGGCACATGGTTGGCGAGGAGCCCGCCCTCCGCCTGGCACACCCAAGCGCCCAGCACATGCGCCTCGATCAGCGCGAACACCTCTTCGCGGTCCGTCCACTGGTGTTGTTTTCTGACGTACATGAACCCTCCTCACATTCCTGACAACGCATGCCGCACCAGCAGCGCGGCCAGCACAAACATCGTGGCGCCGATCAGCGCATCCAGCACCTGCCACGCCCGGGGCCGCGCGAACCACGGCGCCAGCCAGCGTGCCCCAAAGCCCAGCAGGCCAAACCACAGCAGGCTGGCGCAGCTGGCCCCCGCCACGAACCAGCCGCGCAGCGCCTGCGGCTGCTGCGCGCCGATGCTGCCCATGAGCAGCACGGTATCCAGATAAACATGCGGGTTGAGCAGCGTGAACGCCGCCGCCTGCGCCAGGGCAGCCTCCCGGCCCAGTGCCACGCCGCCGCCCGCTGCCTGCAAGGCCCCCGCATGCCGCGCCCGGCGCAGCGCGCGCCAGCCGTACACTGCCAGAAACACCGCCCCGGCCAGCGCCAGCGCGCGCGCCATGCCCGGCCGCTCCCCCAGCGCCTGCGCCATGCCCAGGACGCCCGCCGTGATGAGCACGGCGTCGGACAGCGCGCAGAACAGCACCACGCTGCCCACATGCTCGCGGCGCAGGCCTTGGCGCAGCACAAAGGCGTTCTGCGCCCCGATGGCCACGATGAGCCCCAGGCACAGCACCAGGCCTTGAATAAAAACAGGGGGAGCGAGAGCAGCGGTAGTAAGCCAATTCATGCCACGCAGCTTGCCAGCCGCCACCAATTCACACAAACTGTCTTTGCTTCATCCACATTAACAAAACTGAATCCATGCTGGACTATTCCGCGCTCTCCGCCTTGGCTGCCGTCATCCGTGAGGGCAGCTTCGAGCGCGCCGCGCGCACACTCAATGTGACGCCCTCGGCCATATCGCAACGCATCCGCCTGCTGGAAGAGCGCGTGGGCTGCGCCCTGGTGGTGCGCGGCCAGCCCTGCCGCGCCACCGACACCGGCCGGCGCCTGTGCCAGCACACCGACCGCGTGCGCCTGCTGGAGCAGGAGCTGCAAGGCGCCCTGCCCGCGCTGGCCCCGGAAGGCATCGCCCGCGTGCCGCTGCCCGTGGCGGTGAACGCCGACAGCCTGGCCACCTGGTTCGCCCCCGCCATCGCCGCCTTCGCAGCCCAAGCGCCCGTGCTGATGGAGGTGGCCGTGGACGACGAAACCCACACCGCCGAATGGCTGCGCAACGGTGCCGTGCTCGCCGCCGTCACCGCCACCGCCCGCCCCGCCACCGGCTGCAACAGCCAGCCCCTGGGCGCCATGCGCTACCGCGCCGCCGCCAGCCCCGCCTTCGTGGCGCGCCACTTTGCCGATGGCGTGACCGCCGGCACCCTGGCGCGTGCACCCAGCCTGGTGTTCAGCCCCAAGGACGAACTGCAGGCCCGCTGGGCGCGGCGCCTGTGCCACCGGCATGTGGAGCTGCCCCGCCACACCCTGCCCTCGCCCCAGGCCTTTGCCACCGCCGCGCTGGCCGGCATGGGCTGGGGCATGCAGTTGGAGGTGCTGGTGGCGCCCTACTTGAAAGACGGCACGCTGGTCGAACTGGTGCCCGATGCGCCGCTGGATGTGCCGCTGTACTGGCAGCAGGCGCGGGCGGCTTCGGGGGTGCTGGAGGGGTTGAGCCGGGTGGTGGTGGTGGCAGCGCGGGAAGCGCTGCGCCCGGCCTGAAGCTCCGGTGATCTCAGCGCACGCTGCCGGTGATGTAGTGCTCCAGCTGCTCGATGATGAATTTCTGCTCGGAGATGATGTCCTTGACCAGATCGCCGATGGAAATCATGCCCACGAGCTTGCCATCGTCCACCACGGGCAGGTGACGCAGGCGCTTGCCGGTCATCAGCCGCATGCACTCGTCGCTGGTCTGGTGCGAATGCACGCACAGCACCGAGGTCGTCATCACATCACGCACCAGCGTCTCGACCGAGGTGCGGCCCATCAGGGCGATCTTGCGGGCGTAATCGCGCTCGGTGACGATGCCCACGATGGCTTCGCCCTCTTTGACCAGCAGCGCGCCGATGCCTTTGTCGGCCATCAGGCGCAGGGCCTCAAACACCGTGGCGCCGGGCGCGACGGCATACACCGTGGCATCGGGTTTGGATTTCAGAATTTCAGCGACGATGGTCATGGTGTTCCTCCCGGTGTCAATGCAGTTACGGACATCCATTTCAGCCCATCTGCGCCCGCAGCGCAACAGGGCGATCCACCAAGGGAGCTGCACGCCGACCAGCGCACCCGGCAAAGGCCCGCAAGCCCGCAGCGCGCCGGGCCTGGCGCGGGATGGTTGCAGACTCTTCGTACCACGATCGCCGCTCCCTATTATTTCAAATACCGGAACAGTTAATTTGTGACTGTATAGTTTTTTTGCAACCACAAAGTGCGTACAGTTCAACCCATCGATGAGACGCAGCCAGAACCTGTTCCGGAAAGCCACTCACCGAAACCGCCCCGCAGGACTCGATGGCTCCTGCGGCCAGCGGACCCACCGAGTATGTTTTGAAAGGACACCATCATGAACACCGCACGCATTCTCTCCATCGCCGCTCTTGCCGCTTGCGCCTCCATGGGCGCCCAGGCCGCCGAACTCAATGGCGACCTGTTTGGTACCGATTTCGAATCGCGCGTCCAATCCACCCGCGACCGCGCTGAAGTGCGCGCCGAAGGCCGCAAGGCACTTCCCAACTTCGCCAAGGGCCCGGTGGCCAACCATGCTGCAGCCGCCCAAAGCACCCGCGAGCGCACCTCCGTACGTGCCGAGGCCGTGATTGCAGCCCGTGCCCGCCAGATCGCCACCGGCGAACGCAGCTAAGCACGCCGCTGGCGCACGCCCGCCCTCCCGGCCCGCACTGTGCAGACAGTGCGGGCTTTTTACATGCACCACACACTGGCACGCCGACCCCAGCATGGTGCACGCCCGCCGGCAAGCTACAGCAGTGCCCCGCCATGGCGCACGCCGCCTGCCCTGGCATCAGAACCTACACCTGGCACGGTGATTGCTTCTGATCCGGTGCGGCCAATGCAGGCCGCGAGCGGGCAGGTGCAACGGCGTACCAGCCCCTCAGGACAAAGGCGTCCCCACGCAGCAGCGCCGTTTTGGCATGCACTGCGTGCGGGCGCCTTTTTTTGTTTGTGGCGAATGGCCTTGGGGGCACGATGAAAAAATCGAAACTGGTGATGGTTGGCAACGGCATGGCAGGGGTGCGCACGCTCGAAGAGCTGCTCAAGATCGCGCCGGATCTCTACGACATCACCGTGTTCGGCGCCGAGCCGCACCCGAACTACAACCGCATCCTGCTCTCGCCCGTGCTGGCGGGCGAGCAGACACTCGATGAGATCATCCTCAACGACTGGTCTTGGTACGAAGACCACCACATCACGCTGCACGCGGGTTTCAAGGTCACGCAGGTGGACCGCGTGCGCCGGGTGGTGCATGCCGTGAATGCGGCCGGCGAGCCCATCAGCGCGCCGTACGACCGCCTGATCATGGCCACGGGCTCGAACCCGTTCATCCTGCCCATTCCCGGCAAGGAACTGCAGGGCGTGCTGGCCTACCGCGACATCGCAGATACCGAAGCCATGATCGACGCCGCAGCGCACTACCGGCACGCCGTGGTGATTGGCGGCGGTCTGCTCGGGCTGGAGGCGGCCAACGGCCTGATGAAGCGCGGCATGGAAGTGGCAGTGGTGCACGCCAGCGAATGGCTGATGGAACGGCAGCTCGATGGCGTTGCCGGGCGCATGCTGCAAAAGTCGCTGGCCGAGCGCGGCATGCGCTTTCTGATGCGTGCACAGACGCAGGAGCTGGTCGCCAATGCCGAGGGCCGCGTGGCCGCTGTCCGGTTCAAGGACGGCAGCGAAGTGCCTGCCGACCTGGTGGTGATGGCCGTGGGCATTCGCCCCAATACCGATTTGGCCGAGCAGATGCGCCTGCATGTGAACCGTGGCATCGTCGTCAACGACACCATGCAGACCACCACCGATGCGCGCATCTACGCTGTGGGCGAATGTGCCGCCCACCGGGGCATTGCCTACGGGCTGGTGGCGCCGCTGTTCGAGCAGGGCAAGGTGGCAGCCAACCACCTGGCGGAGTTTGGCATTGGGCGCTACCAGGGCTCGCTGACCTCCACCAAACTCAAGGTGACGGGCATCGACCTGTTCTCGGCGGGCGACTTCCAGGGGGGTGAAGGCACCGAAGAGATCGTGATGAGCGACCCCTTTGGTGGCATCTACAAAAAGATCGTGCTCAAGGACGACAAGCTCGTGGGAGCATGCCTGTATGGCGACACGGTCGACGGCAGCTGGTACTTCAAGCTGCTGCGCGACGGCCGCAAGGTGACCGACATCCGCGACAAGCTGCTGTTTGGCGAGTCCAACATGGGCGACGCAGGCCACCAGGGCCAGAACAAGGCCGCCGCCATGCTGGACACCGACGAGGTGTGCGGCTGCAACGGCGTGACCAAGGGCACCATCTGCAAGGCCATCAAGGAAAAAGGCCTGTTCACGCTCGACGAAGTGCGCAAGCACACCAAGGCCAGCGCCAGCTGCGGCTCGTGCACCGGTCTGGTGGAGCAGATCCTGATGGCCACCGTGGGCGGCGACTATTCCGCCACGCCCAAGACCAAGCCCCTGTGTTCGTGCACCGACCACGGGCACCAGGCCGTGCGCGACGCCATCCGCCAGCACAAGCTGCTGAGCATGGGCGAGGTGTTCCGCTTCATGGAATGGAAAACCCCCAACGGCTGCCCCAGCTGCCGCCCGGCCGTCAACTACTACCTGATCAGCACCTGGCCCAAGGAGGCGCAGGACGACCCGCAGAGCCGCGCCATCAACGAGCGCAGCCACGCCAACATCCAGAAAGACGGCACCTACAGCGTGGTGCCACGCATGTGGGCAGGCGAGACCTCGGCAGCCGAGCTGCGCCGCATCGCCGATGTGGTGGACAAATACAACATCCCCACCGTCAAAGTGACGGGCGGCCAGCGCATCGACCTGCTGGGCGTGAAAAAAGAAGACCTGCAGGACGTGTGGCGCGACATCGGCATGCCCAGCGGCCACGCCTACGCCAAGGCGCTGCGCACCGTCAAGACCTGCGTGGGCAGCGAATGGTGCCGCATGGGCACGCAGGACAGCACCGGCATGGGCAAGATGCTTGAACGCGCCATGTGGCGCATGCACGCGCCCCACAAGGTCAAGTTTGCCGTCAGCGGCTGCCCACGCAATTGCGCAGAAAGCGGCATCAAGGACGTGGGAATCATTGGCGTGGACAGCGGCTGGGAGATGTACATCGCCGGCAACGGCGGTATCAAGACCGAGGTGGCGCACTTCTTCACCAAGCTCAAGACCGCTGAGGAAGTGCTCGAGTTCACCGGCGCCTTCATGCAGCTCTACCGCGAAGAAGGCTGGTACCTGGAGCGCACTGTGCACTACGTCTCGCGCGTGGGTCTGGACTACGTGAAGAAAAAGATCCTCGACGACCACGAAGGCCGCAAGGCACTGTGGGAGCGCCTGCAGTTTGCTCTGGAAGGCGAGCCCGACCCGTGGTTCGACTTCGACAAGGCGCGGGTGGACCAGCGCCAGTTCATCCCCATCGCCGTGGCCTGAGGCGCCACCTTCCGCACGTTTTCAAGCAAAAAGTGGCTCCAGCCCTTTATTTAAAAGCGCAACCAGCTACAAAAGGAATAGCAATGACATCCTGGAAATTCATCTGCCTTGTCGAAGACATCCCCGTGCTCGGTGCCCGCCGCGTGGCACGCCCGCAGGGGCTGGAAGTGGCGGTATTCCGCACCGAGTCGAACGACGTTTTCGCCCTGCTCGACCGCTGCCCGCACAAGGGCGGACCGCTCTCGCAAGGCATTGTCTTTGGCTCCAGCGTGGCCTGCCCGCTGCACAACTGGACCATCGGCCTGTGCAACGGCCAGGCCCAGGCTCCCGACGAAGGCTGCACCCCCCGGTTCCAGGTGAAGGTGGAGAACGGCGAGGTCTACCTTGACGCCCACGAACTGGCCCACCACGCCCTGCTGGAAACCCGCCCCCTGGCAGGACCCGCACTGCGCACCACTGTCCTCTGAGCACATCCAACCCTTCGCACCCAGGAGCACCGCCATGGCTTACCTCGTTCCCGCCGAATTCGTCACCAAGATGGTGGACGCCGGCGAATCCAAGATCTACATGTCCACACGCGATACGCTGATCCGCGCCTACATGGCCGGCGCCATCCTGTCGCTGGCGGCGGTGTTTGCCGTCACCGCCACGGTGATGACAGGCTCGGCATTGGTCGGCGCCATCCTGTTCCCGGTGGGCTTTTGCATGCTCTACCTGCTGGGGTTCGACCTGCTAACGGGCGTGTTTGTACTGACCCCGCTGGCCTGGCTGGACAAGCGCCCCGGCGTCACCATCCAAGGCATCCTGCGCAACTGGGGGCTGGTGTTTCTGGGCAACTTTCTGGGGGCGCTCACGGTGGCCTTCATGATGGCGTTCATCTTCACCTACGGCTTCTCGGTGCCACCCAACGAGATCGGGCAGAAGATCGGCCACATTGGCGAAGCGCGCACCCTGGGCTATGCGCAGTACGGCCTAATGGGCTGGCTCACCATCTTCATCCGCGGCATGCTGTGCAACTGGATGGTGTCCACAGGCGTGGTCGGCGCCATGATCTCCACCACCGTCAGCGGCAAGGTCATCGCGATGTGGATGCCCATCATGCTGTTCTTTGCCATGACGTTCGAGCACTCGGTGGTCAACATGTTCCTGTTCCCCTCGGGTCTGATGATGGGCGGCAACTTCTCCATCATGGACTACTTCCTCTGGAACGAGATCCCCGTGGTGCTGGGCAACCTGGTGGGCGGCCTGGCGTTTACCGGCCTCACGCTGTACGCCACCCACGTGCGCACGGCACCCAAGCGCAACCTGGCCTGAGATGCCCACGCCAGCTCTGCTGCAGGTGCGTGTCGGCCAGCATTCCGACGCGGGCCGCAAGAGAGTCAACCAGGACTTCCATGGCGCCAGCCTGCCCGAGGGGCCGCAGCGCCAGAGCAAGGGCGTGGCGGTGGCGCTGGCCGACGGCATTGGCAGCAGCGATGTCAGCGACGTGGCCGCCGCCGCCGCCGTGCATGCGCTGCTGGTGGACTACTACTGCACCTCCGACGCCTGGAGCGTCAAGCGCTCGGCCCAGTGCGTGATCGCGGCCACCAACTCGTGGCTGCATGCGCAAACGCGGCGCAGCCCCTACCGATTCGACCAGGACCGGGGCTACGTCTGCACGCTCAGCGCGCTCATCGTGAAGGGGGCCACGGCGCACCTGTTCCATGTGGGCGACACGCGCATCCACCGCGTGCAGGGCCGCACGCTGGAGCAGCTCACCGAAGACCACCGCGTGTGCATGACCGACGGGCGCAGCTACCTGGGCCGCGCACTGGGCGTGCAGCCCCAGATCGAAATCGACTACCGCAGCCTGCCGGTGGACGCGGGCGACGTGTTTGTGCTGAGCACCGACGGCGTGCACGAGCATGTACCGCCCGGCGCCATCGTACAGGCCCTTGCCCACCACGCCCCCGACCTGGACGCCGCAGCACGCAGCATCGTGCAGCAGGCGCTGGAGAACGGCAGCCCGGACAACTGCACGGTGCAGATCGTCGCCATCGACCGCGTGGCCCTGGCCGACTCCGGCGAAATGCAGCACCAGCGCGCCCGACTGCGCCTGCCGCCGGTGCTGTCGGCACGCGAGCCGTTCGAGGGCTACGAGATCGTGCGCGAGCTGCACGCCAGCCACCGCAGCCATGTGTACCTGGCCACCGAGCCAGGCAGCGGCCGCCAGGTGGTCATCAAGACCCCGTCCATCGACCGGCAGGAAGACCAGGCCTTCCTCGACCGCTTTGTGCTGGAGGAATGGATTGCGCGGCGCATCGACAGCCCGCATGTGCTGCGCCCGGCCGACGGAGCGCAGCCCCGCCCGCGCGAGCACCTGTTCGTGGCCATGGAGCATGTGAGCGGCCAGACCCTGGCGCAGTGGATGACCGACCACCCCCACCCCAGCCTGGTGGAGGTGCGCGACATCGTAGGCCAGGTGGCGCGCGGGCTGCAGGCCTTTCACCGGCGCGAGATGCTGCACCTGGACCTGCGGCCCGAGAACGTGCTGATCGATGCCCAGGGCACGGCAAAGATCATCGACTTTGGCGCCGTGCAGGTGGCTGGACTGACCGAGGCCCAACCCGCTGGAGAGAGCCCGCCGGTGCTGGGCCATCTGCACTACACCGCCCCCGAATGCCTGCTGGGCGAAGCCCCCACGCCCAGTGCCGACCTGTACGCCCTGGGCGTGCTCACCTACCAGATGCTGACCGGCCGCCTGCCCTATGGCAGCCACGGCGCCGCTGTGCGCACGCCCGCCGACCTGCGCCGCCTGCAGTACCGCAGCGCGCTGGACGAGCACCGCCCCATTCCCGCATGGATGGACGCCGTGCTCGAACGTGCCGTGCACCCCCAGCCGCACAAACGCCAGCAGGCGCTCACCGAATTCGTGCACGACCTGCATCACCCCGGTGCAGCCTACCTGCGCCAGCACCGCCTGCCGCTGACCGAGCGCCACCCGCTGGTGTTCTGGCGCGCTCTTTCGCTGCTGCTGGGGTTGGCGGTGGTGCTGCTCCTGGGCGTGGTGCACAGCCTGCGCTGACAAGGCCCAGTGCCTGCAGGGGGCGGCGCTTTCACAGCACAATCGGCACCCTTGCTGTTTTCATTCCAGACCACGCACCATGGCCATCAGCCACTACCTCAAAGACATCGGACGCGGCAAGGAGGGCGCACGCGCCCTGAATCGTGCGCAGGCCGCCGACCTGCTGGGCCAGGTGCTCGACGGCACCGCCAGCGACCTCGAAGTGGGTGCCTTCTGCATTGCCATGCGCATCAAGGGCGAAACGCCCGAAGAAATGGCAGGCTTCCTGGATGCCGTGCACGATCGGCTGGAGATGCTGCCCGCCAGCCACCGCACGCTGGTGGTGCTGCCCAGCTACAACGGCGCACGCAAGCTCCCCGTGCTGACCCCGCTGCTGGCGCTGCTGCTGGCGCGCCAGGGCCTCCCCGTGCTGGTGCACGGCACGGCCACGGAAGACCGGCGCGTCGGCAGCCAGGATGTACTGGCCGCGCTAGGGGTCGAACCTCTGCAGGAGCTGGATGCAATCGCCCCTGGCGCGGTGGCTTTTGCGCCCACGGCGCTGCTGCTGCCCGGTCTGGCTCGGCTGCTGGCGGTGCGCCGCACCCTGGGCCTGCGCAACAGCGCGCACAGCCTCGTCAAGCTCATGGACCCGTTGGCCCCGGTGGCCGGCGGCAGCCTGATCGTGAGCAGCTACACGCACCCCGAATATGCCGAATCCATGGCCGCCACCATCACCCTGATGGGCACCGACGCGCTGCTGTTGCGCGGCACTGAAGGCGAGCCCGTGGCCGACCCACGCCGCACACCCCGGATGGACGGTTTTCGCTCAGGTCAGCCCCTGCGCCTGCAGGAGACCCAAGGCGGCCCGCTAACCACCCTGCCCGCCCTGCCCCCGGGCACCGACGTGGCGGCCACGGCTGCCTACACCCGCGCCGTGCTCGGCGGCGAGCTGCCGGTGCCCCCGCCGATTGCGCTGCAGGTGGAACACATATTGCATATGACGGAGCACATCGCTACCTGAATGCACCATGACCACACCCCAGACCCCCACCCAACGCACCGGCCTGCCCGGCTCCTGCACCCTGGTGGGCGCGGGGCCCGGCGATCCTGAATTGCTCACGCTGCGGGCGGTGCGCGCCATCGAGTCGGCCACGCTGCTGCTGGTGGACGACCTGGTGAGCGAAGCCATCGTGGCACTCGCCCCGCGCCGTGCCCGCGTGGTGCGGGTAGGCAAGCGCGGCGGCTGCAAGAGCACGCCCCAGGCCTTCATTGAAAAGCTCATGCACATGGCCGTGCACGAGGGCGAGCATGTAGTGCGCCTCAAGGGCGGCGACCCGTTCATCTTCGGGCGCGGCGGCGAGGAGGCCGAACACCTGCGCGCAGCCGGCATTGCGGTGGAGGTGGTCAACGGCATCACGGCCGGCGTGGCGGGCCCCTCGGCGCTGGGCATCCCGGTCACGCACCGCGAGCATGCCCACGGCGTGCTGTTCATCACCGGGCATGCCCAGCCCGGCGCCAGCGGCCCCGACTGGCGCCAGCTGGCCGCCACGGCCCGCACCTGCCGGCTCACCCTGGTGATCTACATGGGCGTAGGCAGCGCCGCCCACCTCCAGCACGAATTGCTCTGCGGCCTGCCGGCCTGCACTCCCGTAGCCATCATCCAGCACGCCAGCATGCCCGGGCAACGCCAGGCGATCAGCACACTGGACCAGCTCGCCCACACCCTGGTGCGCGAAGGGCTGGGCAGTCCCTCCATCATCGTGGTGGGCGACGTGGTGCGGGGCGCGGCCAGCCTGCACCAACCCCACGCCAGGCCCGTGGCCAGCACCGCCTGAACCCGGGCCACCATGGCGCCCTGAAACAGCGCATCACGCGGCCCGGCCCCTGCGGGTGGCGATGCCGCCATGGGCAAGGCGGTAGGCACGGCAGCTCTGGCAGGCGGTAGGACGGCAGCCCTCGCAGGCACCGAGCCACTCAGATCTGACCGAAACCCTCTGGCATCTGCACGGCCACCACTTCACCCTTGGCCGTGACCACGTCGCCAGCCCGGACCTGCGTCTCGACGATCACCTTGCGTCCCTTGACCTCCCTGACTCTGCCGCGAATCACCAGTTCGACATCGATGGGTGTGGGCTTGAGGAAGTCCACATGCAATGAACCGGTCACAAACCGAAAGGTCGGCAGCGAGTCCATGTCTCGCCCCTCCTGCCGGTACATGGCAGCGGCGGCAGTGCCCGTGCTGTGACAATCGATCAGCGAAGCGATCAGTCCCCCATAGGTGAACCCGGGCACCGAAGTATGGAAAGACTCCGGACGAAAGCGGGTGACGGTTTCATCGCCCTCCCACACGGTCTTGATCTGGTGACCATGCGGATTCCTGCTACCGCAACCGTAGCAATGCGATACGTTTTCGGGGTAATGATCCTGAAAAGCGTCCATGGGGGTTTTCTCCTGTCAGTGATGAGGGACAAAGGGGCAGGCACGCAAGGTGCAGGCACTGCATTCAGTCATCGCAGTCGGTCGGCTTCCATGCCACGCTCAAGGTCGTTCATTCGCCGGTTTGGTTCCCGGCGGCGGACCAAACAGGCGATCGGTGAGCTTGACATACCAGGCGGCGGCTTGCACCTGCACGATGTAGGCCAGTGCAATGAGCAATGCAGCATCGGCCCCTTGCGCACCAAAGACACCCATGGCGATGGCCAGCGCAATGGAAAGGTTGCGCATCACCGTGCCGTAGACCAGCGCAATGGCGTCCCCCCGCCGGAACAGTGTCTTGCCCACCAGCGTGCTGATGGCAAAGTTGAGCCCGTAGATGAGCACCAGCGGCAGCAGCAGGCCGGGCAGCAGCGCAGGCTCCGCAAGAATGTCGCGCGACTTCAATGCCATGGACACCAACACGATGCCCAGCACACCCAGGGTGGAGAACGGCGGAAACCTGGGTTTGAGTTGCTGGTTGAATTTCTGCTCGCCATGCTTTGCAATCAGCCAGCGCTGGGTCAAGGTACCCAACAGCAGCGGCAGGAACACGATGAGTGCAATCTGCAGGAAGACCTGCAGCACCGGGATTTCCACCACGGCACCGAGCAGCAGCTTCAGGTACACCGGCGCCAGCAAGGAGCCGGCAATCAGCCCGATGACGGTCATCTTCACGGCTGCGGGCACATTGCCCTTGGCAAAGCCGGTCCACGAAATCGTCATTCCCGAAGTGGGCAGCAGCGCCGTCAGCAGCAAGGCAAGACGCACCATGGGCTGGTCAGCAAAAAAGAGCAGCCCCATGCCGTAGCCGAGTGCCGGCATGAGCACAAAGTTGATGCCCTGCGTGACCACCTGCAGGCGCCCGTCTCCAGGCTTGAGGATGGCCTGCAGCGGTGTGGTGACCATCATGGGATAGACCATGAGAAAGGTCAGGGGCAGTATGGCGCTGCGCAGAAACGACGTCTCCGTCACCGCACCAAAGACCAGTCCCGCCAGCATGGCCAGAGGAATGCTCCAGGCCAGGTTTTTCTGCAGCCAGTTGAGGGCCTTCCACATCACGTCCGTCTCCTTTGTTTCGTTCAGGCGCGCCCCAAGCCCAGCATCGACAACGATGATGGAGTGCTTTTCCCGCAAGTGCAATTGTTTCATCGTTGGTCCGTGCCCTGGAATGGGCTCGTGGATGGGCTCCTGAACGCTGGCGCCGTGCGCCGCGTGCAAGACTGCCCCAGACTGCAGGGGCCCACACCTCAAGCCGTCCCACTGTCGTCCTCCCCGATGAGCAGCCTGGTATCCGTCAGGTACTTGTGCGGCGGCACTTCCAGGTTGGTGGGCGCCGGCTTGTTCTTGAACACCCGACCCGCATAGTCGAAGGTAGAGCCGTGACAAGGGCAGAAGAAGCCACCGTTCCAGTCGGCCGGCACACTGGGGTTGGACGTGCCTTCGGGCAGGGTGACGGGCGCGCAGCCCAGGTGGGTGCAGATGCCAATGGTCACCAGATACTCCGGATGAATGGCACGCTCTGTGTTGCGCGCATATTCGGGTTGCTGGTTCTTGCGCGAGTCCGGATCGGCCAGACCCGACATCTCCTTGAGGCTTTCCAGCATTTCAGGGGTGCGGCGCAGGATCCAAACCGGCTTGCCCCGCCACTCCACGGTCATCATGCCGCCCGGCTCCAGGCCGCTGATGTCCACCTCGACACTGGCCCCTTGCGCCTTGGCCCTTTCGCTGGGGGCAAAACTGTTCACAAAGGGCACGGCCACCGCTCCTGCGGCTGCGGCCCCCATGGCAGTAGTGGCCAGCAGCCAGGTGCGGCGGTCGGTGTCCATTCCCGACGACGCGGGCTGGCCTTGAAGCGTGGTGTTGGCAGACATGGTGTTCTCCTTGTGGGACATTGAACCTTGGCCCCTTGCCCCCACTGGGACCGGGTTGCCAAGGACTCACCCGATCATTTCAAAAATCGTGCCAACGTCATCAGAAAAAATACCCATACAAAACAACCACTTGTGCGTACGCCACAATCCCAAGAACTGCCAACCGACATATTTGGCAGAACAATTTGGCATAATTCGCAGCACCATGCAAGCCCTGCCCGAGCTCACCGCGTTTCTTGAACATCTGCCCGAGCCACACATCCTGTTCGACACCCACTACCGGATCGTGGCAGCCAATGCAGCCTACCGGCGGCAGTTCAGCCCGCAACGCAGCGTCATCGGGCGTCCGTGCTACGAGGTGTCCCACCATTTCAACGTGCCCTGCGATCAGGCCGGAGAATCGTGTCCGCTGGCGCAATCGCGCCAATCGGGCCAGCGCGAGCGTGTCCTGCACCTGCACCACACCCCAAAAGGTGAGGAATACGTCAACATCGAGCTCTTCCCTCTCACCGGCCCCCAGGGCGAGCCTGCTTTCTTCGTCGAAAAGATGGAGCCGCTGCGCGTCACCCAGGGGCATTCCACAGCGCAGGGCCTGATCGGCCGATCCCCCGCCTTCCAGCGCATGCTGGCGCTGGTTGCCCGGGTGAGCCCATCGCAGGCCAGTGTGTTGCTGCTGGGCGAATCCGGCACCGGCAAGGAACTGTTGGCCCGGGCCTTGCACGAAGCCAGCCCCCGTGCCGACAAGGCGCTGGTGGCGGTGGATTGTTCCAGCCTGACCGAGACGCTGTTCGAATCAGAACTGTTCGGCCACGAACGTGGCGCATTCACCGGCGCCACGACAACAAAGCCAGGCCTGGTGGAAGCCGCCAACGGCGGAACGCTGTTCCTGGATGAGGTGGGAGACATTCCGCTGACCATGCAGGTCAAGTTGCTGCGCCTGCTGGAAACCGGCACCTTCCGCCGCGTGGGCAGCACAGACCTGCGCCGGACCGACATTCGCATTGTGTCCGCAACCCACCGCCATCTGGAACAGATGGTGTCGGACGGGCGCTTTCGAGAAGACCTGTACTACCGCCTGAGCACCTTCCCGATCACGCTGCCGCCGTTGCGCGAGCGCGCTGGCGACATCGCCCTGCTGGCGCCCGCCCTCCTCAAACGCGTGGCAGCCCCGCGCAACCTGCATCTGAGCGCTGAAGCGCTTCGGTTGTTGGAAGAACAACCGTACCGGGGCAACGTGCGCGAGTTGCGCAACCTGCTGGAGCGCACCGCTCTGTTGTGCGACGGTGAAACCATCTCAGCCGCCCATGTGCAGGAAGCCATTGCCACCGGACGGCAACCCCATGAAGCAGCACGAGCGCCCAGGCACACCAGCACAGACCTGCGCGAAATCGAACGTGAGGCCTTGCGTGATTTGGTAGCCCAACACCACGGTAGCCGAGCCGAACTGGCCCACAGACTGGGCATCAGCGAACGCTCGCTGTACCGCAAACTCAAATCGCTGGGATAGGAGCCTGTCGGACCCTGTGCCCCCCTTCCCACCCAATGGCGTGGCTACACTCGCCGCTGTGGCTGGCCGGCAATTCACTCATTTTTTTATAGCTACATACGCTTATTTTAAGAGCGCTGGAGCCATTTTTGACCTATATTTTTGATGTGGTGATCGTCGGCGCTGGCGCCGCCGGTTTGTTTTGCGCAGGCCAGGCGGGCCAGCGTGGCCTCAAGGTGCTGCTCATCGACCACGCCCAGGCCGTGGCCGAGAAGATCCGCATCTCGGGCGGCGGGCGCTGCAATTTCACCAACCGCGACCTGGACCCGCAGGCGCCGCACAAGCACTTTGTGGGGCAGAACCCGCAGTTCTGCCGCTCGGCGCTCTCGCGCTACACGCCGGCCGACTTCATCGCGCTGGTGCAAAAGCACGGCATCCCCTTCCATGAAAAGCACAAGGGCCAGTTGTTCTGCGACCGTTCAGCCGAAGACCTCATCGCCATGCTGCTGGCCGAATGCACTGCTGGCGGTGTGGAACGCTGGCAGCCCTGCAGCGTCAAAAAAGTAGTGTTTTTGGCCTCTGAGGCATATGGGGCGAGCGCTGGCAGCTATCAAATTCATACCGATCGCGGGCTGGTGCAGGCGCGCAGCCTAGTGGTAGCGACGGGTGGGCTGTCCATCCCCAAGATCGGCGCCACGGACTTCGGCTATCGGATCGCGCAGCAGTTTGACGTGCCCCTGGTGGAGCGCCGCCCCGGCCTGGTGCCGCTGACCTTCGACGGCGAGGCCTGGGCACCCTGGGCGCAGCTCGCCGGGCTGGCGCTGCCGGTGCAGATCAGCACAGGTGTCAAAAAGTCGCGCATGGCCTTCGACGAAGATCTGCTGTTCACCCACCGCGGGCTGTCGGGCCCGGCGGTGCTGCAGATCTCCAGCTACTGGCAGGACGGCGCGCCGCTCAGCATCAACCTCGCACCCAGCGTCGATCTGCCCGCTGCCCTGGCGCAAGCCAAGGCCCGATCGCGCAAGCTGATCGCCAACGAGCTGAGCCAGCTCGTGCCCGGCCGCCTGGCCGACGCCTGGGCCGGGCGGGACGCCGATTGGCAGCGTCCCATCAACGAAGCTGCCGACAAGGCCCTGGCCCGGCTGGCCGAGCAGATGGCGCGCTGGGAGCTGACACCCACCGGCACCGAGGGCTACAAAAAAGCCGAGGTGACGCTGGGCGGCATCGACACGCGCGCGCTCTCGCAGCAGACCATGGAATGCAAGGCCCAGCCGGGGCTGTACTTCATCGGCGAGGTGGTGGACGTGACCGGCTGGCTGGGCGGCTACAATTTCCAGTGGGCCTGGGCCAGCGCGCAGGCCTGCGCACAGGCGCTGCCCTTGCCCCGAGAGGCTTGAATCCATGAGCTACACCGTAGTCTGGTTCAAGCGCGACCTGCGACTGCACGACCATGCCGCACTGGCACACGCGGCCACACAGGGCCCGGTGCTGTGCCTGTATGTGATCGAGCCAACGCTGTGGGCGCAGCCCGATGCAGCGCACCAGCACTACGCCTTCATTCTGGAAAGCCTGCGCGAACTGGCCCATGACCTCCGGGCGCTGGGGGGCCACCTGCAGGTGCGCACCGGCGAGGTGCCGGCGGTGCTGGCCCAGCTGCATGCGCTGCAACCCTTCGCACGCCTGATGTCGCACGAGGAAACCGGCAATGCCGCCAGTTTCGAGCGCGACAAAGCCGTGGCGCGCTGGTGCCGCGCACAAGGGGTGCAATGGCAGGAATTCGCCCCGTTCGGCGTGGTGCGCCGCCTGGCCAGCCGCGACCAGTGGCATGCCCACTGGGCTGCGCACACGCAGGCAGCGCAGTGGCCCAGCCCGGCGCCGGGTACGCTGCAGTTCCAGCCTGCGCCCTGGGAGCGCCAGCGAGCGCCGGCCGCGCCCGACCTCGGCCTTCACGACCCGGACCCGCCCCGGCGCCAGCGCGGCGGGCGCAGCCGCGGCCTGGCGGTGCTACAGGATTTTTTGCAGTACCGCTGCCACCAATACCGCGGCGGCATCTCGTCACCGCTGTCAGCGCCCACCGCCTGCTCGCGCCTATCGCCACACCTGGCCTACGGCACCCTGAGCCTGCGTGAAGTGGTGCAGGCCACCGAGCATCAATTGCTTCAATATCAGGAGCATTCTGCCCATTCTGCCAAAGGGCTTTCGGCATTTTTGAGCCGATTGCACTGGCACTGCCACTTCATCCAGAAGCTCGAGTCCGAGCCCGAGCTGGAATGGCGCAACCTGCACCGCGGCTACGACGGCCTGCGCGAGGGCGACTGGAATCCGGCGCACTTTGCCGCACTGCAGGCCGGGCGCACCGGCTGGCCGCTGGTGGACGCTTGCGTGGCCATGCTGCACGCAACCGGCTGGCTGAACTTCCGCATGCGTGCCATGCTGGTGTCGGTGGCGGCATACCCGCTGTGGCTGCACTGGCAGCCGGTGGGCCAGTGGCTGGCGCGGCAGTTTCTCGATTACGAGCCCGGTATCCACTGGAGCCAGATGCAGATGCAGTCGGGCACCACCGGCATCAACACCACACGCGTCTACAACCCCGTCAAGCAGGCGCAAGACCACGACCCGCACGGCACCTTTGTGCGGCGCTGGTGCCCGGCATTGCGACGTGTGCCCGACACCTGGCTGCTGGAGCCCTGGCGCATGCCCGAGAGCGTCCAGCAGGCCTGCGGCGTGCGCCTGGGCGCCGACGCCCCCGCAGGCGCGCCCGATGCGTGGCCGCTGCCGCCGGTCGATCTGGCAGCAGCCACACGCACCGCCAAAGATCGCCTGCACCGCCTGCGCCGCTCGCCGCAAGTGCGCGCGGGCAAGGCGTCCATCGTCGAAAAACACGGCTCGCGCAAGCCCCCTGCCACGGGGCGCCCGCGCCGCCAGCCCACCCCCCCTGCCCAGCAGGCGGGCGGCGCACAACTTCCACTCGATTTTTGAATGCCATGCCCCAGCGCAGAAAATCCGACCTGCCCCACAAGACCTGCCCCTGTTGCGGCCGGCCCTTTGCATGGCGCAAAAAATGGGAGCGCGACTGGGAACAGGTCATCTACTGCTCCGAACGCTGCCGCCGTAGCAAGCAGCCCCGGGAGAATCCACGATGAACCCGCCCCGCGACGCCCTGCAGGCCCACAACAAGCCGGAAACGACCCCGGCCACGCACACGCTGCGCCTGATCCTGGGCGACCAGCTCAACCCGCAGCACTCCTGGTTTGCGTCGGTGCAGCCCGGGGTGGTGTATGTGCTGATGGAAGTGCGCCAGGAAACGGATTACGTGCTGCACCACGCACAAAAAATCATCGCCATTTTTGCCGCCATGCGTGCGCTGGCCCGGCAACTGCAGGCGGCGGGGCACCGCGTGCACTACCTATGCATCGACCACCCCGCCAACCGCCAGAACCTGGCCGACAACCTGCAGGCACTCATGGCGTACTACCAGCCTCAACGGCTGGAGTACCAGGAGCCCGATGAATACCGGGTGGACCTGAATTTACAAACACTTTTGGCATCAAGCCCTTACAGATCAAGCGTAAGCAGCTCTCGTGTTGATAGCGAACACTTTTACACCCAGCGCCACGAGGTGGCCGAATTTTTTGCCGGACGCCAGCAGTGGCTGATGGAACGCTTCTACCGCCACATGCGTACCCGCCACCGCGTGCTGATGGACAGCCACGGCGCGCCGGCCGGTGGCCAGTGGAATTTTGACCAGGAGAACCGCAAGCCCTGGAAAGGCGCCCCGCCGGAGCCGGCCGACATGCGCCCGCTCCACGACCACAGCGCCCTGTGGGCCGGCATCCAGGCGGCCGGCGTGCGCAGCATGGGCGAGCCCTGCGCCGACCGGTTTCGCTGGCCCCTGCACCGCCAGGAAGCACTGCAGCAGCTCGACCACTTCATCGCGCACGCCCTGCCCCACTTTGGCGATTACCAGGACGCCATGAGCCGCAAGGCCTGGCGGCTGTTCCACTCACTGCTGTCCTTTGCGCTGAACGTGAAGATGCTCAACCCGCGCGAAGTGGTGGAACGGGTCGAAGCCGACTGGCGCTGCGGCCGCACCCCGCTGGCGGCTGCCGAGGGCTTCATCCGCCAGATCCTGGGCTGGCGCGAATACGTGCGCGGCATTTACTGGGCGCAGATGCCGGGTTACGACCAGCACAACTACTTCGGCGACACCACGCCACTGCCTGCGTGGTTCTGGACGGGCCACACGCGCATGAACTGCCTGGCCGCCGCCATTGGCGGATCGCTGCACAACGCCCATGCGCACCACATCCAGCGCCTCATGGTCATCGGCAACTTCGCCCTGCTCGCCGGCCTGGACGTGCAGGCGCTGCACCGCTGGTACCTGGGCGTGTACATCGACGCCTTCGAATGGGTGGAGCTGCCCAACACCCTGGGCATGAGCCAGTTCGCCGACGGCGGCCTGCTGGCCACCAAGCCCTATGTCGGCAGCGCCGCCTACATCGACCGCATGAGCGACTACTGCAAAGGCTGCGCCTACGATAGAAAACAACGCCTGGGCGACACCGCCTGCCCGTTCAACGCGCTCTACTGGGACTTCCACCAGCGCAACGCCACCCTGCTGCAGCACAACCCGCGCATCGGCATGGCCTACCGCCAGCTGGAAAAAATGCCCGCAGCCGAACGCACGGCCATCACCACCCAGGCACAGGCCGTGCGCGCACGGCTGAACCACCTCTGACCACCTTGTGAACTCCGAAAAATCACCATGACCGCGGCTCCGCACCCTGCTCCCAGCCTGAATCTGGACTCCTTCCCCGCCGGCTTTCGCGCCCTGGTCATTGGCGCCAGCGGCGGCATCGGCCAGGCTTTTGTGCAGGCACTGCAGGACCATCCACGCTGCGGTGAGGTCATCGCGCTGCACCGCCAGAGCACGCCCCGGCTGGACCTGGACGACGAGACCAGCCTGGCCGATGCGGCCCAGGCCTTGCGCGGCACAGGCGCGTTTCACCTCATTCTTCACGCCGCCGGTGTGCTGCACGGCGCCGGCTTCATGCCGGAGAAAAAGCTCGGCGACCTGAACTACGCCCAGCTTGAAGCCACGTTCCGCATCAACACCTTCGGCCCGGCGCTGGTACTGCGGCATTTTTGCCCGCTGCTCGACCCCGGTCGCAGCGTGCTGGCAGTGCTTTCAGCCAAGGTGGGCAGCATTGGCGACAACCGTCTGGGCGGCTGGTACAGCTACCGGGCATCGAAGGCGGCACTCAACATGCTGCTCAAGACCGCCGCCATTGAAATGCAGCGCAGCCGCGCGCAGGCGGTGCTGGTAAGCCTGCACCCGGGCACCATGCACACGCGCCTGTCCGAACCCTTCAGGGGTGCGCAGATCGGCCGCAGCGCGGCCGATGCGGCTGCCGACCTGCTGGGCGTACTCAACCGCCTGACACCCGGCGATTCCGGCGGCTTCTTTGCCTACTCGGGCGAACGCCTTCCCTGGTAGCCTGGCAAGGCCGCTGCACACGAGGCACTTGATGCCTGGTGTGTCAAGGCTATAATCTGCGGCTTTGTTGGCAACAGCCCCGTCGGCCAAATACTAGTTACAGTCACTGACTGAGACGGGGGAACCCGCCGCGCACGGTCTTGAGGCCCGATCTCCCCAAGACCCTCTGCGGGCACATTTTGGAAACCATTAGCTAATGACCACCATCCGTGTAAAAGAAAACGAACCCTTTGACGTTGCCCTGCGCCGCTTCAAGCGCACCATCGAAAAGCTGGGCCTGCTGACCGACCTGCGCGCCCGCGAGTTCTACGAAAAGCCCACCGCCGAGCGCAAGCGCAAGAAGGCCGCCGCCGTCAAGCGCCACTACAAGCGCGTGCGCAGCATGCAGCTGCCCAAGAAGCTGTACTGAGCACAGCCCGGCCCGTCCTCGGACAGCCACTGAACCCGCGCTAGGGACGCCAAGCGCGGGTTTTTGTTTTTTGGGTCTGCCAAAAAGCTTTCTGGCGGCGTTGACGCCTGGTCAGAAAGCCTTTCGGCAAACCCTGTCCCCTGCCACCATCCGATTGAAGGAAGCCGCCATGAGCCTCAAGGACCAGATCACCGAAGACATGAAAACCGCCATGCGTGCCAAGGACAGCGAGCGCCTGGGCACCATCCGCCTGCTGCAGGCCGCGATGAAGCAAAAGGAAGTGGACGAGCGCATCACGCTGGACGACGGGGCCATCGTCGCCATCGTGGACAAGCTCATCAAGCAGCGCAAGGACAGCATCACCGCCTTCGAGGGCGCGGGCCGTCAGGACCTGGCCGACAAGGAAAAGGCCGAGATGGCCGTTCTGCAGGCCTACCTGCCCGCACGCATGTCGGCCGAGGAAGTGACCGCCGCCGTGCAGGCCATCGTGGCCGAAGTCGGCGCCAAGGGTCCGGGCGACATGGGCAAGGTGATGGGCGTGGTCAAAACGCGCCTGGCGGGCAAGGCCGACATGGGCCAGGTTTCCGCTGCGGTCAAGGCCGCACTGGCGGGCTGAACCCTCCCCTTTGGCGCATGGTTGCAGGCCGCCACGGCGGCTCTGCTCTGACCAACGCCACACCCCGATGGACCTGTACCAGCTTTTCTACCTCAGCCGTTCCGTCGCCGCCCCTGACGACCTGGACCGGCTGCTGGCCAGTGCACGCCGCCACAACCAGCGGCGCGGCGTAACCGGCGTGATGCTGTTTTCCGGGGGGCACTTTGCCCAGTTGCTGGAAGGCCCTGCGCAGGCGCTGCGCGAAACCATGGTCTTCATCGATGCGGACACCCGCCACACCGCGGTGACCCGGCTGGTCGAAGGACCCATTGCTCGCCGCCGCTTCGACAACTGGAGCATGGCCTTTTTCGAGGCCCCGGGTGCGGACGACCTCATCCATCATCTTCTGGCCGGTGCGCCCGTTTCACTCGAACGTGCCCAGCGCATCATGGAACGCATGCTGGCCCACTGCCCACCCACAGAACACTGAAGCGACGCTGGAGCTCTTCGCAGGCTGCACCGGGCCGCCGACCGTTGCGGCATCGGCGGCCGTTTGCCGGCTGACGCGAGGCCCTGGTCCAGCGAATCAGAGACATCGGCGGTACGTGGGTACCTGACTGGCCTGCAGGCCAGGCTGCGCGCGCTGCCGCGTTGTCCCACCCGGCGAGCACGGCAACGACGGATGCGGAGCAGACAGTACCGCACGGTTACACGCACACCAGCGGCGCCCGGAATTCGTAACCCACCCTGGAGACGCTGTGCACCGGCACCGGCGATTGCCCAGCCTGTTCAATGCGCTTGCGCAAGCGATACAGGGTGACATGCAGTGCATTGTCCATGGCGCCTGCCTCCTTTCCCCACAGGTTTTCGATCAGCACACGGCGCACCACGCGGCCATTGCCAGCGCGCGCAAAGCAGCGCAGGAGGGTCCTGTCGCTGTCCCCCAGCGGTATGCGCGTGCCGTCAGGGGCCAGTAAAACCGATTGCGCATCAAGCAGCGTCCAGGGCGTCCGGGGCGTGGCTGGCGCTCCGGAAAGCGTACGCCGCTCGAGGGCATGAAAAGCTGCCAGCAGGTGATCCGGCGGCGCATCCTGGCGCAGCACCATGTCTGCCCCTGCCTCCAGCGCAGCCACAAACCCATCACCGTGCTGATTGCTGATGGCGAGAATCCCGGCAGGGCTGCGCCGGCGAATCAGGCGGATCAAGTCCTGGCCCGAAACACCCTGCTGCTCCAGGCACACCCCGTACAACGGGAAATCAAAAGCCTGCGGCGACAACAAAAAATCGTCTCCGTCATCAAACCACGCGCTGCGGGCGCCCCCGGGCAAGGGCTGGGCAGGCGCAGTGCCGATCCATGCGAGTGCAGCATGGGGGGTGTGGTTTGAGTCAAGGCAGGAGCTCAAGGGTGATCCGGAAAGGCAACGACTGATGGCAAGCGCCCTGAAGTGGGAGTGCGTTTCAAAACGAAGCTCCAACACAGGACCCGGGCGAGGAAGGCATGGCGCCGGGCACGAACTCGGCGGAATGCGGCCAGAATCCCGTCGGGAATGAAACACGCCGGATGCCGATCCAGCGCAACGGTTTCGGTCTGGCTCGTTGCTGGCTGCACCCCCCTGATGCTCAGAACCCCTGGGTCGGGGCCGGACAGGCATTCGTCCGGCGCAAGGAGCCGCCCTGCGCCCCGGCTGCTGCGGCAGGCGCATCGGGCCCACCGCACCGGGGTCACTTGCGCAGCAGGGCCTTGAGAACGTTCTGCAAACGGCGCCCGCTGGCCGCATCGCTGGCACTGGCCAGCACGCGGGCCGTATCCTGCCCCCAGGTTTCGGTGGGAGCCGGATCGTTGCGACGGGTTAGCAACTGCAGTTGCAACATGCGCCGCTCCGACAGGTGTTCGGCCGGCGTAGGCACCTCGGCTGCGATTTCCAGGCGCAGCAAGGCCTGCCGGGCATCGCCTGCCGGAGCGGCTGCCAAGGCCTGCGTCCAGGCGCTGCGCACCGCAGACGAAACGCGGCCACCCAGGTCCTGTGCGGAGGGCACCAGCGTCGCATCGCGCTTTTCCCAGGCTGTCAGCAAGTGGGTGAGCGCCTCGCCATGGGCCTGGGCCGCCAGCTTCTTGAGTGCCTGCTGGGCATGTTCCAGCGCCTCGCGCTGGGCACGGAAGGCTGCATCGCCCAAGCGGGGGCCACGATCTTGCGGCATGGGCCGGCGATCATCCAAACGGCCCGCTCCACGCATCTCGTCACGGGGGCCACGGGCGTCCGGGCGGCCGGCATCCCTGCCAGGGCGGGCATCGCGCCGATCACCGGGCCGACCTGCGCGGCCGGGCGCCGCGGGGGCGTCCTTCTTCATGCCCGGCCGGTCGTCTCCACGCACCGCCACCACAGGTCGCACTGCCGTACGTTGGGCGACAGGAGCAGACGGGGGTGGCTCGGTCGCCTCGGCATCGGCGGCTGACGCGGGCTCTGCAGCCTCGGACGAGGGTGCCTGCGCGGCCTCGCCCTGCGAGGGAGCGCGGTCCGCCACCGCTGCAGCGGCTTCCTCGGCCGCAGCCTGAGCTTGACCACGCAGGGCAGACTCCAGCGCCAGCATGGCTGCCCGGATTTGCTGTGCATCGCCACCGGCGTTGGCGGCCTCCAGCGCCTTGGCAGCATCGAGCACGGCGCGATCGTGTGCGCTGGCCTGTGATGCTCCGCGCTCGCGCTCGGCGGTTTTCCGGTTGAAAGCTTCATCGATCGGTTTACGGAACGCGTCCCAGAGTTTTTGCTCCTGGCGCCGATCCAGCGGCACCCCATGGGCTTCGGCCTGCCAGCGCTGCTGCAGGGCTTTCACGGCATCAATCCGCAACACCGGTGCAGCGCCCAACACACCTGCCTCGTCGATCATGGCCTGCCGGCGCACCAGGCTCTCGGCCTGTGCCTTCTCCAGCGGCAGGGATGCCTGGGCCACGGCCTGCTTCCACAGGGGCTGCAATTCGGCAAAAACCTTCTCTCCGACATGGCCGCTGTCGCGCCAGCGGTCGCCAAACTGGTGCAAGGCGCGGTTCACAGCCTTCCAGTCGCCTGAGGCTGCATGCTCCTTCGTCCAGGCATTGAGTTCCTCGATCAGGGCCAGGCGCTGCGCCTTGTGTTCAGCGGTTTCGGTGCGAATCTTGTCCAGCCAGGCTTCGACCACCTTGTGCGCTGCATTACAGGCCTCGTCAAATTTCTTCCACAGTCCGTGGTTGGGCGCGCCACCCTGGTCGGCCTGTTTCCACTGGTCGCGCAATTGACGCAGCGTTTCCTGCATCTTGCGGCCACCCAGCGCCTGGCCCTCGGGGCGCTTGAGCAGCCCTTCGGCCTTGGCCAGCAACTCCTCGCGTACCTGGTCAGCACTCCAGCGCTGCCAGCCTTCGAGTTCGCCAGCAGCTACCAGAGCTGCGTGCACGCGCTGCTCCAGGGCCGCATCGATGTGCCGGCCGTGGTTCTTGAGCACTGCGCGCAAAGCGGCAGCCGCCCCGACACTGGCTTTGCCGTGTCCTTCAGCGGTTTCCTGCTCCAGTTTGGCCAATGCATCGCACACCAGCTGGACGGCCTTGGCCACGACTTCAGGGTCTGTCCTGGGCTTGGACGGGCGTGCGGGACGCTCGGCAGCAGCAGCCGTTTCAGCAGGAACGCCACGCGCCAGGCGCAGCTCATCGGCCCAGACCGGTACTGGCGGCAGTGCAGCCTGGGCGTCTTCAGCAGCTGCCACGGCCAACGCCACAGCAGACTGGAAGGCATCCCAGACCACGAGCAGCTGTGCACGCGATGCATCAAGCAGGGGGGGGAAACGCGCCTCCACGCTGGGCCAGCTGGCATCACCCGACAACGCCTGCGCCTGTTCCTGCCAGTGCTGGACGTCGGCACGCAGCACCTCTTGGGCAGCCTGGGCATCACGCCAGGATTTGGTGGAGAGGACTTCAATGCGCTGGGCCAGCAACACGGCAGCCTCGCGCTGGACCTGCACCCGGTGTTGCAGGTCTTCAATCACCTTGACGCGATCAGCCAAACGTACCTTGAGCTGCGACAAGGGTTCGCGCGACAACGGCGCCCCTGCCTTGGCCGCATCACGCTGCCATGCCAGGGCATCAGCGATATTGAGCTTGCTGGCTGTCAACAGCGCCTGCGCCTTCTCGGCCCATTCGGCAGCAATGGATTCCTGGTTCTTGGCGCGGCGGATTTCATCGAGGCGTTCGCGCACGGCACGTGCAGCACCCTTGTCGCGGCTGCTGAGTTCCTTGAATACTTCCTGCAACTGCTCAGGAGCCGGCAAGGTGGCCAGCCACTCACGAATGCGTGCAGAGCGCTCCCCCGACGTGGCAGCCGAGAAAGCTCCTCCCGTCAGTCCATCGAGCGGATGGGCATCATGGGGTTTGGCCGGAGCCGGTGTGGTTTCGGGAGCGTCAGACATTTTGTTGCGGGAAAAAATTGGAAACATGGTCTCAGGGAGAACCGTCACCCGGAACAAGACCGGGAAACGAAAAAGGTCACTCCGCCCAAAGGCGTGGCTGCAGCGGGCGAAACCGCTATTTTCACCGGGATTTGGTCTGCGGCACCAACGCAGGTCAACGGGTGTCCAAGGTGAGCTCTGCATTGGGCTGCCAAGCAGCCTCTGCCGGCGCCACCTTGACCGCACCGAGAAAGAGTCGATCTGCCGGCAACTGCCGGGACGCCAGGTAGTCACGCACGGCTACACCGCGGGCCAGGGCCAATTCGCGCATCGACGCCTCGGACACCGGAATGCTCGCCAGCAGCAGCGCCTCCATCTCGCCCTGGGGGAGGTCCTTGGCAAGACCGACCAGATTGCGCGGCTTGGCAATGTCGGAGCGGCGGTAGACCTCCTTGAGCAAGGCGGGGACCTCATCGGCCGCAAGGGTCTGCACCGCTTCTGCAGACTGCCCTGCCCGCAGGGCTGCCCGGCGCTTTTGTGCCAGCAGGCTCTGGCGCAGCTGCGCGCGCTTCCAGGCATCGCGCTCGACCTCAAGGCTGGCCATGCCGACCACAGTCACCTTGAGTGCCGGCCTCTCGGTCAGTGCCCGCACAACCTTGTCCAGGCCCTGCCGGGCAGAGTCCCCGAGCTCGGCGCTACCGGCGACAAAGGCCACCGAACCGAGTTCAGCGCCGCCGCCCAAAGCGCCCGCCAGCAGAGAAAAAGGCGCCGTGACCGCCTTCATCACCAGATTGCCGATGATCTTGAAAATCACGGGACCGAGGCGGAATTCCGGGTCGTTGAGGGATCCACTAATGGGCAAATCGACATCAATTACACCATTGCGGTCTGCCAGCAGCGCTACCGCCAGTCTCACCGGCAGGCTCGCAGGGGCTCCTTGAACTGGTTCGCCGAACGTGAGCTGGTTGAGCACCAGCTTGTTGCCGGCGGTCAGCTGCCCGTCGGGCTGCACAAGGTAGTGGACATCCATGCTGAGCTTGCCCCGCTCGATCCCATGGCCCGCATACTTGATGGTGTAGGGCGACAATGGGGGCAGCTCCAGATCACGCATGCGCCCCTGGATGTCCAATTGCGGCGGCTGCACCAGCGGGTTGAGCTTGCCGGTGATGTCCAGCGATGCGGTTCCTTCGGCGCGCCCACGCAACTCCAGTTCAGCCAGCTCGGGGGCTGCCCCGGCCGTTGGGGGAACCGAAGAGAACGCGCTGAGGCGCCCGGTGAGCTCGCTCAGGTCGGCCGAATAGTTCGGCTGTATGAAATAGTCCGTGAAATGCACACGACCGCCTGTCAGGGTGACCGGCCCAAACCGGATGATTGGCGCCATGGCCGTATCAATCAGGGGTTCTGGTGCGGGCGCAAGCTCTGTGGATGTCGACATTGCCGGGCCCGGTGACGGAACGGCCTGCGCATCTGCCATTTTCACCATATCCTGCAGATTGATGCGCCCATTTGCCTGCAAGATGACGCGCGCAAAAAAATCACTCAGTGCGGTTTCACGCACATCAATCGTCACCGGTCTGCCTGGCGCCAGGGCTACATCGATACCTCGCAATCCCAGCGATTTCCAGTTCAGGAGCTCCTCTCCCCTGCGGAGAACGGAGGAGCCGTCAGAACCTGCACCTTCTCCCGCCAGAGCCACCGGCGCCATGCGAATACGCACGTCGTCCAGCGCCGCATTGCCCCGGACGCCAACCCTTGGGCCGGCCAGGGTCTGGGCAAACTCCATTTCTCCCTCGAAACTGCCATCAGCACGCCTCACATCCACATTCAGAGCCGCTGCAACATAAGGTTCGACCACATGCAAAGGCACATGGGTGGCCGTGATCCGGCCCTGCGTGCGCAATGGGACCAAGCCCAACGTACCCACATACTGCAATCGGCCTGGGTCGGCACGTCCTGTGCCGATGCGCGCAGACACGCTGAAGTTCGAGGGCTTGCCAGCGACCGCAAGAGGCGAGAAATCCTGCAAACGCAGACGCAAGGCCGTCAGCGTGAGCGCCACAGGCTCCCCCTGCGATGCATCCTGAAAAGCAGCAGCGCCAGCGTCGATCGCAAAGTCTGCCAGTTCCAGCGCCCAAGGTGCCGCGTCTGGTGAGCGCGTAGACACTGCACCCTGCGCTCGTTCAAGCTGCCATCGTTCGAACATCCATTGCCCATCCTTTGAACGCTGCACTACAGCGCGTGGCTGCGTCAAAGCCACGCGCCCCACACGCACACTGCGCTTTGCAAGGTCAATTCGGGCATCTTCCACCCGCAAGCGCTTGATCTCTGCCACCGACTGCTTCGCCCGCATGGCCACGGTTGGTGGCACCGCTTGCGCGCAGCCAGAAGAAGGCCCGCAAGAGAGCGCCACATCATCGATATCCAGACTGGCCACCTGTGCAACCACGACAGAGTCATTCCATGCCAGGCCGGCGTGGCCACTCAAGGCGCCACCCAGCCTCGGCACAAGCCATCGCGAAAGGTAGGGGCCAGCCAGATCCAGCGGCAAAGAGTGCACTGAAAGCGCCACCTTCCCCAGACGGTCCGTTCCATCGCCTGCAAACGCCAGTTTTCCGGCGGCCTGACCTGCATCCAGTCCGCCAAGCTGCAGGCTTCCGGCAAATCGCATGGGGTGCGCAAAAGGCACAGAGACGTCGGAGGCTTGCAACTCAAGCTGGCGTGCCTCGACACGGGCCCTGGATGGAGCACTGTCATCCCTCCAGGAAGCCTGCCCCGCATGCACGAAAACGCGGCCCACCTCGATCTTCCAGCCATGCTCCGTATCCCTGGGGTCAGAAGTCGGCTCACCGGCTGCATCGTTTCGAGCCGTTCGGGTGTCGGCGCCCGACGGTCCCAGATTGAAGCGCCCGGCGCCATCCCGCAGCAGAACCAGCCGGGGTGAATCCAGCGCGACGACATCGACCCGCAGCAGTTTGCGGAAAGGCTGAAACTCCGCCAGTTGCACCTCCAGGGCGTCAAAGGACAGCAAATCCTCGCGTGCCGCGTCTTGGAGCTTGACATCACGCGCACGCAAGACGCCGCTGAGCTGCAGCACCGTGTCCGGTTTTTGCTCGAACGAGAGACGCAGTTCGGCGTCCACCTTGCCCGCATCCAGTCGTATCGGCAGGCTGGCCGGGAGATAGTCACGGTAGAGCGACAGATCAACGTCTTTCCATCCGATGCGGGCCTGCGTGCGCTGGCTTTCGATGAACGGTGCCGCCTCGGCCATGGAGTCGAATGCACTGCCATCGAGTTCAAAGGCCAAACGAGGAAACACAGTGATCTCACGCTGGGAACCGAGGTTACCGATGAATGGCAGGCTGAATTGCAGGTCACGCACCTCATGGGTGCGACCTACGACCTGGTCCACAAAATCCACCGAACCACCGCGCACTGCCAAGTTGTACAGTGCAAAACCCACGGGCGACGCATGGGGGTCGGAAGACTGCGAAAAACGCTCGATAAGGTCGTCCACATCGGTCTGACCGGTCGCCAGCTGGGTGATGCGCAGCACAGGCACATCCACCTCCAGCGCATCAATCACTGGTGCGAGGCGCAACAGCGACTGCAGTTCCGCATCAATGTAGAGGCGCTGCACGCTCAACATGTCATTTGTGCCCTGCATATCCGCAACCGACACATCCTGCAGGCTCAGTTCCAGTGACCAGGGACGAAACTGCACCTGACCAATGCGAACCTTGCGGCCCAACGCCTCGGAGGCCACTTTCTCTCCCTGAGATCGAACGATAGGCGGTACTGCCAGCCAGCCCAAAATCCACAGTAGGAGCACAGCACCAATGGCCATGGAGAACCGTCGAAACCACACGCGGCGGGAAAAGCTTTTCATAGTTTGAAAGAGGCGTTGATCAGCAAACGGGATGCGGGCTGGTCGAGGCTACTGACAAGGGGCCCAGGATCCGTCATGTGCGGGGCAAAAACTGAGGCAAGAAAGTCCCGCCGATCGGCGTTGCGTCTCTCATCCGGGTTTGACAGCGGACTCCATGGTCGTTGCACCGCTGAACAACGCACACAGGAGGGCCGGGCTGCGAAGAGGCGAGGTGCTGCCACCGAGTGATTACCCTGAAAGCCCGACATCGCGTACACCATGACTCGCCGTGTGGACAGCACGCATCCGTTCGTCAAACGAGACTTTAATGCTGAAGGCGAATTGACCTTAGCAAAAAAATGCCGTGTTCACAAATCAGCCCGTCAATCGGACACCAACAAGCGATTGAAAGGGATCAGCATCTCTCGTCGGGTTCCTGACCGACTGATGCTGCAGCCATGCAATCCACCGCAAACATGAGAATATTTACAGTTTTGTTATTATTTATATGTCTTTTGCAATGAATTGTTAGTATTGACTTGGCATTTAATACGCTTCTAGAATCCGCCAGCTTCTCAAAAGCTAGTACAAACCCCAACCCGCTGCCGAAACCGGCTAAGTCAATTCAGTGTTCGAAGGTGCTACACGCCAGGCACGAATTTGATGGCGTACCAATCCAGGCGTGACCTACGGAGTTCTTGCGCATCGCACGGTGCCGCGAGCCTCCCACTTGCGCCGCAGAAAGGAAAGCTATGACAGCGACAGGAAAATTGGCCTCCGGAGTGCGCACTTTTGTCGCAGATATCACGGAAGGCTTTTTGGAGATCACCCACAACAGCTTCGCACTGCTCGGCCTGGGCGTCGTATTTGCCGTGATTGCACTGACGGCACGCCCCGATTTGCGCCTGGCCGGCGAAGCCCGGCTGATGGACTGGCTGCAAGCGCGCCAGGTCGCTCTGCTGGGGCCTTTGGCAGAGCCAGTGGAGCCCAGCGACCGCGCCCTGGCAGTCCATCCCCATGAACTTCCCAAGGAGCAGGCCCGCGTGGCCTTCTGGCTGAGTAAAAAATACCGCGTTGCACCCGAACCTGTTGGGCTGCTAGTGACAGAAGCCTACGAATTGGGTGCGCGTACCAAACTCGACCCGACGCTGATCCTTGCCATCATGGCCATCGAATCTGGCTTCAACCCCTTTGCACAAAGCCCGGTAGGCGCCCAGGGGCTAATGCAGGTAATGACCCGCGTACACACCGAGAAATACGAAAGCGTTGGCGGTCTGCTCACGGCCTTTGACCCGGTCACCAACGTACGCGTTGGCGTCAAGGTGTTGCAGGAATGCATTGCACGTGCCGGCTCGATTGAGGGTGGACTTCGCTACTACGTGGGCGCAGCCAACTTGCCGGACGATGGGGGCTACGCTGCCAAGGTGATGGCAGAGCATTTCCGCTTGCGCCAGGTAGCCCAAGGTCGCCCGGCATCCACCATGCCGGTCACGCCACCAACGACAACGCCCACCCTCACCAGCCAGGCACCGGCGCAGGCCCTGCCTGCGGTGGGCCCCGCTGCACCAGCCAGCAGTGCAGTCGAAAATGGTGAAAAAGTGGCTTTGCTCTCGACCGCAAACCTCTGAAAACCCCTCGGCCCGCGCGGTTGCGCCCGATTGCTGCGCCGCGCGAACCGATGCGACAGTCGGCTCAGTTACACTACCCGGGTACGCAACTGGCGATAGGCGCAGGCTTCCAGACGGCCTGCCGCTGATGTGGAAAACTGCAGGGGTCAGCCTCCGCTGCGAACCACCGGGGAGCGTACCGTGCCAAATGCATCCGCTTGTGCATGTTCTGCCGTTCGCCTGGGCAGCCCTTGCTTCAAGGGACATCAAGAGTGTGTTTATGGCCCTCTCAAGGTGCCCGTTGCCTTGCATAGGTCGTACGCACGCTTTCTTCATAGGACTGCCATGTACCACCGCAACATCCTCGTCGAACAGACCGACCCTGAACTCTTTGCCGCCATCCAGGCCGAAAACAAGCGCCAGGAAGAGCACATCGAGCTCATCGCCAGCGAGAACTACGCCTCGCCCGCCGTCATGTGGGCCCAGGGCACACAGCTGACCAACAAGTACGCCGAAGGCTATCCCGGCAAGCGTTATTACGGTGGCTGCGAGCATGTGGACGTGGCCGAACAACTGGCCATCGACCGCGTCAAACAGATCTTCGGCGCCGAAGCGGCCAACGTGCAGCCGCACTGCGGCGCATCCGCCAACGAGGCCGTGTTCCTGGCCTTCCTCAAGCCCGGCGACACCATCATGGGCATGAGCCTGGCAGAAGGCGGTCACCTGACCCACGGCATGCCACTGAACATGTCCGGCAAGTGGTTCAACGTCATCTCCTATGGACTCAACGCCCAGGAAGCCATTGACTACGACGCGATGGAAGCCAAGGCACGGGAACACAAGCCCAAGCTCATCATTGCCGGTGCTTCTGCCTACAGCCTGCACATCGATTTCGAGCGCTTTGCGAAGATCGCCAAGGAAATTGGCGCCATCTTCATGGTGGACATGGCCCACTACGCCGGCCTGATTGCCGCCGGCGTGTACCCCAACCCCGTGCCCCACGCCGACGTGGTCACTTCCACCACCCACAAGAGCCTGCGCGGCCCGCGCGGCGGCATCATCCTGATGAAGGCCCAGCACGAGAAGGCCATCAACAGCGCCATCTTCCCCGGCCTGCAGGGCGGCCCGCTGATGCACGTCATCGCGGCCAAGGCCGTGGCCTTCAAGGAAGCGCTGCAGCCCGAGTTCAAGACCTACCAGGAACAGGTGGCCAAGAACGCCAAGGTGGTGGCCGAGACGCTGACCGCACGCGGCCTGCGCATCGTGAGCGGCGGCACGCAAAGCCACGTGATGCTGGTCGATCTGCGCGCCAAGGGCATCACCGGCAAGGAAGCCGAGGCCGTGCTGGGCCAGGCCCACATGACCATCAACAAGAACGCGATCCCCAACGACCCAGAGAAGCCGATGGTGACCAGCGGCGTGCGCATTGGCACCCCCGCCATGACCACGCGCGGCTTCAAGGAAGAAGAAGCGCGCATCACCGCCAACCTGATCGCCGACGTGCTGGACAACCCGCGCGATGAAGCCAACATCGCCGCCGTGCGCGCCAAGGTCAATGCGCTGACGGCGCGTTTTCCGGTCTACCGCTGATCTCGGCCGCCGCACACGCCCCTGCGCGTGTGCCGGCGCAAGACAGACCCCGCCCCGGAACACCCCGATGAAATGCCCTTTCTGCAGCCACCATGAAACCCAGGTGGTTGAAACCCGGGTGTCCGAGGACGGAGATTTCATTCGCCGCCGGCGGCGCTGCTCCACCTGCGAGAAGCGGTTCACCACCTACGAGCGGCCGGAGGTCAGCTTCCCCGTCGTGGTGAAAAAGGACGGCCGCCGCACCGAGTACGCGCGCCCCAAGCTCATGGGCTCGTTCAACATCGCGCTGCGCAAGCGTCCGGTAAGCACCGCTCAGGTCGATTCGGCCATCGAGCGCATCGAGGAAATGCTGCTCAATCTGGGCCAGCGCGAGATTCCTTCCAGCCGCATCGGCGAGCTGGTCATGCGCGAACTCAAGAAGCTCGACAAAGTGGCCTACATCCGCTATGCCAGCGTGTACCGCAGCTTCGAAGACATCGACGAGTTCAAGACCCTGGTGGACGAAGTCCGGCAGTAACCGGCAAAAGGCGCAGGCCGTCAGCCTTCCCTCAGCATGCAGCGCTATTCAAAATATAGCTGACACCGCTTGTCCAGAAAGCGCTTCAGCCCATTTTTGCATCAAATGGTGTCGCTTGCGGCACGGCAGCCCGAAAGCCGCGGGGGCACAATGCTTCCCCTGTGAAAACCCGCCATCTGCTGCAGCTTGTGCTGCTATCCGCCCTGTGGGGCGCCTCCTTCCTGTTCATCCGCATCGCCAGCCCGGTACTGGGCCCCCAGGTGGCCGCAGCCCTGCGCATTGGCCTGGCCACCCTCACGCTGATGGCCATCATGCGTGCCACGCGTGAGCCCTGGCCCTGGCAGCACTGGCGCGAACTGACGGGCCTGGGCGCACTGACCGTGGCCCTGCCCTTCCTGCTCTACGCCTGGGCCGCCCTGCGCCTGCCTGCGGGCTACAGCTCGCTGCTCAACACCATGGTCGTGCCTTTCGGCGTGCTGGCCTCAGCCTGGATGAAAGAAGACACGCTCAGCCTGCGCAAGTGGCTGGGCTGCCTGTGCGGCTTTGTCGGCGTAGCGTTCATCGTGCAGCTGGGGCCTGTGCAACCCACGCCCGAGCTGATGCTGGCGGCTCTGGCCTGCATGGGGGCGGCCGCCTGCTATGGCATGTGCACGCCCTGGATGAAGCGTTCCACGCAGCGCATCAGCCCGCTGGCCATTGCCGCCGGCATCCATGCTGCGGCACTGCTGATGCTGGTGCCGGGCGCCGCCTGGGACTGGCCCCAGGCCCGGTTCACCGTGCCGGCCCTGCTGGCCGTGCTGGTGATGGGCGTGGTGACCTCGGGCCTGGCCTACTGGCTCAATCTGCGCGTGCTCAGCCAGATCTCACCCGTGGCGGCGATGAGCTCGGCCTTCATGATTCCGCTGTTCGGCGTAGCCTGGGGCCATATTTTTCTGGGGGAAGCGCTGGGCCCGGGCATGCTGTGGGGCGGCGCGCTGGTGCTGCTGGCAACCTCGCTGGTCACCGGCTTCAACCCGCTGCGCCTGCTGGCGTTCCTACGGCCGCGCTGACGCGGTGCTTCAGGGCGCCGTGGGCGCAATGGGCGGCACCGCCTGCACCACGTCGCCACACTGCGCGCGGTGGCGCAAGGCATGGTCCATCAGCACCAGCGCCAGCAGCGCCTCGGCGATGGGAGCGGCGCGGATGCCCACGCAGGGGTCGTGGCGGCCCTTGGTGACCACCTCGGTACTCTGGCCGTGGATGTCGATGGACTCGCGCGGGCTCAGGATGGAACTGGTGGGCTTGATGGCGATGCTCACCTCGATGTCCTGCCCGGTGCTGATGCCGCCCAGCACACCGCCCGCGTTGTTGGCGCGAAAGCCCTCAGGCGAGAGCGAATCACCGTGCACGGTGCCACGCTGGGCCACGCTGGCAAAACCCGCGCCAATCTCCACACCCTTGACGGCGTTGAGCCCCATCATGGCGTAGGCGATATCGGCGTCGAGCTTATCGAACAGCGGCTCGCCCAGGCCCACGGGCACACCCGTGGCCTGCACGCGGATGCGTGCGCCACACGAATCGTGCGCCTTACGGAGCTGGTCCATGTAGTCCTCGTAGCGCTGGACATCGGCCGCGGGCGCGAAGAAAGGGTTGTGCGGCACATGGTCCCAGCTCTCGAACGGGATGTCGAGTTCGCCCAGCTGCGTCATGCAGGCGCGAAACTGCGTGCCAAACTTCTCGGCCAGCCATTTCTTGGCCACGGCACCCGCAGCCACCGTGGGCGCCGTCAGGCGCGCGGACGAACGGCCACCGCCGCGCGGATCGCGCAGGCCGTACTTGTGCCAGTAGGTGTAGTCGGCATGGCCGGGGCGGAAGGTGCGCAGGATGTCGCCATAGTCCTTGCTGCGCTGGTCCTGGTTGCGGATCAGCAGCGCAATCGGTGTACCGGTCGTGCGGCCCTCGTACACGCCCGAGAGGATCTCCACCGCATCGGGTTCGTTGCGCTGCGTGACGTGGCGACTGGTGCCAGGGCGGCGGCGGTCCAGGTCCTGCTGGATGTCGACCTCGGACAACAGCATGCCGGGCGGGCAGCCATCAATCACGCAGCCAATGGCCGGACCGTGGGATTCACCAAAGTTGGTGACGCAGAAAAGGGTGCCGAAGGTGTTGCCGCTCATGGCGCTCGATTATCCCCGAGCACAAAGGCCCGACAGGCCCCGATGCAGGGCACTATTGATTCAATAGCTGCAAGCGCTTGACCAGCAAGCGCTAGAAGCCCATTTGACTATAAATCCAGGTTCTGCCACCGCATCCTGCGGTAGCACCCACCCCGTCAAGGTGCGGCTCAGGCGGGAGTGGCGCCCTCTTCCGGCCAGTCGCGGATATAGGCCTTGAGCATCTTGTTCTCGAAGTTCTGGCTGTCCACCACGGCCTTGGCCACGTCGTAGAAGCTGATCACGCCCATGAGCATGCGCTTGTCCATCACCGGCATGTAGCGTGCGTGGCGGTCGAGCATCATGCGTCGCACCTCGTCCATGTCGGTCTCGGTGGTGCAGGTGAGCGGGTGGTCGTCCATGGCCGAACGCACCAGCAGCGTGCCCACGCCTCCGCCGTTCTTGACGATAGCCTGAATCACCTCGCGGAAGGTGAGCATGCCCACCAGGTCGCCGTGCTCCATCACCACCAGCGAGCCGATGTCCTTCTCGGCCATGGCATCGACCGCACGGGCCAGCGGCTCGTCGGGGTGGACGGTAAAGAGGGTGTTGCCCTTGACACGCAGGATGTCGCTGACTTTCATGGTGCTTCTCCGTGGACGCCGCTGGGGCGCTATGCATTTGGGAGTCAAATATAGCCCACAATGCCGGGATATCCTGCCATTCGATACACCTTGGAGACAACTTCATGCCCGGTTACGCCGACCCCGGCTTCGACACACTGGCGCTGCACGCAGGCGCCACCCCCGACCCCGCCACCGGCGCGCGCGCCGTGCCCATCCACCTGACCACCTCGTTCGTGTTCGAATCGAGCGACCACGCGGCCGCGCTGTTCAACATGGAGCGCGGCGGGCATGTCTATTCGCGCATCAGCAACCCGACCAATGCCGTGTTCGAGCAGCGCATGGCCGCACTCGAAGGCGGCGCAGGCGCTATTGCAGTCGCCAGCGGCCAGGCCGCGTTGCACCTGGCCATCTGCACGCTGATGGGCGCGGGCTCGCACATCGTCGCCAGCACCGCACTCTACGGTGGCTCGCAGAACTTGCTGCACTACACACTGCGCCGCTTCGGCATCGAGACGACCTTCGTCAAGCCCGGCGACATCGACGCCTGGCGCGCCGCCATCCGCCCCAACACCAAGTTGTTCTTCGGCGAGACCGTGGGCAACCCCGGCCTGGACGTGCTCGACATCCCCACCGTGAGCGCCATTGCGCACGAGCACGGCATTCCGCTGCTGGTGGATTCCACCTTCACCACGCCCTGGCTGATGAAACCCTTCGAGCACGGCGCCGATCTGGTGTACCACTCGGCCACCAAGTTCTTGAGCGGCCATGGCACGGTGATTGGCGGCGTGGTGGTGGACAGTGGCGCATTTGACTGGGAAGGCTCGGGGCGCTTTGCCGAGATGACGCAGCCCTATGACGGCTTTCACGGCATGGTGTTCAGCGAGGAATCGACCGTGGGCGCCTTCCTGCTGCGCGCGCGCCGCGAGGGCCTGCGCGACTTCGGCGCCTGCATGAGCCCGCACACCGCCTGGCTCATCCTGCAGGGCATCGAGACCCTGCCGTTGCGCATGGAACGCCACATGCGCAACACCGAGAAGGTGGTGGAGTTCCTGGCCGGCCAGCCCTTC